>JAJDYL010000201.1 GCA_022825195.1 Alphaproteobacteria bacterium
ACTGCGCCGCATCGAAATCCTCCCTCAATGGGATCCCTGCCCTCATACCGATACTCCAATCGCTGGATCGGCATTGAGTCAGAAGTCGATCTCCTTGGGAATCCCCTCAATGAGTCTCAAACCTCAACCGCTGGTATCACATATTCGTTGTTGACGGCGAGCACGGTCCTGCCGTCGGTGAAGAAGGTGGACATGCCGTCATTGTTGTCGCCGAAGGCGCGCTCCTGGCTGGCGCCGTCGCCGCGCGTCGCATGGTCGAACGGCTTGCCGTCGGACCAGAGCGGGTCGCCCCAGGCGATGACGTTATGCCAGGAGAAGCCGGGCGGCACGGTCACCGTGTCCAGCCCGTTGGCGGCCACGGGCTCGAAGCGGAGGCCGCCCGTGCCGGCTGCATGCGCCGGACGGAAGGCGCCCAGGCCGAAAAAGGCGCCGGCCGCGCCGAGCGCCGCCGCGCCGCCCAGGAAGCGGCGTCGGGAGACGGTGCGCTCGAAGCCGGTCGGCTCATCGCGCGGGTCGTTCAGTTCGTCGAATTCGTCGAACGAGAGTTCGCTGGCATGGTCGGGCATGATGCTCCTCCGTTTCGGTCGCCATGTGCGGCGGCAGACACCAGACCCGGATTACGGCCCGTTATCGTTTCGATGACAGATGCGTTTCATGGACGATACGCCGCACCGTCTCCGCCGCCCGGAGGCTGGGGCGCGTGCCGCCGCCGAGCCTGCCGGCCAGCTCACGGAAGGCGTCCCGTTGCACGGTACGCGCCTTCTCGTCGGACAGGAGCGGCGCAAGCGCGCGCGCGAGCGGCCCCGGCCGGCAGTCGCCCTGGATCAGTTCCGGGACGACCGGGCGGTCGAGCAGGATGTTGACGGGACAGAACCGGCGCCTGCGGATCACGGCCCGGCCGATGAGCGCCGTCGCGGGGTTCATCCGGTAGGCGGTGACCTGCGGCACGCCGGCAAGCGCGAGCTCGAGCGCGACCGTGCCCGACGCCCCGAGCGCGGCCCGGCTGGCGGCGAACGCGCCCTGCTTCTCCTGCTCGCCCAGCGTGACGACGGCCGGCCACGGCCACTCCTTCACGGCGTCCCGAACGCGGTCAGCCACCGTGCCGACGGTCGGAACCGCCACCTGCAGGCCGGGCAGGTCGCCGGCGAGCCGTTCGAGCGTCCCGCGGAACACCGGCAGCAGGCGGCGCACTTCGCCCGCCCGGCTTCCCGGCAACACCGACACGACCGCGCACTCCGGACCGATCCCGTGCCGGGCGCGGAAGGCGGCGCCGTCGCCCGCCTCCGCCTCGACCAGCGAGTGGCCGACGAAAGTGCAGGGCAGCCCTTCGCGCTCGAACAGAGGCGGCTCGAACGGCCACAGCGTCATCAGGTGGTCGAACAGCCCGGCCATGCGGCGCGCGCGCCCCGGCGCCCAGACCCAGACCATCGGGGCGACATAGTGGATGCGGACCGCCGGGCAGTCCGCCGCGATCAGGCGCTTCGCCACGCCCTTGTTGAAACCGCCGGAATCGATGGTGACGACGGCATCCGGCCGGAAGCGCAGTATGTCGGCCACCGTCTCGTCCATCCGCCGCAGCAGCCCCCGGGCGCGGGGCAGCACCTCGAAGACGCCCATGACGGCGGTCTCCGACTGCGGGAACAGGCTGGCGACGCCCTCCGCGCCCATGAGTTCGCCGCCGACGCCTGCCGCCTCCACCGGCCCGCCCTCGCGCAAGGCCCTGAGCAGCCGCGCGCCGAGCGCATCGCCGGACGGTTCGCCCGACACGATGTAAATGCGCAGGGTCACGACCGCCGGTTCCCGGAATCGCCCGAAAGTCTGGACCCGGGGCCGCGACCATGCCCTAATGGCCCGTCGAGAGCGGGGAGGGACATGTCGGGCCTGGCGCGCATGATCGGACAGCGGCTGGCGCTGGGGGCTTTCACGCTGCTGGTCGTCAGCATGGTGATCTTCGCCGCCATCGAGGCGCTGCCGGGAGATTTCGCCGAGGCGATCCTGGGCCAGGGCGCGACCCCCGAGGCGGTCGCCGCCATCCGCGAGAGCCTCGGCATGGACCGCTCACCGGTCGAACGCTATTTCGCGTGGCTGGGCGGCGTCTTCAGCGGCGATTTCGGCGTCAGTTTCAACCAGTTGAGCTTCCAGTCCCAATACGGGCAGACCGGCGAACGGGATGTCGTCACCGTCGCCGACCAGCTCGCGCCGCGCTTCGCGAACACGATTTTCCTCGCGGCCACGGCGGCGGCCGTGGCGGTGCCGCTGGCGCTGACGCTCGGCATTCTGGCGGCGCTCTACCGGGGCTCGATCTTCGACCGGGCAGCCAATGTCGGCACGCTCACCTCCATCTCCAGCCCGGAATTCTTCGTCGCCTATATCCTGATCCTCTTCCTGGCGGCGGCGAACCCGGTCTTCCCCTCGATCTCGAAGATCCATGCCGATCTCGACTTCTGGGAACGGCTCTACCGCACCGTGCTGCCGGCGCTTACCCTCACGCTCGTCGTCACCGCCCACATGATGCGGATGACGCGCGTTGCGATCATCAACCTGTTGGCCTCGCAATATATCGAGATGGCGCGGCTCAAGGGAGTCCCGCGCTGGCGGGTGATCGTGCGCCACGCGCTCCCCAACGCGCTCGCGCCGATCATCAATGTCATCGCGCTCAACCTCGCCTACCTGGTTACCGGCGTGGTGGTGGTCGAGGTCGTGTTCGTCTATCCGGGCATCGGGCAGATGTTCGTGGACGCCGTGAAACTCCGCGACATGCCGACCGTGCAGGCCTGCTGCCTGGTCTTCGCGGCAGCCTACATTCTGCTCAACCTGCTGGCGGATGTGCTGTCGGTGCTGACCAATCCGCGCCTGCGGCACCCGAAATAGGCGGGCGCCGTGGGTTTCCTCACTTATGTCGTCCTGCCGCTCGCGGTCCTGACCGGGCTCGCCTGGACGGCCCGCGCCGGGTTCCGGAGCATCGCAGGTCCCTTCGGGGCCGTGTTCCGCGCCATGCCGCTGACGGCCGCCTTCGGCCTGACCGTCGTTCTGATCTACGTGCTGGCGGCCCTGTTCGCGCCGGCCATTGCGCCCTATGGCGAATCGCAGGTCTTCGACGAGTTCAACCTCTTCCCCGGCGAGAACCCGGACTTCGTGCTCGGCACCGACCAGCTGGGCCGCGACCTGCTCACGCGGCTGCTCTACGGCGGGCGCAACACCATCGGCATCGCCTTCGTGACCACGGCGCTCGCCTTCCTCATCGGCGCGACCTTCGGTTTCGTCGCAGCCGTGCTCGGCGGCTGGCTGGACCAGACGGTGTCGCGCACGGTGGACGTGCTGATGGCGATTCCGCAGCTCATCTTCGCGCTGCTGCTGCTCACCATCTTCGGGCAATCGACCATCAACATGATCCTGGTGATCGCCGTGCTGGATTCGACGCGCGTTTTCCGCCTCGCCCGCGCGGTCGGCGGCAACATCGTCGTGATGGATTATATCGAGGCCGCCAAGCTGCGCGGCGAGGGTCTCGGCTACCTGATCTTCAAGGAAATCCTGCCGAATGCCGCCGCCCCCCTGCTGGCGGAATTCGGCCTGCGCTTCTGCTTCGTTTTCCTGCTGATCGCGGCGCTGAGTTTCCTGGGCATCGGCATCCAGCCGCCGCTCGCGGACTGGGGCACGATGGTGCGCGAGCTCTCCATCTATATCGGCTATGCGGAATATGGGGACTGGCAGGCGGCCTCGCTGCCGCTGCTGCCGGCGGCGGCCATCGCCCTCCTGACGGTCGCGATCAATTTCACCGTGGACTGGATGCTCGACCGCTATTCGGGCCTGAAGGACTGAAACCGAGGAGATCGGGACGATGCGCACCGGCCGCCCCCTGGTAACGATCCGGGACCTCAAGATCGAAGGCCTGGCGGGGGAGGACTGGCTGCCGATCGTGAACGGCATCGACCTGGACCTCGCGCGCGGCGAGGTGCTGGGGCTCATCGGCGAGTCCGGCGCCGGCAAGTCAACCGTCGGCCTCGCCGCGATGGGCTTCACCCGCGACGGCTGCCGCATAGCCGGCGGCTCGATAGAGTTCGACGGCATCGACCTCGTCGCGGCGTCCGAGGACGCCAGGCGCAGCCTGCTCGGCCGGCGCATCGCCTATGTCGCGCAGTCGGCGGCGGCGAGCTTCAATCCGGCCCACAGGCTGATCGACCAGCACACCGAGGGGCCGGTGCTGCACGGCGTTTCCTCGCTGCAGGAAAGCCAGGAAGACGCGATGGCGCTCTATGCGCGGCTCCGTCTGCCGGAACCGGAGAGCATCGGCTTCCGCTATCCGCACCAGGTCTCCGGCGGGCAGCTGCAGCGCGCCATGACCGCGATGGCGATGTCCTGCCGCCCGGACCTCATCATCTTCGACGAGCCGACCACGGCGCTCGACGTCACCACCCAGATCGAGGTGCTGGCCGCCATACGGGACATCGTCGACCAGTTCGGCACCGCGGCGATCTACATCACGCACGACCTTGCCGTGGTGGCGCAGATGGCGGACCGGATCAAGGTGCTGCTCAAGGGCGACGAGGTGGAAGAGAACGACACCCGCGCCATGCTCGCCGAACCGCAGGAGGACTATACGAAATCGCTCTGGGCGGTCAGGAGTTTCCGGCGGCCGGAGCAGCCGCCGGCCGGGCAGGGCGCCGTGCCGGTTATCGCGGTCGCGGGGGTGACCGCCGGCTACGGCACGGCCCCGGACGTGCTTCACGATGTGTCCTTCGATGTCCATGCCGGCCGGACGGTCGCGGTCGTCGGCGAATCCGGTTCCGGCAAGTCGACCGTCGCGCGCTGCATTACCGGCCTCCTGCCGCCGCGCGGCGGAGAGGTGCGCTTCAACGGCGAGGCCCTGCCCGCCGGTTACCGGAACCGCAGCAAGGACCAGCTCCGCCAGGTCCAGATGATCTACCAGATGGCGGATACCGCCCTGAACCCGAAGCTCCGGATCCGGGACATTGTCGGGCGCCCGGTGCAGTTCTACCGGGGGCTCCGCGGCGCCGGGCTGCGCCGGCGGGTGGAGGAGCTGCTGGAGCAGATCGAGCTGGAACCCGCCCTCTACATCGACCGCCTGCCTTCCGAACTCTCGGGCGGGCAGAAGCAGCGCGTCGGGATCGCGCGCGCGCTCGCCGCGGACGCGCAATTCATCATTTGCGACGAGGTGACCTCCGCGCTCGACCAGCTGGTCGCCGAGGGCATCCTGAAGCTGCTGGACCGGCTCCAGAACGAGCTCGACCTCGCCTACATGTTCATCACCCACGACCTCGCCACGGTGCGCGCCATCGCCGACGAGGTGGTGGTGATGAAGGACGGCTTCGTGGTGGAGGCCGGGCCCAAGACGGAAATGTTCACACCGCCGCACCACGACTACACCGACCTCCTGCTGAGTTCGGTGCCGGAAATGGACCCGGACTGGCTCGACCGGCTGCTGGAGCAGCGCGGCGTGGACAATATCGGAGAAGCGGCGCGGGGCAGGATCGACTAAGATGCCCGGCTACGGATTCGGACGACCGCGGAAATATCTACGGAAATATCTGAGGGAGGCTTCCCATGAATCTCAAACTTGACAGACGGACGCTGCTGAAGGCGAGCGCCGCCACGGCGCTGGCGGCAGGCATAGGGCCCGGGGCGGCGTCGGCTGCCGGTCCGAAAGCGGGCGGCACCCTGCGGCTCGGACTTTCCGGCGGCAACACCACCGACAGCTGGGACGGGCGCACCCATTCCGACGTGTTCATGCAGGTCGCGGCCCAGGGCGCCGTGTTCGATTGCATAACCGAGGTGGCCGCGGACGGTTCGCTGGTCGGCGAGCTCGCGGAGAGCTGGGAGCCCTCGGCCGATCTCGTGACCTGGACCTTCAACCTGCGCAAGGGGGTCGAGTTCCACAACGGCAAGAGCTTCGGCGCCGACGATGTGATCGAATCGCTGCAATTGCATGTGGCGGAAGGCGCGAAGTCGCCGGCCAAGCCGCTCGTCGAGCCCATCGTCGAAATGAAGAAGATGAACGACCACCAGGTGCAGTTCGTCCTCGACGCCGGCAATGCCGACTTCCCCTACCTGCTCGCCGACTACCATATCCTGATCCACCCGGCCGGAATGGTGGACGAGAGCATCCGCAACGGCATCGGCACGGGCGCCTACCGCAATCTCGGCTTCGACCCGGGCGTGCGGCTGGAGTTGGAGCGCAATCCGAACGCCCACAAGAAGACCTGGTTCGACGAGGTCGAGGCGATCTCGATCACCGACCCGGCGGCGCGCGTCAGCGCGCTCATGACCGGCGAGGTGGACGCGATCAGCCGCATCGACGCCAAGTCGGTGCGCCTGCTCGACCGTAATCCGGGCGTGGAGGTGTCGGAAGTAACCGGCAACCAGCACTACACCTTCCCGATGATTACGACTGCGCCGCCCTTCGACAGCAACGATGTGCGCCTCGCGCTCAAATACCTCTTCGACCGCGAGGATCTGGTGCGCAAGATCCTGCTGGGCCATGGAAAGGTCGGCAACGACCATCCGATCGGGCCGGCCAACCGCTTCTACCATGCGGACCTGGAACAGCGGGTCTACGACCCCGAGAAGGCGAAATTCCACCTGAAGAAGGCCGGGGTGGACAGCCTGCAGCTCGACCTGTCCGCCTCCGACGCCGCTTTTGCCGGCGCGGTGGACGCCTCGCAGCTGTTCCAGGAATCGGCGAAGGCCGGCGGCGTTTCCATCAATGTCATCAAGGAGCCGGCGGACGGTTACTGGTCCAATGTGTGGATGAAGAAGCCGTTCTGCGCCTGCTTCTGGTCCGGTCGCGCGACCGAGGACATCATGTTCTCGACCGCCTATGCCGCCGGCAAGCCGTGGAACGACAGCTACTGGGAGCATGAACGCTTCAACAAGCTGCTCGCCGAGGCGCGGACCGAAGTCGACGAGGCGAGGCGCCGGGAGCTCTATTACGAGATGCAGGTCATCACCCGCGACGAGGGCGGGGTGGCCGTGCCGATGTATGCCAACTGGATCGACGCCAAGTCGAAGAAGCTCGCCCACGGCGAGCATCTGGGCAATGTCTGGGCGCTCGACTCCGCCCGCATCATCGAACGCTGGTGGTTCGCCTGATCGCCGGACCGCACAGCGGCTGACTTCAGGGCCGCCGCGCTCCGCGCGGCGGCCCTTTCATTGACCCGCAGCGCCGCGCAGGCCAGGACGCCGGCGGGAGTTGCGGGTTATGCCGGCGGTCGTCGATCGGAACCGATGACGGGGCCGCCCCCTTTCGCCGCCCCGCAAAGGCTCGGGCCGGGGCGGTGGTAGAGCCCTGTTCCTCGCGGGTCCCAGTCCGGCAACACCGATATTGTCATGCCGATTCAACGGGTTGTGAGAAAATTGCCCTATATTGTCATTTTTTGTTCCCGAATGAACTTGACTTTCCGAGGAATGGTGTAGAATAGGCATGAGAGAAAGGCGGCTTCCGGGGCCGCCGTTCCGCTTTTCTGCAGAAAGCAATGGCTGGGGGCCGCAACCCCCGGCGTGAGCGGACGGGAGAGGTATGCCCTCTGCCCGGCTGCACGCATGCGCGCACGGGCAATCAGGCGCA
>JAJDYL010000167.1 GCA_022825195.1 Alphaproteobacteria bacterium
TGTTCTCATCGAAGCTCGGGCGCATCCTGCACCAGCAGGCGCGGCCGCAGCTCGGCATCGGTTGGGGCAGCTGCCGGGGCTTCACCGTGGCGGAGATCGAGGGAATCGACTTCGCCCGTCTCGATCTCTCGGAGTTCACCCGGGACCTGATGGACGGGTCGCGGGAACCCGCCGTCTCGCTCCCCGACGCCGGCGGCACGCAGACGCACATGAAGGACCGGGTGCGCGACTTCTACGGGCGGCAACCATGATGGCGCGCAACGCGAAACCCACCCTCCTGCGCGACCTGATGCGCCTCCTCGCGGCCCTCGGCATCTGGGCGGCGCTCGGCGCGCCTGCGGCTGGCGGGGACACGCGTGCCGGAGAATGGCGGTCCTGGTGTGGGGACGGTGGATCGGGCGATACGCTCGGCTGGCATTTCTACTGCGACCGGGCGGAAGAGCCGCCAGTGGTAGAGCCGGCTCCCGAACCGCCAGCCGCCGAGGATGGGCAGTCGGCAACCGCGCGCATCCTGGAGCTACGCAAGGCGCTGGAAGAGGCCCGCGCGGAGGCGATCCTCGATCCGACGCCGGCGAAGGTTGCGGCCTATCTGCGCCTCCAGCAGGAGACCCTGCGGAAGGCGGCGGCGTTCTCCGACGTCTTCCGGCGCACGGTCTGGGCGAGCCCCGATCTCGACTACACGCTGAAGCGCCCGGTCGGCGCGCTCGCCAAGCAGGTCTGGTCCGACGAGCGGCGGCGGGAACGCGACCGGGCATTGGCCCGTCTCGGGGAGCGCTACGGGCTGATCTATCTGGGCCATGCCGGCTGCGCGGGCTGCAAGGTATTCGGGCCATTGCTGCGCGCCTTCGCGACCCGCCACGGCCTCGACGTGCTCGCCGTCTCGCTCACCGGCGAGGCGCTGGAAGGCTGGCCCGAAGCCGTCGCCGATAACGGGCGCGCCGCAAGGCTCGGCCTCGGCGACGCCCCGGTGCCGGCCCTGGCGCTGTTCGATACCAAGACGCAGCGCGTGCAGCCGGTCGGCTTCGGCGTGATGGCCGAGGACGAAATGGCCGAACGGATCTTCGCATTGACCGCCCTGGAGCCCGGACATGACTATTGAATGCGGGAAGATCGCGGCCGCTGTCGGCCTGGGCATAGTGCTGGCGGCGACCGTCCCAGCCAAGGCCGACGTGCTCTCGGAGATGAACCGCTTCTGGCAGGGCGCGGCGGTGAACGTCACCGGCCCGACCGCCTTCAGCGGCCAGGCCTCGGGTCACTGGACGCTCGGCAATCTCTATCTCAGGGCCCCGGTGCGCTCGGAACAGGTCGCGACGGTCAACCTGCCGAGCTTCCGGGCCGGCTGCGGCGGCATCGACGCCTTCGCCGGGGCCTTCTCCTTCATCGACTCCGACCAGCTGATCGCCTTTGCCCGCGCGGTGGCCCAGAACGCCGCCGGCTTCGCCTTCGAGCTGGCTCTGGAGACCATCTCGCCGGTGATCGCCGAGACCATGTCCAAGCTCCGCGCGCTGGCGCAATGGGTCAACAGCCAGAACCTCAACTCCTGCGAGACCGCCCAGGCGCTGGTCGGCGCCGTCTGGTCGAAGAACGACCGGGCGTCTGCCTCGATCTGCGCCGCCATCGGCACCAGCCAGGGCATCTTCACCGACTATGCCGCCGCAAAGCACGGTTGCGGGGCGGACGGGAAACGAAACAGCACGCTCGCCAGCGCCTCGGGTCCGATGGCGGAGCAGGTGCCGGTGAACGTCAACTATGCCTGGAAGGCGATAAAGGCGTCGTCCTTCCTCTCGGGCGACACGCAGCTCGCCGAGTTCGCCATGGCGGTCACCGGCACGCTGATCGTCACCGCGCCGACCTCCGACGGCGACGCTTCTGGCCCCCGGGTCCGCATCCTGGAGCCGCTGGCGCTCGACCGCCGGGTGACCGAGGTGCTGATGGAGGGCGGCGGCAATCTTCCGGTCTATCGCTGCGACACGCCAGACGCCTGCCTCAACCCCGCGCTCGGCAGCGTCAGCATCCCCGCCAATCGGGGCTTCCGGGCAAGGGTGGCGGAGCTGCTGCGCGATCTCGTCGATGCCGTCAGGAACGACACCGCCCCGCCCGCCGCCGCGCTCGGCCTTGTCAACCTCACCACGCTGCCGGTCTACCGGGTCGCCAATGCGGCGGCCGCCTATCGCGGCGCGGTGGTCGACCAGGAGATGGACGCGCTTGCCGAGGCCGTGGCGCTCGACGTCATGCAGGTCTGGCTCTCCGACCTCCACCGCACGGTAGAGGAACGCGCCGGGACCCTCGACATCGCCGACGGCGAGCAATTGCAGCGCTGGCGCGAGGGACTGCGCCGGAACCGCATCGCGCTCGCCCGGCACCGCAACGAGGGGCTCGCCCGCTTCAACACCGCGCTCGCCGTGGTCGAGAAGCTGCGCCTGATCGAGACCGAGCTCGCCGGGGCGCTCAGTGCCGACCTCCGCGCGGCGCTCGCCTTCGCCCGGGGCGGCGCCGGGGCCGGGGCGCGGTGATGGCGTGCGTCCGCCGACCGTTCCGATCCGGCAGCGGCGCGGTCCCGAACCGGGTCCGGAAGGCTAGTGGCGTCTGCGCCGGGTTCGCAGGGAGCCCCTATATATAATGTACGAGCTCTTCACCCTCGGCGGCGGGACCTACCTGGTCGACCTGCTGAACGCGGTGGCCGCGATCACCGGCGGCGGGGCCTTCGTCGATCTCGCGCAGCTGGCCGGCATCGCCGGTCTCGCCTGGGTCCTGTTCCGCACCGCCTTCGGCGGCTCGTGGAAGGACAACG
>JAJDYL010000083.1 GCA_022825195.1 Alphaproteobacteria bacterium
TGCCGCTCGCCGGTCTTGGCGTCGATATACGACTCGTCGGTCGCGATGGAGAGGTTGGCGACGCGGCCGCCGCTCTGGAGGTGGTTGACGGTCACGTCGGCGCCGAGGCGGCCGATCAGTTCCGCGCGGTTCAATCCGAAGGCCATGGGGAATCTCCTTCATGGGGTCTGGTTGATGACGGTGGGTTGCGAACGGCCGGGGCGAAGGCCACTCCCCCGAACCCCCGACCGTTCAATCTCTCCAAGCCCTCCTCCACCTCTATTCGGCCGGGGAGAGCGACGGTGCCGGGTCCCAGGGCTCCGCCGGCGCCGCCTCGTGCAGCGCGTGTCCGAACGCCGGTTCCGGGTAGAGGCTCGCGAAGCCGTGTTCCGGATAGACCGCGCCGCGCTCGGGACAGCGGATGGAGCGCTCGTCGTCGGCGATCTCGCGGACGGTGCGACGGTCGATGCCGATCTCGGCCAGCAAGTCGCAGCCAAGCGGAAGATCGAGGGATGTATCGGGATGGAACATGGGGCGAAAACTCCTTTGCCGTTGGCCTGCCCGGCATCGGCGCGGCGGGACCCACTCCCTCCGCCCTGCCGGACACTTGCCCGGCAGGCGCTTCCCTCCTCCTCTATGACGGATGGGCGGTGCGGCGGATCGCGGTCAGGCGCTCGCAGACGGCCCGCGGCGACATGGCTCCGAGGTTCAGCACCGGAATGCCGCGGGCCTCGGCGATGCGGATACCCATGCCCGTGCCGCCGACCGGCTCGCCGCGTGCCGACCAGCACACGACCGCATCGACCGGCCGGTCCAGCCGCTCGCCCAGCAACAGGATCGCGACATTCCGGGCGTGCAGCTTCCGGGCGCCCGACGAGCAGCGGTGCCAGGCGGGATGCAGGCCGGCCGCGATTTCCATGCATGCGGGGAGCAGCGTCGGGGTGAGCACGCGGCAGTCCGGCCCCCGGTGCCCGTTATAGCCCCGCCACGGCAGCCAGATGGTCCGCTGCTCCGCCGGCGCTCCCGCCGCGAACGCGCTGTCGGCCCCGTCCGCGCCGCCCGAAGACAAATGCCAGCCGGTCCGCGCCAGCCATCCCGCCATCGTCTCCATGTCCGCCAGCACGGCCGCCGGCGTCTCGCGCGAGCCGATCCCCGCATAGGTCAATGTCGTCATGGTCCGATCTCCCCGGTTGCGACGGCCGCGACTCCCTCTCGGTCAACGGCTTCGCTCCCGGAACGCTTTTCTCCACCTCTGCGGCTCGAACAGATCGGCCTCGCTTGCATTGCCGTGCTGCCCGGGGCATCGGTGCGGCATGAAGGAACGGGGGTGGATGGCGCGATACGGGTTCTGGCCGCTGGCGCTTCTCTGGCTGCCGGCCGGGGTGATGGCGCAGGCGGTCATCCGGTTCGGGCCGTCGGCGGTCGGGTTCGCGGATTCCGGGGAGGCGCTGGCGGCGCTGGGCTCGCTCGCCGTCGCCGTCCCGTGCGGCCTGCCGCTGGCGCTCGGCTGCCGCCGCCTGTGGCGCCTGGGCTACCGACGCTCGGCCTGGGCGACAGCCGTCGGGCTGGGCGCGGTCACCGTGCAGGCTACGGTCGTCGCCGGGCTCCTTGGCCCTGTGGCCATCGCCGTCTGTGCCGCTGTGTTGAGCCTGCCGGTCTGGATCGCCTGGCTATGGCTCGCGCGGCGCGGATGATTGCGGACGGCGGGCCGGCTGCGGAGCACGATCGCCATGTGCGAGTCCCTGCCGGTCGCCGGACGGCACGGGGCCGGCTACGCAGTAGGCGGGCAGCCGAAACAGGAGCGGCCGCCATCCCGGCAAGACGACGACAGGCCGGCTGCGCAGCAGGGTCAACCCGAACGGCGCGGAGGCGCGGTGGGGTTCAAGACGGCAGGAGTCGTTCGAGTTCGGCCATCCGCAGAATCATCATCAGCGGCTCGCGATCGGAGAACGGGCGGTACCCGAACCGGACGTAGAACGCCCTCGCCCGTTCGTCGATGGCCTGCACGATGACGGCGCGGGCGCCGATCGTGCCGGCTGCCGCGAGCGCGCGGCGACCGGCATCGACAAGCAGGTCGGTGCCGAGCCGCCGGCCGCGGTAATCCTCGTCCACGGCGAGCTGGCCGAGGAGGATGACCGGGATCGGGTCGGGCATGTTCCGGCCGATCCGGGACGACACCCGGCGCCGTTCCACGGAACTGGCGGCGAGGCTGTAGAACCCGGCCACGCGGTCGCCGTCGCAGGCGACATAGGTGCGCGCGCCGCCCCTGGCCTCGTTCAGCCGCGCCTTGCCCCGGAGCCAGGCGTCGAGAACGGGGACACCCGAGGAGAACCGCGAAAGATCGTGGCGGGAGGCGAGCGGCTCCGGCGGACCTAGGGGTCCCATTGGGGCGTGCGCGCGTAACGCGCCTTCACGGCGGGATCGATCTCCACCGGCGCGTCGAGCGCGGCGACGAAGTCATCCCAGGCTTCGTCGTCGAGGGCAATGACGGGGCGCTCGTTCAGGACCTCGATCGCCGCCGCCTCGCTCGACCGGAGCACGAACTCGGTCCGGCTGACGCCCCGGATCGCCGCCGCGCGGTCGATGACGGCCAGGCGTTCGCTGGACGTGCGCAGGTTTACCTGGGGCATGGCGGGTCTCCCTCCTCCCGGCTGTGCCGGAGTGCTGGTCGGCTTCAGGGTATAGCAATTGTGTAGATAAGCGGCAAGCCGATGCCCAAGGCGCCGCCCGTTCCGGCGGTCGGCGGGCCGGCTGCGCAGCAGGGAAGACGGCGCAATCGCGCGCCCGGGGGTCGGTCAGACCGTCCCGGAGGCGGCGATCCGCAGTTTCCCGCCGCCGGCGGCGCGCGGCTGGCGGATGACGATGTCGATGTCGCGTCCAAGCGCGGTCAGCAGACGGAACAGGCGCTCCAGCGAATACTCGCGGAAATCCCCCCGGAGCAGCCGGGAGACGTCGGGCTGGGAGAGCCCG
>JAJDYL010000171.1 GCA_022825195.1 Alphaproteobacteria bacterium
CCTTCGTCGAGGTGGGGCGGCAGCATTATGGCGGCGACCTTGCCGGCCGCTGGATCCTGACCGGCGGGCTCGGCGGCATGGGCGGCGCGCAGCCGCTGGCCGCGACCATGGCCGGGGCCTCGCTGCTCTCGGTCGAGTGCCAGTCGAGCCGGATCGAGATGCGCCTGAAGACCGGCTATCTGGACCGGCAAACGGCGGACCTGGACGAGGCGCTCGCGATGATCGGCGAGGCCTCGGCCGCGAAGACGCCCCTTTCGGTCGGCCTGCTCGGCAATGCCGCAGACATCTACCCGGAACTGGCGAGGCGCGGCGTGCGGCCCGATATCGTGACCGACCAGACCAGCGCCCACGACCCGCTGAACGGCTATCTGCCGGCCGGCTGGTCGCTCGCCGAATGGGACGAGCGGCGCGAGCGCGACCCGGCGGGCACCGTGAAGGCGGCGAAGGAGTCGATGGCGGTCCAGGTCCGCGCCATGCTGGACTTCCGGGCGCGGGGCGTGCCGACCCTCGACTACGGCAACAACATCCGCCAGATGGCCCGGGAGATGGGCGTGGTCAACGCCTTCGACTTTCCGGGCTTCGTGCCGGCCTATATCCGGCCGCTGTTCTGCCGCGGCGTCGGGCCGTTCCGGTGGGCGGCGCTGTCCGGCGACCCGGAGGACATCTACCGCACCGACGAGAAAGTAAAGGAGCTGATGCCCGACGACGCGCATCTGCACAACTGGCTCGACATGGCCCGCCGGCGCATCCATTTCCAGGGCCTGCCCTCGCGCATCTGCTGGGTCGGTCTCGGTGACCGGCACCGGCTCGGCCTCGCCTTCAACGAGATGGTCGCGACGGGCGAACTGAAGGCGCCGGTCGTGATCGGCCGGGACCATCTGGACAGCGGCTCGGTGGCGAGCCCGAACCGCGAGACCGAAGGCATGATCGACGGTTCGGACGCGGTTTCCGACTGGCCGATGCTCAATGCGATGCTCAACACGGCGTCGGGAGCCACCTGGGTCAGCCTGCATCACGGCGGCGGCGTCGGTATCGGCTTCTCGCAGCATGCCGGCATGGTGATCGTGTGCGACGGCACGGACGAGGCGGCGGCGCGTATCGCGCGGGTGCTCTGGAACGATCCGGCGAGCGGCGTCATGCGCCATGCCGACGCCGGCTACGGGGACGCCATAGGCTGCGCCCGCGAGCACGGGTTGAACCTGCCCTTCCTCGGCGGGGGCGCCGGATCGTGACGGTGCTCGTGGAAACCCGCGCCGACCTCACCCTCGAAGCAGCCCGGCGAGTGGCCCGGGACGGCGAAAGCGTCGAACTCGGCGCCGCGACCCTCTCGACGATGCGGCGGGGTGGCATCGGCCGGAGTGCATTCTCGAGCACGATCCAGAGGTCACAATTTACGGCGTGACGTCGGGTTGCGGCCAGTTTGCCCTCAAGACCGCCTCTCACCGTGCGCCCGCGAAACCCGGACAATCTCGATAAAGGGCGGCTTCTATCCGGCTGGACACCCGAAGCGCGGACTCATGCAGTGTATCCCGCGCCAGATGTGCATAACGCGCCGTCGTCTGTACCTGGCTATGGCCGAGCAGGCGACCTATCGCCGGCAGGCTCTCGCCGAGCGCCAGCGCCCGCGACGCGAAGCTGTGACGGCAATCATGCAGGCGCATGTCCTGGAGCCCGGCGCGCTCCCGGATCCGCATCCAGGGACGCTGCAGCTCGCTCATGCGGCTGCCCGGCTGCATGCCCGGGATGACGTAGGGATTCTCCTCGACCCGCGGGATGCGCGCCAGCACTTCGGCCGCAGCCGGAGACAGCTGCACTCTCCGGGGCCCCGTCTTCCCGTCCTCAAGCCGCATCTCGCGCGCCTCCAGGTCGACATGGCCCCAGCGCAGGTTAAGGATCTCGTTCTTGCGGCACCCGGTCAGCAGCAGCAGGCGGATCGCCATCGCCGCATACATGCGGCCGCCCCCGTTCTTTTCCTCCTCGTCCAGTACCCGGCCGAGCCGGCGGAACTCCCTGTCGGTCAGGAACCGCTCGTGGCGGCGCGGCCGGTTCTTCGAGACCTGCCGGCACGGATTGCTGCCCTCCAGGATCAACTCCCGCTCCTCGGCCGCCCGGTAGATCCGGAACAGCATTTCGACCGCCCGGTTCGCCACCGACGGTGTCGCGGCGAGCGAATGGTGAAGCGCCGAAACCGCCGCATGGTCAACGGACAGCGCCGGCTTCCCACCCAGCGCCGGCAGGACGTGCTTGCCGATGACGCTGCGATAGACCTTCGCCGACGCCGGCTTCAGGCGCACTTCAACTATTTCTTCGAGATAGACCGCCGCCAGGTCCCCCACCGTCGGCCCCTTCGTCACCGCCAGCGGTTCCGGGATGGGGTCTTCGCCCGCCTTGATCCTGGACACGATCAGCGCCGCCCGACGGCGCGCCTCCTCCGGCGTGATGACGCCGTGGCGCCCGACCGTCACCCGCTTGCCGTTCTCGCCGCCTGTGCGCGTCTGCACAACATAGACCTTGCGCCCGGTCGGATAGACCCTGACGCCGAAGCCCAGCAGCTCGCTGTCCCAGAATACCGTGTCCTTGTCCGCCTCCAGCTTCTCCACGGTGCTTCGCGAGATCGTCGTGCGCTTGAGCTTCGCCATGTCCTGTTTCCTGCTTTCGCCCCGGCGCTACGCTGCGTCGGCTTCGTCCTCTGCATCGACGGCCAGGAGATCGGCGCCGATGCTGTCCCCGACCTTTGCCGCCGAGGCCCGCTCGGTGTCGCGCGCGAGATGGGCGTATTTCACCGTGGTCATCACCGTCCTGTGGCCAAGCAGACGGGCGATGACCGGCAGACCTTCACCGATCTCCAGCGCCTGCGAGGCGAAGGAATGTCGAAAGTCATGAAGGCGCACATCCTCAAGCCCGGCACGCGCCCGCAGCTTGTTCCAGAACGGATCGATACGCCTGAGGCGCTCGCTCCGGTCCCGCCCGGCGATCACCCAGGGATTGCCCTCGATGCGCGGTATATGGGCCAGCACGCGCTCCACAGCCGGCGTCAGCGGCACAGGCCGGGGGCCCGTCTTCGAATCGAGGAGCCGCAACTCACCCGCGCTGCGGTCGACGTCGTCCCACCTGAGCGTCAGGATCTCGTTCCGGCGGCACCCGGTGAACAGCAGCAGCCGGATGGCCGCGACCGCAGAGGCCATAAGGGTGCTTTCGGACTCAGCCTCGATCAGCACCCGGCCCAGGCGGGCATATTCGTCCGCGGTCAGGAAACGCTCGCAGCTTCGTCCCCGGTAGCGTTTCACCGACCGGCAGGGATTGGGCCGCGCCGGGGTCATGCCCCAGGCCACCGCCAGCTTGAACATCTTCGAGAATACGCCCACGGCCTTGTTCGCCTGCGCGGGCTTGTCCCGCAGGCCGTAATGCAACGCCGAGATGTGCGACCGGTCGACCTCGGAGAGCTTGAGAGAACCCAGTGCCGGCAGAATCTGCAACCTCAGAGCGCGCCGGTAGGTCTCCACCGTCAACGGCCGGCAGTTCACCTCCACATGCCTCTCCACGTAGCGCGCCGCGAGATCGGCCACGGTCGGCTCCGGCGGTGTCGGCGGGGACAGCGGGTCCTCACCCCGCCGGATGCGGTCGATGATCTCCGCCGCCTCCTGCCGGGCCTGCTTGGCTGTTATGTCCTCGAACCGGCCCAGTCTCACGCGCCTGGGCAGCCCGCCCGGCGTGCGCGCCTGGGCGACATATATCCTGTGCCCCGTCGCGTGGACCCGTATCCCGAACCCCGGCAGGTCCCGGTCCCAGAACACCTTGTCGCCGCGCTCGACGGCGAGCGCGTCTATGGTTCTCTTGCTGAGCTTGACGGCGCCCAAGGCAGGCATCTCCAATTGCGACATCCGATTTCTTCCGTCACCCTACCAAATCTGTCTTCATATCGCAACCGACTGACGTCAGATTTGCGGTTCCTGGTCGTCTTCACTCGTCGGCAGGTGGCGCCGGTCAAAGGTCCCAAGCTAACTTAGTAAGTCAATCAAAACAGTATATTATTATAGATATGTCCGTATTTCTGTAGTCCTCGTCCCCTACTGTCGTCATGATCGATGCATGTGTTTGTTTTTTGTCATGTTCCGTCATGGCCGGGGGCGAAGTCCACGCGGTCGAACCGGTCCCCGCCCTGCCGGTCTTCCTCTTCTTCTTCCTCTTCGCCGGTCCGGTCCGGTCCTCGCGGGCGCGGCGGGCCTCTGCTTCCCGTTCGAGCCGGGTGCGCCTGCGCTCCGCGACCTCCTCCGGCGCCCACGGGTCGTAGATGTCGCCGTAGCCGTGGCGGCGCTGGTGGAGCCAGTCATGCTCCGCGCCGTCTGCCCGGTCGTCGTCCTTCCTGTCCCGGTCGGCCCCCTCCCGGTCGCCGCTGTCCCACGGGCAGTATTCGCAGGTCTCCTCCGGCGGGTCGTCGGCGGGGGGAAGGTCGTTCGCCGGGGCCGGGGCCGCGAAGCTGACGGGCAGGCGCGTGCGCTCCTCGACGGCCTCGGCGAGCCTCAGCGCGGCCTCCTCATGCGCGGCTTCGTCGAACCCCGCCTGCGCCTCAAGCTCCGTGCGCCACCGGCCAGAGCCGGGCCCGGTTCCCGCCGCCGGACCCGGCCAGCCCGACGATCTCCGCCTGGAAGCGCAGCACCCGCAGCATCGGGTAGGCAGACCCGGCGGCAACGGCGGCGTCCCAGGCCTGCTCCAGCCGGGCCAGCAGGATGTACGCCTCGTCCCGCTCGGTGCGCTTCCACGAGAGCCGGATGCGGCGCAGGCGCTCGACGATCCAGGGCCGCTCCAGCAGCGCGCAGCCGGTCTGGCGGGCGGAGCGCTCCGCATAGCCGGCCTGCCTTGCGGCGCCGGCGGCATTGCCGGAGACGGCGTAGTGGCGGCAGAAGGCTTCCTGGCGAGTGGAGAGGGCGATGGCGGGGTCGATGACGGGCATGGGGTGCGGCTCCTTTCGTTCGAGCCGGCCCGGCGGGGAGCGGCCCTGTTTCGCGCGTGTCGCGTGCGTGCCTGCGCGCGGGCGCGGGCGGGCGTATCGCGGCGGCGCGGTTCGCGCGGCTGATTGCCCGCGCGCCCGCGTGCGCGGCAGGATGCCGGGCGCACTTCGCCTGTGCGTCGAATGGGGGTCGTTCCGGCGCCGGGCCGGAGAGGCGGGAAGCAGACCCATGGACACCGCTTCCCTTGGGAGTCATTGTAGCATAATTTCCTAGAATGCAAGCCTATCTCAGATTAAATTCTAACTTCTTGAACAAAATGCGATTACGGGGCATGGGTCTGCCGCTGCAATGCCGGGACAAGCGCGACATTGCCGCTGCGTGACGGCGGGGCGGGCGGGTGCTATCGGAGGCGGCGATACGCGAAGCCGGAGGGCCGACCGTGAAAGCCTGCGACCGCATACCCGTCCGCCGCGCCCTGATTTCCGTGTCCGACAAGACGGGGCTCGATGCGTTCGGCCGCTTTCTTGCGGAGCGCGGCGTGGAAATCCTCTCCACCGGCGGCACGGCCCGGCAATTGGGCGCCGCCGGCATCCCCGTCGTGGAGGTTTCGGAGCGGACGGGCTTCCCCGAAATGCTGGACGGGCGCGTCAAGACCCTGCATCCGGCGCTGCATGGCGGGCTGCTGGGGCTGCGGGACGACCCCGCCCATGTCGAGGCCATGGACGCGCACGGCATCCGGCCCATCGACCTGCTGGTGGTCAATCTCTACCCGTTCGCGGAGACGGTGGCCGCCGGCGCGGACGAAGAGGCCTGCATCGAGAATATCGACATAGGCGGGCCGGCGCTGATCCGCGCCGCCGCCAAGAACCACCGCTTCGTCGCCGTCGCCACGGCCCCGGAGCATCTGGACGACATCCGTGCCGAGATGGCAGCCGACGGCGCGACGCCGCTGTCGCTGCGCCGCTGCCTCGCCGCAGAGGCCTATGGGCACACGGCGGCCTACGATGCGGCCGTGTCCGGCTGGTTCGCGGAGAGGACCGGGGAGGCCTTCCCGCCCTGGATTTCGCTCTCGGGCGTGCGCCGCCAGACGCTTCGCTATGGCGAGAACCCGCACCAGTCGGCGGCGTTCTACATCGATGGCAGCGGCCGGCCGGGCGTGGCCACGGCCGAGCAGGTGCAGGGCAAGGAACTCAGCTACAACAATCTGAACGACGTGGACGCGGCCTTCGAACTTGCGGGCGAATTCGAGCGCCCGGCGCTGGTCATCGTCAAGCACGCCAATCCCTGCGGCGTCGCGGTCTCGGACGATCTTTGCGAGGCGTGGGACCGGGCGCTCGCCTGCGATCCGGTCAGCGCCTTCGGCGGCATCGTCGCCGTCAACCGGCCCCTGGACGAGGCGCTGGCGGAGCGGCTGGCCGGGCTCTTCCTGGAAGCCGTGATCGCGCCCGATGCGGATGCGGCGGCGCGCGCGCGGCTGGCGGGGCGGACCAATCTCCGCCTGCTGCTGACGGGAGCCGTGCCGGACCCGCTGGCGCCGGCCATGACCTTCCGTTCGCTTTCCGGCGGCTTCCTGCTCCAGGGCCGGGACAACGGCCGCGCGGGTGCGTTCCGCACCGTTACCAGGCGCGCGCCGAACGAGGCCGAGATGGCGGACCTGAAGGTGGCCTTCGCCGTCTGCAAGCATGTGAAGTCGAACGCCGTCGTCTATGTGCAGGACGGGGCGACGGTGGGCGTCGGCGCCGGGCAGATGAGCCGGGTGGACAGCGCCCGGATCGCGGCGCGCAAGGCCGCGGATGCGGCCGGCGGCGGCACGCCGGCGACGGTGGGCTCGGTGGTGGCGTCGGACGCCTTTTTCCCGTTCGCGGACGGGCTGCTGGCGGCTGCCGAGGCGGGCGCCACCGCCGTGGTGCAGCCGGGCGGCTCCGTGCGCGACGAAGAGGTGATCCGGGCGGCCGACGAGCGGGGCCTTGCCATGGTATTCACCGGGATGCGCCATTTCCGCCACTGACGGGACCCTTGCCCCATGCAAACCGGAAGGGCCTTGCCCCGCTCGGTCGCCGAGACCGGCGAACTCCTCGAAGCCGGCGACTATGTGTCGGACACGGCGCTTGCAACGGCCGTGTTCCTGTCGCTGAAGCTCGGCAGGCCGCTCTTCCTTGAAGGCGAGGCGGGCACCGGCAAGACGGAGATCGCCAAGGTGCTGGCGGAGGTGCTCGGCCGCCGGCTCATCCGCCTGCAATGCTATGAAGGCCTGGATGTGGCGTCCGCCGTCTATGAGTGGAACTACGCCCGGCAGATGATCGAGATCAGGCTGGCGGAGGCCGCGGGCGGGGCCGATCGCGAGAGCCTCGGGCGGGACCTGTTCGGGCCGGAGTTCCTGATCGAGCGGCCGCTGCTGCAGGCGCTCAGGGGCGGAGAGGACGGGCCGCCCGTGCTGCTGATCGACGAGCTCGACCGCACGGACGAGCCCTTCGAGGCCTATCTGCTGGAGGTGCTCTCCGACTTCCAGGTGACGGTGCCGGAGATCGGCCCGATCCAGGCGGCGGTCCCGCCGGCCGTCGTTATCACCTCCAACCGCACGCGCGAAATCCACGACGCGCTCAAGCGGCGCTGCTTCTACCACTGGGTCGGCTATCCCGACGCCGCGCGCGAGCTCGACATCCTCGGCCGCAAGGCGTCGACTGCCCCCGAGGCGCTGTCGCGCCAGGTCGTGGGCTATGTGCAGAAGGTGCGCGAGCTCGACCTGTTCAAGCTGCCCGGCATCGCCGAGACCATCGACTGGGTCCATGCGCTGATGCAGCTCGACGCCGTTGCGCTGGACCCCTCCATGGTGAACGACACGCTGGGCGTGCTGCTGAAATACCAGGACGATATCGCGCGCCTGCAGGGCAGCGAGGCCGAGCGCATCCTGAACGAGGTGCGCGCCGAGCTTGCGGCCGCGGGGGCGGCATGAATAGCGGGCGGCTGCCCGAGAACATCATGCATTTCGGCCGGGTGCTGCGCACCGCCGGCCTGCCGGTCGGTCCGGACCAGGTGCTGAAGGCGATCGAGGCGGCGTCCGCCGTCGATGTGGCCGACCGGGCGCAATTCTACTGGGCGCTCCATGCCGCGCTGGTCAACCGGCGCGGCCAGCGCGAACTGTTCGACCAGGCGTTCCACATTTTCTGGCGCAATCCGCGCCTGCTGGAGCGGATGATGTCGCTGGTGGTCCCGACTTCCAGCGTCGATACCGGGCCGGAAGAGTCCGAGCCGCTGGCGCGCCGGCTGGCCGAAGCGCTGACGCCCGAGCAAACCGGGCTTCGCGAGCGGGAGGGGGATGAGGAGGTCGAAATCCGCGCCGAGCTCACCTGGTCGGACCGCGAGGTGCTGCGCGCGATGGATTTCGAGACCATGTCGCTGGCCGAACAGGAAGCGGCGAAGCGCGCCATGGCGAAGATGCGCCTGCCGCTCAAGCCCTTGCCCGCAAGGCGCCTCCGCCTGCATCCGAGGGGAAGGCGGCCGGACCTGCGGGCCACGCTGCGCGGCGCCATGCGCACCGGAGGAGACTTCGTGTCGCTCCGGCGCAAGCGCCGCCTCAGGCGCCCGCCGCCGCTGGTCGTGATCTGCGACATTTCCGGGTCGATGGCCCGCTACTCGCGAATGCTGCTGCACTTCATGCACGCCGTGACCAACGACCGCCAGCGGGTGCATTGCTTCCTGTTCGGCACGCGGCTGACCAACGTCACCCGCCAGCTTCGGCAGAAGGATGTCGATGCCGCGCTCGGGGGCGTCGCGGAGGCGGTCGAGGACTGGTCCGGCGGCACGCGCATCGGCGCCTCGCTCAGGACTTTCAACCGGCTCTGGTCGCGCCGGGTGCTGGGGCAGGGAGCCGTGGTGCTGCTCATCAGCGACGGGCTCGACCGCGACTCGGGCGAGGGCCTCGCGGTCGAGATCGAACGCCTGCACAAGTCCTGCCGGCGGCTGGTCTGGCTCAATCCGCTGCTGCGCTACGAGGCCTATGAGCCGCGCACGCGCGGCGCGGCGGCGCTGATGCCGCATGTTGACGAATTCCGGCCGGCGCACAATCTGGATAGTCTTGCGGACCTGGCCGCCGCGCTCGGGCGCGAGCCGGCCCGCCGGCAGGAGGGAGTAAGCGAATGGCTGACGCGGCTGTAGGCGAAGCGGACGCGATCCTGGACAGGGCGGCGGCCTGGGCGGCGGCCGGCCGGGGCGTCGCGCTCGCCACGGTGGTGAAGACCTGGGGCTCGTCGCCGCGCGCGGTCGGCAGCCAGCTCGTGGTGGACGATGCGGGCGCCTTCGAGGGCTCGGTCTCGGGTGGCTGCATCGAGGGCGCGGTCGTCACGGAGGCCCGCCGCACCATCGAGGACGGCGAGCCGCGCCTGCTCGATTTCGGCGTGAGCGACGAGGAGGCCTGGGAAGTCGGGCTTGCCTGCGGCGGGTCGATAGAGGTGTTTGTCGAGAAGCTGGCATGAAGGCGGAAACACTGGCCCGCCTGCGGGCCGCCCGCAGCGAACGGCGGCCGGTGGCGCGCGTCGTGGCGCTCGATGGCAGCGTGGATGCGGTCGTGGAGGACGGCGGGGGACCGTTGCCGGAGCCGGTGCTGGACGTCGCGCGCGCCGCGCTGAAGCAGAACCGCAGCCATGATTTCGAGCATGAAGGCGGGCGCTGGTTCGTGCAGGTCTTCAACCCGCCGCTGCGGCTGATCGTCGTGGGCGCGGTGCATATCTCGCAGCCGCTGATCGGGATGGCCGGAAGCCTCGGCTATGACGTCACGCTGGTCGATCCGAGGGGCGCGTTCGCGACCGCGCAGCGCTTTCCCGATGTCGCGATCTGCGACGAGTGGCCGGACGATGCGCTGGAGGCGCTCGGCGTGGACGGGCGCACGGCCGTGGTGACGCTCACCCACGACCCCAAGCTGGACGATCCGGCGCTGCATGTGGCGCTCCGCTCCGAGGCGTTCTATGTCGGCGCGCTCGGCAGCCGCAGGACGCACGCAAAGCGGGTCGAGCGGCTGGTCGAGGCCGGGTTCGACGAAGCCGCCATCGGGCGTATCCGCGCGCCCATCGGCCTCGATCTGGGGGGGCGGGCGCCCGCCGAGATCGCGCTCGCCATCGCGGCGCAGATGACGGAGGCGCTCTACCGATGAGGTTCGGGCCGATCCCGCTCAAGGACGCCGGGGGCGCATTGCTGGCCCACTCGATCCGGGTGGAGCGGGCGGTGTTCCGCAAGGGGCGGGTGCTGTCGGCGGCGGACCTGGCCGTGCTGGCGGAAGCGGGCATCGAGACGGTCACGGCGGCACGGTTCGAGCCGGGCGACATGGACGAGGACAGCGCGGCCGCGGCCATTGCGGCGGCCGTCGCCGGGGAGGGGCTGGAAGTCGCCGCGCCGTTCACCGGGCGCGTCAACCTGTTCGCCGAGGCGCGCGGCGTGCTGACCGTGGATGCGGAACGGGTGGACCGGCTGAACCTGCTCGACGAGAGCGTGACCCTGGCAACGCTTCCGCCTTACAGCCCGGTCGAACGCCGGCAGATGGTGGCGACGGTGAAGATCATTCCCTTCGCAGCGCCGGCCGATGCCGTCGGGCGGATCGAGGGCCCGCTGATGGCCGTGCATCCGCTTGCGCCGAAGCGGGTCGCGCTCATCCAGACCGAACTGCCGAGCATCAAGCCGAGCGTGCTCGACAAGACCGTGGAGATCACCCGCCGGCGCGTCGAGGCGCTGGAGGGGGAGCTGGTCGGCGAGCGGCGGTCCGACCACGAGGAAACGGCGCTCTCCGGGGCTATCGGCGAGAGCCTGCGGGAACGCCCGGACATCCTGCTGATTGCCGGCGCCTCGGCCATCGTGGACCGGCGCGACGTGCTTCCGGCCGCCATCGAGGCGGCGGGCGGGGAGATCGAGCATTTCGGGATGCCCGTCGATCCCGGCAACCTGATCCTGATCGGGCGGATCGGCGGCGTGCCGGTCATCGGCCTGCCGGGCTGCGCGCGCTCGCCCAAGGCGAACGGGTTCGACTGGGTGCTCCAGCGTCTCGCGGCGGGGCTGGAGGTCGGCCGGCGCGAAATCATGTCCATGGGCGTCGGCGGCCTGCTGGTCGACATTCCGACCCGGCCCCAGCCGCGGACCCGAAGCCGTGCCGCCGCGGAGCCGCCCCGCCTGCCGCGCATCGCAGCCCTGGTGCTGGCCGCCGGCCAGTCCCGGCGCATGGGGCCGGCGAACAAGCTGCTGGCGGAGGTGGACGGCACGGCCATGCTCCGGCGGGCGCTGGACGCCGCGCGGGCCTCCCAGGCGGCCTCCGTGCTGGTGGTGACCGGGCACGAGCGGGAGCGCATCGAGGCGGCGGTCGACGCCCCGACGGTCCACAATCCCGACTATGCGGACGGGCTGTCCACCTCGCTCGCCGCAGGCATCGCGGCCCTGCCCGAGGATATCGACGGGGCGGTGGTGCTGCTGGCCGACATGCCCTTCGTCTCGGCCGCGCACATCGACCGGCTGATCGCGGCCTTCAATCCGGTGGAGGGCCGGTCGATCTGCGTGCCGACCTTCAACGGCAAGCGCGGCAACCCCGTGCTCTGGGGCCGGGAGCTGTTCGCGGAGATGGGCGGTATTTCCGGCGATGTCGGCGCCAAGCACCTCATCGGCGCGAACGGGGACCTGCTCGTCGAGGTGCCCATGCCGGACGAGGGCGTGCTGCGCGATGTCGATACGCCCACCTCCCTCGCCAGGGCCCGGTCGGGTTAGCGGGCAGCGCGCCTATTCGGCGGATGCAGGCGTCCTTCGATCCGCGCCACCCGCTCGGCAATGCTGTGCAGTTCATTGCGTATGTCCGTCAGGCCGTCGTGTACAACGAGCCATATCGCGCCGAAACCGATTACGAACGCAGGAACCAGAACCGCGGCCAGGGGAAGCGCGGCCTCGATCAGTTCATTCAAACCCATGTCCCTCGTTCTCCGGCGCTCGGCAGTCATGGGAAAGTCGGCGAAGGCACGGGACGAGCATGGAAGCTGAACGGCCGCGAATCAACCGTCCGCAAGCGCTCGGGCTACCGCGCGGGCGCATAGACGAAGCCGTCCATCAGCCGCCGCGCCGTGCGATAGACGACGGCGCGCTCGGCATGGGGCTGTTCGCCGCCGGAGACCTCGGCGGCCACGAGCGCGACGCCGGAGGGATGGCCGATGCGGACGCCGCGCGGAACGCGGCGAACATCGCGAATGGCGGCGTCGGCGCCGCCGTCGCTTCCCCGGGCCGCACGGCTCGCTTCATGCACCAGCGTGCCCTCCATGCGGGTCGGACCGGGCCCAGCGCGGCGATGCGGGGTCGCAGGCAGCTTTTCCTTGAAATAATCCCTAGATGTTCTATATTTGTATCGAGCACGACTACACCGGAGCCCGTGAGGCCATGACCTGAACGACTGGCGGCGGCTTGCGCCGCACTCGATGCAAAGCTGGAACGCCGGCGGCCGGGGGGCCGGGTGGCGGCGGGCAGGTGTGTGCGCGGCGCAAGCGGCTCGCAGTCGGGTTCGGTGGAAACGGGCCGTTGGTCGCAATCGGGTTCGTCAGGCGCGAGAGCGGAGATGGAAGGGGAAGAAACGGGATGACGGATGGATCGACGGGCGCCCCGGCGGGCGATTTGCGGCGGCGCCAGCAGGGCCGGGCGGTGAGCGAGGACATGCGCCGCCATGCCGTGGCGGCGGTGCTGCATGAGGGCATGAGCAGACAGGCGGCAGCGCGGCGGTTCGGCGTGTCGGCGAGCAGCGTCGCGCTGTGGGTCCGGCGCTATCGGGAGCGCGGTGACCTGCGGCCCGACAAGCAGGGCGGCAGTGCTTCGCGGATAGAGCCGGAGCGCGGGCGCATCCTCCGCATACTGGCGGCGCGGCCGAATCTGACCATGTACGAGTTGCGCGACGCGCTCGCTGCGGAAGGCGCGTCATTTCATCCGGCTACGGTGCAGCGCTTCCTGGAGCGCCACGGCCTGGACCTGAAAAGCCGCCGCGCCGCCCGCGTCCCCCGTCGCAGCCGGCAACGCGCCCGATAGGCCCGCCCGCCCGCTACCTCCCGGGGGCATAGACGAAACCGTCCATGAGGCGGCGCGCCGTGCGGTAAACGACGGCGCGCTCGGCGTGCGGCCCGGCCCCGCCGCCGGAGACTTCGGCCGCCACGCGCGCAATGCCGGAGGGATGGCCGATGCGGATGTCGCCGCCGCCGGATGCGCCGCTCGCTTCGTGAACCAGCGTGCCTTCCATGCGGGCCGCGACGCCGAGGCAGAGCGCGGCCGTCAGCGGCACGGCGCGGTGGGGGCGGCCGACGGAAATCATCCGCGCCGAGAGGTCCATGTCCGCCGGCCCCAGGCGGTCGCCCGAAAGCGTCTCGAAGGCGGTTGGCGGCGCGACCATGCCGACCTTGGGGATGCTGCCCGGCACCGGGTCGAGGCCGGCGGCTTCCCCGGCGGCGCGGCGCACGGCGTCGAGCAGCGCCAACGCGCCGGCGTCGCCTTCGAGCATGGCGGGAGTCTCGACGCCGGAAAGGCCGATATCCGCCGCGCGGACGAAACAGCAGAGATTGGCGGCATCGACGATGGAGACGTCCAGGGCGCAGGCGCCGGGAATGTCGAGCCGGTCCACCGGCCGCCCCGTCGGCAGGAGGCTGCCGGTGCTGGCGCCGCCGGGCTCCAGGAAGTCGAGGCGCACCGGGGCGCCGGTGCCCGCCACCCCCGGCAGGGAGAAATCGCCGTTGACGGCCGCGCGCCCGTCCTCGACCGGGAAGCGGGCATGGATCATGCGGGCGGTGTTGGTGTTGTGGATGCGGACCACGGCCTCGCCGCCGCCCGCGGAAACCAGCCCCTCGTCCACCGCGAACGGCCCCATGGCGGAGGACATGTTCCCGCAATTGCCGGAGATGTCGGCCTCCGCCCGGTCCACGGCGATCTGGAAGAAGGTGTAGTCGATATCCGCGTCCGGCCGGCTCGGCGGGCCTACGACGCAGACCTTGGAAAGCGAGGAGATGCCCCCGCCCATGCCGTCGAGCTGGCGGCCGTTCGGGTCCGGGCTGCCCATGGCTGCGCAGAAGAGTTCCGGCCACCGTTCCCGGTCCGCCGGCAGGTCGCGCGCGTGGAAGACGAGAGCGTTGGAGGTGCCGCCGCGCATGAAGGCGGCCGGCAGGCGTGTCTGAGCGGTCATGGCGTCATTGTAGCCGGGCGGCGGCGCTCATGCGCGCCCGGATTCCGTCTCGATCTCCCGGCATGCCCGCTCGATCCGTTCCTCCAGAAGGGCCATGAAGGCGCGGCGGTCCATGCCGGGCGGGATCGGCTCCAGGAAATCGAGCCGGATCGTGCCGGGGCGCATGCGGAAGCCGCGCCGGCTCCAGTGGCGTCCGGAATTGAGCGCAACGGGCACGACCCTGGCCCCGGTTTCCCGGTAGAGCGCGGCGATGCCGGGGTGATAGGGGCGGCGCTCGCCCGGCGCCACCCGCGTGCCCTCCGGGAACACCACGAGCTGCGCGCCGTTCTCCAGCGCGGCCCCGGCCTCCTGCACCATATGGCGAAGGGCGGAGGCGCCGCCCTTGCGGTCCACGGCGATCTGCCCTGCGCGGCGGAAATACCAGCCGACGCCGGGGACCGACAGCAGTTCCCGCTTCACCACATAGACCGGGTCCGGCAGCAAGGCCGCCAGTACCAGGGTCTCCCACGCCGACTGGTGCTTGGCCGCGACGATGCTGCCGGGCCCCGGCAGGGAGCCGCGAACCTCGTGCCGGATGCCTGCGATCGACCGCAGCAGGAAGACCGTGACGCGACCCCATACGGCTCCCGCCCGGCGCGCCGCGCGGCGCGAGGCGAACAACGCCGGCGACAGCAGGAAGACAAGCAGGGCGGTGGCAGCGACGAAACCCGCTGCGAAGAGCGCCGAGCGGAGCATCGTCATCCGTCGTTCCCGGCAGGCCCGGACCGGCCTGCGAGACCGTCCAGCGCCATGGCGATCAGGAATTTGTGGTACGCGCGCAGCAATATCTCCCGGGTGCCCGGCCAGCGCCACCACCGCTCCAGCTTCAGCGTTTCCGGAACGACCGGGTGCGCCAGCATCTCGACGCCGGGTGCGGCCTGGCGGAGCAGGTGGAGCGCGCGCGGCAGATGGTAGGCCGCGGTCACGATGCGCAGGCTGCGAGCCTTCCTGTCCGCTGCCCAGGCCGCGACCTCGGCGGCATTGCCGACGGTGTCCCGTGCGGTGCGCCCGAGTTCGATGCAGCAGGCCGGTTCCTCGTTCGCACCGTGTCCCGAGAGCTCCAGCAGGCGGGCTGCGGTAACGCCCTCGCCGACGCCGGAGACGAACAGAACCGGAGCCCGGCCTTCGACCAGCAGCCGCACGCCTTCCGCAACCCGGTCGGCCCCGCCCGTCAGCACCACGATGGCGTCGGTCTTTCGAGCGGGCGCCTCGGGCCGGTCCGGCAGCGTCTCGACAAACCGCAGGAGCCCGCCCGCCCAAGCCGCGACGAGAAGCAGCAGGACGACGACGATGCGGACCGTCAACGCCGGCCCGGCGGTCGCACCGCCCCGCGACGGACCCGGCCGGTTCCGCCGGTCAGTCCGGGTTTCGCCGTGCGCAGAACGCGGTTACGGTGAAAAACCCGGCCTGAAATACGGCATTTGCCTGTCGGCACCTGGCGTTTACCTTGATTCGGGCTGGCCGGCAGCCTATACAAATTTTCCCTGCCGTTAGGGGATTCAGAGGCACCTGCATGATCCTCGTCTGTCCAAGCTGTATGGCACGATATCGCGTTAAGGTCGAGGCGCTGGGTGCGACGGGACGGCGGGTCAAGTGCACCAGGTGCAGCCATGTCTGGCATGCGGAACCCCCGGAACACCAGGTGGAAATCGTCCACGCCGAACTGGAGGTCATGCCCCCGTCCGACATTCCGGAGCCCCGCCGGCCGCCGCCGAGAGCCCAGCTGCCGGTGCCCGCGAGCTCGGTAAGGCGGCGTCGCAGACAATCGCTTTGGACCTGGGTCGCCTGCTTTCTGGTGCTGGCCTTGTGCCTGGTCGGATACGAGGCGCGGCAGGCCATCGCGAAGGAATGGCCCTGGCTGGCGCCGGTCTATGAAGCGCTCGGCATTGCAGTCGGGGAAGGGCAGGGAGCGCAGCCCGGCCGTCCGGAGTAGGCCCGCGCCTTGAGATACGCCATCTACTACACGCCGGGGCCGGATACCGCGCTGGCGCGCTTCGGCGCTGCCTGGTTCGCCCGCAGCGCCGCGTGCCTCGCAGCCCCGCGCCGCTACGGCTTTCACGGAACCCTGAAGGCGCCGTTCCGGCTGGCGGCGGGGGTGAGCGAAACCGAACTTCTATGCGCGGCGGCCAGCTTTGCAACCGAACGCCCGGCAATCTCCGGGCCGCCCCTGCGGGTCTCCGCCCTGGCGGGCTTTCTTGCGCTCACGCCGTCGGAACCCTTCGAGGAGCTCGACCGGCTCGCTGCCGCCTGCGTGGCCGCCTTCGACCGGTTCCGGGCGCCGGCGCCGGATGCGGAGCTGGCCCGCCGGCGCCGGGCGGGCCTCAACTCCCGCCAGGAGGCGTTGCTGCGGCGCTGGGGCTACCCCTATGTCATGGACGCTTTCCGCTTCCACATGACCCTGACCGGGCGTCTGGACGAGGCTGCCATGGCCCGGGAACGCGCTCTTGCCGAGGCGAGGTTCGACGATGCGGCCGCACCGTTCGTCATCGACTCGGTTACCGTAACGATGGAGCCTGCCGAGGGAGCTTCCTTCAGGACTGTCCGCCGCTTCGGGTTCGGGGCGCCGGCCGGTCGGCGGCATTCGTCAAGCAGGGCTTGAGAACTGCGGAGGTCTGGCTTTCGCTTCCCTCCAAGTGATACAACTCGTCGCACTTGTGACAGGAGGAACCAATGAGGATTGCGAAGTTTTTCGGCTTGTTGGCGGGCGCTGCGCTGGTCACGGCCATGTTGCAGACGGCCGACGCGGCCGAACAGGCCCGGGCTGCGATGGCGAATGCAGAGGGCGAGTCCGTCGGCGAGGTCGTGCTCAGCCAGACCCCGCACGGCACGCTGCTGCACGCCAGACTGACGGGCCTCCCGCCCGGCGCCCATGCGTTCCATGTCCACGCGGTCGGCAAATGCGAGCCGCCTTTCAAGTCCGCGGGCGGGCATTTCAACCCCGACGGCAAGAAGCACGGCATCCTGGCTGAAGACGGGGTACATGCCGGCGACATGCCCAACATCCATGTGCCGGAATCGGGCGCTCTCGAAGTCGAGGTGCTCAACACCTTCCTGACGCTGGATGGGAGCCTGTTCGACGACGACGGCGCGGCCATCGTGATCCATGCAGGCCCCGACGACTACAAGACCGACCCCGCCGGGGCCGCCGGCCCGCGTATCGCCTGCGGCGTGATCGCCAGGTAACGCAGCGTCGGACGCGAGCGGGGAGCATGGCCGAAGGCGAGGAAGAACGGGCGGAGCAGCGCCGGAAGATACCCGTCTGGGACCGCCCGACCCGGATTTTTCACTGGGTTCTCGTCGTGCTGGTCGTCGTCTGTTTCCTGAGCGGGCGCAACGGCCGGTTCGATATCCACATACCGGCCGGACAGGCGCTTCTCGTGCTCGTCGCCGCGCGGATCATCTGGGGCTTCGCGGGCAGCACATCCTCCCGCTTCCGCGCGTTCGTCCGGCCGGTGCGGGAAATCGCCGCCTACCTGCCGACCCTGCTTCGACGCGAACCGGACGGGCGCGCCGGGCACAACCCGCTCGGCGGGCTGTCGGTCGTCGCATTGCTGCTCGTCCTGGTTGCGCAGGCGAGCCTCGGGATCTTTGCGGTGGACGTGGACGGCCTCAACGAAGGCCCTCTCAGTTTCCTCGTCAGCTACGACGCCGCCCGCGAAGCGGCGGAACTGCACGCGATGGTCGTGGACGGCCTGCTCATACTTGTCGGCCTCCACATCGCCGCGGTGCTGTTCCACCTGCTCTACAAGCGGGAGAACCTGACCGGGACGATGCTCACCGGGCGCGCGCGGCTGGCGGAAGGGCAGACCCCGCCCCGCCTCGCCCCGGACCGCCGCGCGCTCCTGGTGCTCATACTGGCGGCGGCGGCGGTCCTCGGCGCCATCGAGATCGCCGCGCGCGTCTTCTAACCGGGGCTACCGCTTTTCGCGGAACACGCTGTGGCAGCCGCCGCAGCCATTCTTGCCGAGATCGCCGAACGCAGCGCCAGCGGCGCCCGCATCCCCGGAGGCCAGAGCGGTCTCGAGCGCCGCCGCCTTGTCTCCGAGCAGCGCCGCCGCCGCGGTGAAGTCATCCCACTTTTCCCAGATGAGATCCCGGGATTCCGACTTGGGGTCCGCGCCCATGCCGGTGCCCGGCGGAAAGGCGTCCGCAATCTTCGGCGCCGCCGCCGCGATGGCCGCGGCCGCCTGCGACGCCTCTTCGGCCGAGTTCCGGCCCTCCACGAAGCCCTTGAGCGTGCGCATCGCGCCGCCCATGCCCTTCATGAGCTTGCTTCTCTCCTCCATCACCTTGCCGTGCTGGTCGGCGACCGCGGACCGCTCCGGGCCGAATGCTGCGAACGCCACCGCGAGGGCAAGAGCCCAACCGGCCGTCCATCTCAATGTCCTGGTCTTCATCGCTCCTCCCGATATCGTCGTTTCGCCGATTATCCGGACCCTTCAGCCTAAACCAATGCCCGGCGGCATGCGACCTACGGCAACCGGGCCAGCCGGATGTCGAACTCCGCGGTGCAGAAGGGGGACTCCACGCCGAGCTCGCGCGCCCGCGCGGCGTCATCGTGCTCGCGGAACTCGACCAGCAGGGACTCCTTGACCCCGAAAACGGCGTCCGAATCGATATAGGGATCGTCGTGGGCGAAGATATGCGTCACGAGCCGCCGGTAGCCGGGTCTGGTCACGATGAAGTGGATATGCGCCGGTCGCCATGCGTGGCGGCCCATGCGATCGAGGATGTCTCCCACCGGGCCGTCGGTGGGCACCGGATAGGACACCGGCCTGACCGTGCGAAAGGCGTAGCGCCCGTCGGGGTCCGTGACGAAGCGTCCGCGAAGGTTCATCGCAGGCTGCGCGTCCGGCTGCTGGACGTCGTAGCAGCCGTCGGCGTTCGTCTGCCAGACGTCCAGGTTCGCGCCGGCGAGAGGCTTGCCGTCAATATCCGTGACGCGGCCCGAGACGTGGCAGGGCACCCCCTTGCCGTCCCGGCAGATGTTGCCGCCGGGTTCGAGCTGCGGCGCGCCCTCCACATGGAAGGGGCCGAGCACCGTTGCCTCCGTGCATCCGTCCCCGGCGGGGTTGTTGAGGGTCTCCACCAGCATGGAAACGCCCAGGACATCGGAGGCCAGCACCCACTCCTGGCGCCGGTCGTCGCACATCTGCCCGGTGGCGGTCAGGAATTCGATGGCCCTGGCCCACTCCTCGACGGTGGGCTCGACCTCCTTCACGAAGGCGTGCAGGTGCCGGATGGCGGCCTCCATGACCTCCCGGAAGCGGGGATCCCCGCACGAGGCCAGCCGTTCGACGACGATGTCCGCAGAGTCCGCTTCGGTGAACAGTCGATTCATGCCCGGCTCCCGGTCGCGCCGCCCAGGCCCCGGCTAGGCCTTGAGGTACCCGCCGCGGGTCTGGGGCAGTTTCTTGCCGAGGATGGCGCTCGCGACGACATTGCGCAGCACCTCGGCCGTGCCGCCGCCGATGGTGAACATGCGCACGTCGCGCGCCATGCGCTCCAGCGGGCGGTTGCGCGAATAGCCCCGCGCGCCGAAGAACTGCAGGGCGTCGTTCACCACCTGGATGGCGCTTTCCGAGGTCATGACCTTCGCCTGGGCGGCCAGCAGCATGTCGGGGAAGCCGCCTTCGCCGCTCCGCGCCGCGCCATAGACCAGCGCCCTGCTCGCGGCGAGCCTGATCGACATGTCGGCGAGCTTCCATTGCAGGCCCTGGAACTCGTTGATCGGCCGCCCGAACTGCTCGCGCTCCTCCGACCAGTCGAGCGCCAGCCGGTAGGCGCCTTCGGCGATGCCGAGCGCCACCGTCGCCGCGCCGACACGCTGGCTGTTATAGGCGGTCATCAGGTCGGCGAAGCCCTTTTTGAGGCCGCGCGGCGGCATGAGCATCATGGCCGGCGGGAGCTCCATCTCCTCGAAGGCGATCTCCGCCTCCGGAATGCCGCGCAGGCCCATGGTCGGTTCGCGCCTGACGATGCGCAGCCCCTCGGTTTCGTCGCGGATGGCGAGGAAACCGCCGATGCCCTGCTCCGTGCCGTCCTCGTCGAAGACGCGCGCGAAGATCAGGTGCAGCCGCGAGACGCCGCCGCCGGTGATCCAGTGCTTGCCGCCGTTCAGCACATAGCGGTTGCCGCGCCGGTCGGCCCTCGTCGTCATCTCTCCGGCCGACGATCCCGCTTCCGGCTCCGTGATGCAGATCGCCGGCTTGTCTCCGGCCAGCACCATGTCGGCGGCCATGCGTTTCTGTTCTTCCGTGCCGTAGGCCATGACCGCGCTGATCGCGCCCATATTGGTCTCCACGACGATCCGCCCGGTGACGGAGCAGGCCTTCGACATCTCCTCTATGACCAGCACGGCGTCGAGCCAGGACCGTCCCCGGCCTCCATAGGCCTCGGGAATCGTCATGCCGGCGAAACCCGCCTCGACCAGCCGGTCCACATGGTCCCAGGGATAGGACTCGGTCCGGTCCACCTCGGCGGCGCGCGCCTGCACCGGCCCTTCCGCCAGTTCCCGCGCCGCCGATTGCAGGGCGCGCTGCCCGTCTGTCAGTTCGAATGTCATGGGCTTGCGTCCCCGCCGCAGGTCCGGCCAGACTAGCCCATCATGGAGCAGGGGTCAGCAGAACTGCCGCCGGAGACCTGGCATCCGGTGCGCATCCTTCCGAAACGCAGCCTGTGGCGCCCCCGGAGCGCGCCGTCCGTGCCCCGGGACCACCGCCCGATGGTTGCGTGGTGCGAAAAGGAAGCCAGGCATCCCTGGAAAGCCGTGCTGGAACCGGACCTCACGCTGGTCTTCTGGTTCGAGCAGAATGACGACGCGCAGCGTTTTGCGGTTCGCTTCTTCCAGTTCAATTACAGTTGACGGATGCAGGTCTGTCCCCTTGAGCGGCTCGATTTCGCTCGGGTCATTCGTCCCGGCGCGCTCGCTGCCTGGTCGGAGGGCTCCGGCGAGCCGACGGCGCTGACATCGCGCCTTGTCGCCCAGCAGGACCGGCTGGAAGCCGGCCTCGTCGTCGGCGTCACCCTGTCCGACACCCTCCGGGGCATCGACCCCGCCCGGCTGTCCGTTTCCAGCTACTGCACGCTGTTCCGTTATTTCGACCTGTTCGAGCGCGGGGTCGTCGATATCCGTCCTTCGCACTATTCCCGGATGGCGGATCTGCGCCCCGATGTCCTGCTCATCCAGGTGACGCCTCCGGACGGTTCGGGCCGGCGCAGCCTGGGCACCGTCGTCGGCCATAACCCCGCCTACATGTCCAGGGGGGCGAAGGTGGTGGCGCAGGAAAACCCGCACCTGCCCTGGACCGGCGGCGACGCGGTTATCGACGGGGACTGCATCGACCTCCTGGTGCCGGCCACAACGCCCCTGGAACAGTTGCCGCCGCGCCGTCCGGGTCCGGTCGAGCACGCGATCGGCGAAAACGTCGCGCGGCTGGTCCCGGACCGGGCGACGCTGGAATTCGGAATCGGCTCGATTCCCGCGGCAGTGCAGCAGGCGCTGGCGGGCAAGAGGGACCTTGCGATTCACACCGGCCTGCTGGATGAGGCCGGAATGGATTTCATCGAGAGCGGCGCGGTCACGAACCGCTACCGGGAAACCTATCCCGGCCTCGTGTCCGTCGGCTTCCTGTTCGGCACATCCCGGCTCTACCGCTATGTCGACCGCAATCCCGTCTTCGGGATGCGGGGCTCCGACCATATCCACGGCGCGCGCGTGCTCGCCGGCCTGGACCGGTTCTTCGCCATCAACTCCGCGATAGAGGTCGATCTGACCGGGCAGGTGAATGCGGAGGCCCTGAACGGGCGCTATGTCGGCGCCATAGGCGGGCAGGGGGATTTTCAGCGCGCGGCCCTGCACAGCCCCGGCGGCAGGGGCATTGTCGCCCTGCCGTCCACCGCCGGGCGCCACTCGCGTATCGTCGCCCGCCTGTCGGGGCCGGTGACGACGGCGCGGGCGGACGCCGATGCGGTGGTCACCGAGCATGGCATTGCCGAGCTGGCCGGCCGAACCCTGCAGGAGCGCGCCCGCGCGATGGTTGCGGTCGCCCACCCGGCGCACCGGCGGCAATTGGAAGCCGGCCTCGACGCGCTTGCCTGACGGGTTCTATAAGACCCCGGCTTCACGAGACCCCGAGGGAGGCGCCCATGGCGCACAGCCGGATTACCGAAGCGGATGTCGCCGCGCTTCGCGCCCGCATCGGCGAACCCGTGCGCCGCGTCACCCCGCCCTTCTACACCGAGGTCAATGCGGACGCGGCGAGCCGCTTCGCCTGGGCGATCGGCGACGACAACCCGCTCTATCACGATGCCGACTATGCGGCGGGAACGCGCTGGGGGCGGCAATTGGCGCCGCCCTCCATCCTCTACAGCCTCGAAAACACGGTATCCGGCGCCGTAGAAGGGCTTCCGGGGGTCCATGCGATGTTCGCGGGCACCGATTTCCGCTGGAAGCGCCCCGTAGAAGTGGGAATGAAATTTCGCGCCGAGTCCCGGCTGCACGACATCGTCGAGCACCGGACGCGGTTCGCGGGCCTGGCCATCCAGCAGATTTACCGCATCCGCTTCTTCGACCAGCAGGATTGCGAAGTCGCGGAAGCGGATTCATGGTGTTTTCGTACCGAGCGCGATACGGCCCGCACGGAGGGCTCCAAATACGAGCCGCGGCTGAAGGAGCCGCACCGCTACAGCGAGGACGAGATCGCGGCCTTTCAGGAACAATATCTTTCCGAGAGCCCGCGCGGCGCGGAAACCCGCTATTTCGAGGATGTGAAGGAAGGCGACGTGCTGGGGCCGATCCTGAAAGGGCCCTACACGGTCACCGCGGCCGTCGCCTTCATGCAGGCCTGGGGCAACTATGCGGTCCGCAACCACCGGCAGGCCTGGCAATATTACAACCGGCACCCGAAACTGGCCGCCCGCAACCGGAACAATGTGCCGGAGCCGCCCGTGCGCGTGCACTGGGACCGCGAATTCGCACAGGAGGTCGGCGTCCCGGGAGCCTACGATTTCGGGCCCGAGCGGATCGCGTGGCTCGGCCACCTGGTAACCGACTGGATGGGCGATGACGGGTTCCTGAAACGGCTCAACGTGCAGGTCCGCGGCCACAATGTCGTGGGCGACGCCACATGGTGCCGGGGCGAGGTGGTCAAGACCGCTATGGTGGACGGAGAAGGGCGGGTCGAATGTTCGATCCGCTGCGTCAACCAGCACGAACGCACCTCCGCCCTGGGTTCGGCGACCGTCGTCCTGCCGAGAAAATCAACCTGAAAACGGATACGGAAGCGAGACATGCCTGTCCTGTTCGATGAACACCGAGAAACCGTCCAGCCCGAATGGATCGACTATAACGGCCACATGAACGTCGCGTATTATTTCCTCGCTTTCGATCATGCCACCGATGCGTTTTACGATGCCATAGGCTGCGGTGAGCATTACAAGGCAGGCGGGAATTTCTCGACCTTCACTCTCGAAGGCCATATCACTTACGACCGGGAAGTTCTGGAAGGCGATCCCTTGCGGTTCACGACGCAATTGCTCGATTTCGATGAGAAACGCCTCCATTATTTTCATGTCATGTATCATGCGGAAGAGGGCTATGAAGCGGCAACCAACGAGTTGATTGCGATGCATGTCGATATGGACCGGCGGCGGTCGGCGCCGTTTCCGCCCGACATTCTGCAAAGGCTTGCAGAGGTAAAGGAACGGCACGGGAAGTTGGCCCATCCCGACAAGGCGGGCCGCATCATCGGAATCCGGCGCAAATCCAGCGCTTGATCGGGTCGGCGTCAAAGAGGATGATGGCTGTCGGATGTTGGCGCGGACCGTAATCCTCTTCCTTGTCGGTTTCACCGGTCCCGCGGCCGCGTTCTGCACCGATGCGGCCGCACCCGGCGTCGAGTGGGACCGTTGCCTGTTCGACGAGCGCAATATGCCGGAAGCGCCGCTGGCAGGCGCAAAAATCCGTTCCTCCTCGTTCAAGCGGGCAAATCTCGAAAAGGCGGATTTCACCGGCGCCGTCGCGACGCGCGCCAAGTTCATCTCGGCGGGACTTCGGGATGCGCGGTTCGAAGGAGCAAGGCTGAACGAGGCGGACTTCACCAAGGCCGACCTGAGGGGCGCGGTCTTCAGGAAGGCAGACCTGCGCCGGGCCCGGTTCTTCCGGGCCAGGCTGGAAGGCGCGGACTTCACCGGCGCGCGCCTCCGGCAGGCGGATTTCTTCGACGCCGACCTCTCCGGGGCTGTATGGACCGACGGCAAGCATGTCTGCGCGCCGGGCTCCGTCGGCCAGTGCAGATAGGCCGGCCCCGTTGAGCCCGGTCGCGGAGCTGAAGCAACGAATCGCCGCCGGGCTCCGACAGGCCTTCGACGACGAGCAGATGGCGTTGCTGGCGGTCGCGCTCGCGGTCGGGCTCGCCGCCGGAGGCTGCGCGGTCCTGTTCCGGGAGCTTCTGGCGCTCTTCCAGACGATCTTTCTCGGCAGCGGCGAGGAAGACATCACCCGGTTCATCGCCGAACTCCCGGCCTGGCAGGTCGTGCTGGCGCCCACGGTCGGCGGGCTGGCCGTCGGCATCTATCTTCGCGTGTTCCTCGGCGGCCGGACGGTCGGCGTGGCGCAGGTCATGGAGGCCAGCGCCGCAGGCGGCCGCATGGAGCTTGTACCGGCCCTGCACGGGGCCGTGGCGAACGCGCTCACGCTGGGCGCCGGCGGGTCTTCGGGAAGGGAAGGGCCGGTCGTGCATCTCGGCGCGGCCGTCGCCTCATGGCTGGCGCGGCGTTTCCACAATCGGCGGGGGTCCGCCCGCACGCTGCTCGCCTGCGGCGTCGCCGGAGCGGTGGCGGCTTCGTTCAACGCGCCCTTCGCGGGCATTTTCTTCGCTCAGGAGGTGGTCATCGGCCGCTACGCATTCGGCGCGCTCGTGCCGGTTGCCGTGTCCTCCGTGGTCGCCACCCTCATCTCGCATGCCGTGTACGGGGCATACCCGGCCTTCATCGTGCCCGAATTCAGCCTGGGCTCCTGGCTGGAATTTCCCGCATTCGTGCTGCTCGGCGGCCTGACGGCCGTGACGGCGGTGATTTTCATCCGGTCGATCCGCATCACGGCCCAACTGGCCGAGGCTTCGACGGTGCCCGCATGGATGCGGCCCGCGCTTGCGGGCCTGGCGGTGGGGCTGATCGCGGTGGTGTTCCCGCAGGTGCTGGGCGTCGGCTACGGCGCCACGGACGACGCGCTCAAGGCCGAATACGGCCTCTGGCTGCTGATCGGGCTGATCGTCGCCAAGACGGCGGCGACGTCGCTCACCATAGGAGGCGGCATGGGCGGCGGCGTGTTCAGCCCGTCGCTGTTCCTGGGCGCCATGCTCGGCGGCGCGTTCGGTTCCGTCGCAGGTCCCGTTGCGCCGCACCTGTTCGCCGGCGTCGACGCCTATGCAATGGTCGGCATGGGCGCCATGGCGGGCGCGGTTCTGGGCGCGCCGATCTCGACCATCCTCATCATGGTCGAACTCACCGGGGACTATCAGCTCACCATGGCGGTCACCCTGGCCACGGTGACGGCCGCCATGCTGACGCGTGCGCTGAATGGCGCCTCATACTTCCGCACCGTCCTGGCGGAGAACGGCATCGACCTGGACGAGAGGTTGGAGACGGACGCCATGCGCCAGATGCGGGTGCGCGGCGTGATGAGCCGGTCATTCTCCTCCGTGCCGCGCACCATGAAGATGCGGGAATTGCGCGTGGCGCTGGCGACGGCCCCTTACGGTGAACTCTTCGTCGTCGATCCGTCGAACCGGCTGTTCGGCACGATCACGCTGGCGGACCTGGACGAAACGGCTTTCGACCCGGTGATTCAGGACCTGGTCTGCGCCGGCGACGCCGCGAGGCTCAATCCGCCCATGCTGACCGTGGAAGACGACCTCGAAAGCGCCTTCAACCTGATGGAGACACGGCACGAGGAGCATATCGCCGTCGTGGACAACCAGGTGGACCGGCATCTGGTCGGCTTCATCCACGAACGCGATGTAATGCTGGCCTACAACCGCGCTCTGGTGGACATGCACCGCCGCGGGGGAACGGCCTACTGATCCGCTCACTCCTCGCCGGCAGGCGCCTCGGCTCCGGCGATATTGTGGCCGCGAAGGTCGCGCGGGTCCGGGGGCACCACGCTGGCCGCGATCGAGGCGTCGAGCGCCTCGAAATCGCTGTAGCCGATAGTCTCGTAAAGCTCTGCCCGGCTTTGCATCGAATCCAGCAGGGCCTCCGTGCTGTCCGCCTCCGCGAGATGGGCATACATGTCGGCCATGGCCCGGGCGGCGATGCGCAGCGACGAGACCGGCCAGATCACCAGCTTGCAGCCCATCGCCTCGAACTGCGCACCGGTGAAATAGGGTGTGCGGCCGAATTCCGTCATGTTCGCCATCAGCGGAGCGTTCACCGCCTCCGAGAACCGCCGGAACATCGCTTCGCTGGTCAGCGCGTCCGCGAAAACGAGGTCCGCGCCGGCTTCGACATAAAGGTTGGCGCGCTCGATACCCGCTTCCAGGCCCTCCTGGGCGACGGCATCGATCCTGGCGACGATCCGCAGATGCGTTCGGGCCCGGTGCGCCGCCTCCACCTTCCGCGCCATCTCCTCCGGACTTGCCAGCTGCTTGTCGTTCAGATGGCCGCATTTCTTCGGCAGCAGCTGGTCCTCGATCTGCACGGCCGCGGCGCCGGCGGCCTCCAGCTCCCGGACGGTGCGCATGACGTTCAGCACTTCGCCATAGCCGGTGTCCGCGTCCACGACGAGCGGCAATTGGGTCGCCCGGTACACGCTGCGGACATGGTAGCAGAGCTCGTCCAGGCTGATTACGCCGAGGTCCGGCAGCCCCATTGCGGCGGTGACTGCCGCGCCCGAGACATAAAGGCATTCGAAGCCCGCCCGCTGGGCAAGCAGGCCGGCCATGGCGTTGTGGGCGCCCGGCGCCCGCAGGATGCCGGGACGGGCCAGGAGAGCGGCGAAACGCTCTCCGGCCGGTTCCTTGATCCACCGGTCATTGGTAAGCCAGGTCATCGAACCTCCCTCCGGCGGTCTGTCCGGCCGCCGGGCCTCAGCCGCCTCAGTCGTAGCTGCGCCTGTCGTCGATCACCTTGCCGTCGTTCGGCAGCGCGTCGGCGAACTCGATCCGCCCGCGCATCTTGCATTCGGCCCGGAAACTCTCGGCAATGGCGTCCCGGAAGGCGTCGTCGCGCGCCGGCGCTTCCACCTGCAGGGTGGCGGTGTCGAGGTTGTTCTCGGAGCCGACCACCAGCCTGAGGCGGGCGATCTCCGGATGGCGGGCCAGCACGCGGTTGACCTGTTCGGGACGGATGAACATGCCGCGCACCTTGGCGGTCTGGTCCGCCCGGCCCATCCAGCCCTTGATACGGGTGTTGGTGCGCCCGCAGGAGCTCTGCCCGGCATCGACGGCGGACATGTCGCCGGTGGCGAAGCGGAACAGGGGATAGTCGCTGTTCAGGGTGGTGACCACGACCTCGCCGACCTCGCCGTCGGGCACGGGGTCTCCCGAGCCGGGACGCACGATCTCCACAATCACGCCTTCGTCCAGCACCATGCCTTCTAGCGCCGGGGTCTCATAGGCGACCAGGCCGACATCGGCCGTGCCGTAATTCTGCATCACATTGACGCCCTTGCCGCGGATTTCCGCCCGGAGCGAGGGGAACAGCGCGCCGCCGCCGACCAGCGCCTTGGTGAGCGAGGGCAGGGCGGTGCCCATCTCTTCGGCCTTGTCGAGCACGATCTTCAGGAAATCGGGCGTGCCGATGAAGCCGACGGCGCTGAAATGCCGGATCGCCTCGACCTGCTGTTCCGTCTGGCCGACGCCGCCGGGGAACACGGCGCAGCCCAGCGCTTCCGCCGCGCTCTCCATCATGAAGGCGCCGGGGGTGAAGTGGTAGCTGAAGGTGTTGTGGACCACATCGCCCTTGCGGAAGCCGGCGGCATAGAGCGAGCGCGCGCCCCGGAACCAGTCGGGCTTCGTACCCATCGGCTCGCAGATCGGACCCGGTGAGCGGAACACGCGCCTGAATTCCCCGACCGGCACGGTCGTCATGCCGCCGAAGGGGGGCTCCGCCGCCTGGACTTCCATCAGGTCGGATTTGCGGGTGACGGGCAGGGACGGGAGTGCGGCGCGACCGTCGATATCGCCCGCCTCAATGTCCGCCAGGGCGCGCCGCCAGTAGGGCGCCGTCCGTTTCGCCAGCGCAATCAGCTCGCGCAGTTCGGCGAATTGCCCGGCCTCACGCTGTTCCGGGTCCCGGGTCTCCAGCCTGTCGTAGAAGTCGCCGTTTGCGGTCATGGTCCCTCATACCCAGCGTTTGCGCCGACGATAGAATTTGATGTCCCGGTAGCTCCGGCGCCCGGTCGAGCTGATGCCGAGGTAGAATTCCTTGACGTCCTCGTTCTCGCGGAGCGTCTTGGCCTCGCCGTCCATCACGATGCGGCCGTTCTCCAGAATGTAGCCGTAGTGGGCGTATTTGAGCGCCATGTTGGTGTTCTGCTCGGCCAGCAGGATCGAACAGTTCTCCTCTTCGTTGATGCGTTTCACGATCTCGAAGATCTGTTCGACGAGCTGCGGAGCCAGTCCCATCGAGGGTTCGTCCAGCAGGATCATCTCCGGCCTCGACATGAGCGCGCGGCCGATGGCGCACATCTGCTGTTCTCCGCCGGAAATATAACCGGCAAGGCTCTTTCGGCGGCTCTTGATGGCGGGGAAGTATTGATAAACGGCGTCGAGGTCGTCATTCAGTTCGGACCGGCGGGCATGGCGCGTATAGGCGCCCGTCAGCAGGTTTTCCTCGACGGTCAGATGCTCGAAACAATGGCGGCCTTCCATCACCTGGATGACGCCCTTGCGCACGAGGTCGGTCGGCGTCAGCGCGTCGATCTGCTCGCCCTGGTAGAGGATCGAGCCCTTGGTGACCTCGCCGCGCTCGGCGCGCAGCAGGTTGGAAACGGCCTTGAGGGTTGTCGTCTTGCCCGCCCCGTTCGCGCCGAGGAGGGCGACGATGCCCCCCTTCGGCACGTGGAGGGAGACGCCCTTCAGCACGAGGATGACATGGTCGTAAATGACCTCGACATTGTTGACTTCGAGGACGTTGCCAACGGTCTCGCTCATGGGCTTCCGGACCTCTCCCGCCTGTGGGGCCGCGCCGCTCTACGAGCAGTCGCGCGGGGTGATGTCGTTCTCCTGGGCGTATTGCGCCGCGTCCTGCTCGATGAGCGGGCGGACGATGTCGGTCATCGCCGGAATCCAGTCGGTGATGATCTCCCAGGCCGTGCCGTTCCACTGCTGGACCAGGATCGCCGGATTGGTGCCTTCATGGTTCACGCAGGTCACCGTGGTCGGCGGCATCAGGCCGGTCAGGCCCAGGGCCTCGACATCCTCGGCCGAAAGGTCGATGTTCTCCAGCGCCCAGCGCACCTGCTCGCCCGAGACATGCTTGCCCTTGCCGTATTTCTCCTGGGCCAGCCGCACGGCCTCGACGATGAAGGCCGCGTTGACCATGCCGCGGTTGTAGAGAACCGTGCCCCTGTCGCCGTCATCGCTCAGGCCGCTCATACCCTCCAAGTCCTCGAAGACCTTGTAGTCGGTCCCGGCCCCGTTGAAGGTGGCGCCCTTGTAACCGATCGCGCCTTCGCCGGCCGGGAGCACATCGGGCTCGGCGGCGGACCACCAGTTGCCGATGAACCGGCTCATGTCGAACTTGATGTTCGCGGCTTCCTTGACGGCCGTGGAGTTCATCGCGCCCCAGCCCCACATGATGGCGTAGGCGGGCTTGGTCCGGCGAATCTGGAGCCAGATGGACTTCTGCTCCGTCATCGTGGCCGGCGGCACCGGATACTTGTCATAGGTGAAGCCGAACCTCTCGGCCAGGATGTCGAAGGTCGGGATCGGCTCCCGCCCATAGGGGTGGTCGAGATAGATGAACGCGAAACGCTGACCCTTCAGCGCCTCGAGGCCGCCCATCTCGTTGGCGATGTACTGGACGACCGCCGTGGCCTGGCTCCAGTAGGTCGAGGGGAAGTTGAAGACATAGGGGAACACCCGTCCGTCAGCGGCGCTGGTGCGTCCGTAGCCCATCGACAGGATCGGAATCTTGTCGTTGGTGGCCTTCTCGATCAGCGCGTAGGTGGTGCCGGTGGACCAGGGGCTGAGCACGGTCGCGCCGCCGTTCTTGTCCTTCAGGCGGTCGTAGCACTCGACGCCGCGGTCGGTCTTGTAGCCGGTCTCGCACTCCTCGACGATGAACTTGACGCCGTTGACGCCGCCGTCGCGCTCGTTGACGAGCTGGAAGTAGTCGACATAGCCGTTGGCGAACGGGGTGCCGTTCGGGGCGTAAGCGCCGGTGCGGTAGGACAGCACAGGGATGTACTGGCCGTCCTCGGCCTGGGCAACGCCGACGGCGCCGGCCGCAACGGCTGCGGCCAGCCCCGCTGTCGCCAGTTTCTTCATGAGCATGATGGGACCTCCCTTGGGTTTCTGCCTCATCGGGGTTGGGGCTGTTTCCGCCACGGTCAATAGGGAAACGGCCAGAGGCGCAGCTTTTCCTTGGCGATTTGCCAGAGCCGCGCCAGACCATGCGGTTCGACGATCAGGAAGAAGATGATGAGAGCGCCGAACAGCATGAACTCGATATGGGTGATGATGTCGCCCGCCACGCTGTAGCCGAACCAGCCGGGCGCGCTGTTGAGAAAGATCGGCAGCAGGAAGATGAACGCGGCCCCGAGGAAGGAGCCGAGCACGCTGCCGAGACCCCCGACGATGACCATGAACAGCACCTGGAAGGACCGGTTGATGTCGAAGGCGGTCGGCTCCACCGTGTTGATGTAGCACATGGCCCAGAGCGCGCCGGCGACCCCGCAATAGAAGCTGGAGATCGCGAAGGCGGAGAGCTTGGTCGGCAGCGGCCGGATTCCGATCAGCTCCGCCGCGATGTCCATGTCCCGGATCGCCATCCAGGAGCGGCCGATGCGCGAGCGCGCCATGTTGCGCGCGATCCAGGCGAGCGCGATGACGAAGGCCAGCACGAACAGGTATTTCGCCTCGTTGGTCGCCGTAGCGCCCGTGACGTCAAAACCCAGCACGCTGCGCGGCGGCGCCGTCGGCACGCCCGAGATCGAATAGTTGACGAACCACGGCACCTTTACGAACAGCCAGAGCAGGAAGAACTGCGCGGCCAGCGTGGCGACCGCCAGGTAGAAGCCCTTGATGCGCAGGCTCGGCAGGCCGAAGGCGATGCCGATGGCGGCGGCGCAGAGCCCGGCCAGCGGGATCACGAGCCAGATCGGCATCCAGGTGATGTTGGTCGCAATCTTGTAGGCGAGATAGGCGCCTGCCGCCATGAACGCGCCCGTGCCGAGCGAAAGCTGGCCGCAATAGCCCGTCAGGATGTTCAGCCCCAGCGCCGCGATCGACAGGATCAGCACGGGAATCAGGATAGAGGCGATCAGGTATTCGCTCGCCAGCAGCGGCACACCGACGATTGCAAAGGCCGCCAGCCCGAACACGAACCAGCGGTCGAGCGGGATGGTCAGCATCGCCTGGTCGGCGGAGTAGCTGGTCTTGAACTGTCCGGCTTCGCGGTAAAGCATCAGGTCATACCCGTTCGATGATCTTCTCGCCGAACAGGCCCTGCGGCCTGAAGAACAGGAAGATCATGGCCACGATATAGGCGAACCACTCCTCGGTCGCGCCTTCGAGCAGGGGCACGCCCCAGTAGTTCTCGAACAGCTTCTCGCCCGCGCCCACGATCAGCCCGCCGATGATGGCGCCGGGGATTGAGGTAAAGCCTCCGAGAATCAGGACCGGCAGCGCCTTCAGCGCAATGGTGGACAGCGCGAACTGCACGCCGAGCTTGGCCCCCCACATGATGCCGGCGACCAGCGCAACGAAGCCGGCCACCGCCCAGACGATCACCCAGATATTGTTGAGCGGGATGCCGACCGAAAGCGCCGCCTGGTGGTCGTCGGCGACCGCGCGCAGCGCCCGCCCGACGGGCGTGAAGTGGAAGAAGAGCGCCAGCACCGTGACCAGGAACGCCGCGATCACGCCGGCGAACAGGTCCGAGGACTGCACCAGGATCTCGCCGAAGCCCGCCTCCCAGAAGAGCGCCGCATCCGGGATTCCGACCCGGACCGGACGCACGTCCCCGCCCCATATCGACTCGCCGAACCCTTCCAGGAAGAAGGCGATGCCGATGGTCGCCATGAAAAGAATGATCGGGTCCTGGTTCACCAGCGGACGCAGTACGAGGCGGTCCACGGCGAAGGCCAGCACGGTCATGATGCCGACGGTGATGAGGAAGGCGAGGATCGGGTGAACGCCCAGGTCCATCAGCCCGACGAAATTCAATGCGGCGAACAGGACGAAAATGCCCTGAGCGAAGTTGAAGATGCCGGAGGCCTTGAAGATCAGTACGAAACCAAGCGCCACCAGCGAATACATGACGCCCGACATCAGCCCGCCGATCAGCACCTCCACCAGGAAAGCCGGCTCGACGACCATCTGGACGAACGGGTCGATAAAGATGAGGTAAAGGGTTTCCATCGCCGGACCGTCCTAGTCGTGGCTCACGCCCAGATAGGCGTCGATGACGTCCTGATTGCCGCGGATCTCGTCCGGCGTGCCTTCGGCAAGCTTCCTGCCGTAGTCGAGCACGACCACCCGGTCGGACAGGTCCATGACGACGCCCATATCATGCTCGATCAGCGCGATCGTCGTGCCGAGTTCGTGGTTGGTGGAGAGCACGAAGCGGCACATGTCCTCCTTTTCCTCGACATTCATGCCCGCCATCGGCTCGTCGAGCAGGAGCAGTTCGGGTTCGGCAGCCAGCGCGCGGGCCAGTTCCACCCGCTTCTGGAGTCCGTAGGGCAGGCGCCCCACAGGCGTCTTGCGGATCGACTGGATTTCCAGGAAGTCGATGACCTCCTCGACCTTCTCGCGGTGGGCGATCTCTTCCCGCTTGCCGCGGCCGATATAGAGAGCCTGTTCCACGAAAGAGGCCTGCATCTTCAGCATGCGCCCCGTCATGACGTTCTCGAGCGTCGTCATGCCCTTGAAGAGCGCAATGTTCTGGAAGGTCCGGCTGATGCCCTGGGCCGCGGCCTCGTGCGGGCGCATCTGCCGGCGTTCCTCGCCCTTGAAGGTGATCGTGCCTTCCTGGGGATGGTAGAAGCCGTTGATGCAGTTCAGCATTGACGACTTGCCGGCCCCGTTGGGGCCGATAATGGCGAAGATCTCGCCTTCGCGGATGTCGAAGCTCACATCCGTCAGCGCCCGCACACCGCCGAAACGCAGCGAAATGTCCTTGACGCTGAGCAGGATGTGTTCCGGCCGGTTCATGCAGCGGCCCTTTCGCCGCCGGGCTCCGATACGCGCGCGTCCCGGATGGCGAGGTCGCCGGTGATCGTGCCGGACCGTCCATCCTCGAAGGTCACCGGCGTCTCCAGCACGATGCTGCCCTCGCCGCCGTACAGCGCGTCGATGGCGGGCGCGTAGCGCTCGGAGATGAAGCGGCGGCGGACCTTCTGAGTGCGGGTGAGTTCGCCGTCATCGGCGTCGAGCATCTTGTGCAGCACGATGAAGCGGTGGATCTGCGAGCCGGCGAATTGCGGGTCGGCGGCGAGGCTCCCGTTCAATTCCGCAACATGGCCTTCGACGATATCGAGCACCTCCGGTCGCGCGGCGAGTTCCTGGTAGCTCGAATAGGGGATGTTGCGCTTCTCCGCCCAGTTGCCCACCGCCTCTATGTCGATATTGATCATCGCGGTCACGAAGTCCCGCTCATGGCCGAAGGTCACCGCCTCACGGATGTTCGGGTAGAACTTCAGCTTGTTCTCCAGGTATTTGGGCGCGAAGAGGGTGCCGCCGGCGAGCCTGCCGACATCCTTGGCGCGGTCGATGATCCGCAGGTGCCCGTCGCCGTCGATCACGCCGGCGTCGCCGGTGTGGACCCAGCCGTCGCTCGTCTTGGTCTCGGCGGTGGCCTCGCTGTTCTTGTAATACTCCTGGAACACGCCGGGGCTGCGGTAGAGCACCTCGCCTTCCTCGGTGATGCGCAATTCGACGCCCGGCGCCGGCGGGCCGACACTGTCCGCCCGAACGGCGTCATTCGCCTGGATGGTGACGAAAACGCTGGCCTCCGTCTGGCCGTACAGCTGTTTCAGGTTGATGCCGAGCGAGCGGAAGAAACGGAAGATTTCCGGGCCGATGGCCTCGCCGGCGGTATATCCGACCCTGAGCCGCGAGAGGCCCAGCACATTCTTGAGCGGGCCGTACACGAACACTTCGCCGAGCCGGTACAGCAGCCGGTCCGTCAATCCGACCTTCCGGCCTTCCAGGATGCCGACCCCGGCGCGGTCGGCGACATCCATGAAGAAGCGGAACAGGCGCCGCTTTACGGGGGCGGCGTCTTCCATGCGGATCGTCACCTGGGTCAGCAGGTTCTCGAACACGCGCGGCGGCGCGAAGAAATAGGTCGGGCCGAGCTCCCGCAGGTCGTGCGGCACGGTTTCCGGAGATTCCGGGCAGGCGAAGGAGAAGCCGACAAGGTGCGCCTGGCAGTAGGAGAGGACATTATCGCCCACCCACGCCATCGGCAGATAGGCCAGCACGACCTCGTCCTCGCGCAATTGCTCGAACTCCGCGCCGATCTTGGCGCAGAGCAGGAGATTGTCGTAGGAGAGCACGACGCCCTTGGGCGTGCCCGTGGTGCCGGACGTGTAGAGGATGATTGCGGTGTCGCTGCCCTTGCCGAGATCGACTTCCGCCTCCCAGCCGCTTTCGTCGCCCATGCCGACAACATCGTCATAGGCGTGCAGGAAGGGCTCGCTGTAGTCCCTCATGCCGCGCGGATCGTCGTAGATGATCGTGCGCAGGGCGGGCAGATGTTCCTTCTGGGACAGGACCTTGTCGACCTGCTCCTGATCCTCCGCGACAATGAATGCGACTTCGGCATGGTCCAGCACGAAGCGCATCTCCTCGGCCACGGCGTCCTGATAGACCGGCACCGGGACGGCGCCGAGGCTCTGCGCGGCGCTCATGGCGAAATAGAGCCGCGGCCGGTTGTCGCCGACGATGGCGATCTTCTCGCCGCGCTTGAGGCCGAGCGCCTTCATGCCGCCGGCAAGCCTGCGCGCCGCGTCCCGGAAATCCGCCCAGTTCCAGGTCTGCCAGATGCCGAGGTCCTTTTCGCGGACGGCGGCTAGGGATGCGCGGTGTTCGGCGTTGTAGCGCAGCAGCTTCGGAAAGGTGTCGTGTTGCGCGACATCCGGTAGAGCGCCGGCCATGGCTTCGGTCTCCCCCTGGCGAATGCGAACGCTTGGATCGGGTCGTTTACGGTCGCGATGTCTGAGGCGTCTGCGGAAGGTGTGGTAGCCAAGCCGTGCGCCGAGTCCAAGCAAAAAATGATACAGAACGCCGACTTTGGTGTCGCAGCGTGAGCGGTGGGGATATGTTGTCCGGCCGATTGCCGCTTTTGCGGCGGCGCGGGAGAGAGCGTTCGGCGATGGCTCGATTTGCAAGGCGCAAGGGTCTTTGAAGGATGGCGCGTGCGGACTTTTCGATCCTGCCGTCGGTGGACCGCCTGCTCGAGGACCCGGCGCTCGCCGCCGCGGCCGCGGAGTACGGCCGGGCCGAAGCGCTGGCGGGCGCACGCCGGGTTCTGGCGGATGCCCGCCACACGCTGGGAGCGGGAGGTGCGCCCGACCCTGCGGGGCTCGGCCCGGCGGCGGCGGCCCTTGTTGCGGCGCGGGGCCGGCCTTCGCTCCGGCGGGTGTTCAACCTGACCGGTGTGGTGCTGCACACCAATCTCGGCCGGGCGCCGCTCCCGCAGGAGGCGGTCGCCGCAGTCGCGACCGTCGCCGGCAATTGCAACCTGGAATACGACCTGGAGACCGGCCGGCGGGGCGACCGCGATTCCCATGTCGAGGGGCTGCTGGCGGAGCTGACCGGCGCGGAAGCGGCGCTGGCGGTCAACAACAATGCCGCTGCCGTCCTGCTGGTGCTGAACAGCCTGTCGGCGGGGCGGGACACGCTGGTCTCGCGGGGCGAGCTGGTGGAGATCGGCGGCTCCTTCCGGATGCCGGAGATCATGGCCCGCGCGGGCGCCCGCATGGTCGAGGTCGGAACCACCAACCGCACCCATGCAAGCGACTTCGAGGCCGCGATCGGCCCGGATACGGGCTGCGTGATGAAGGTGCATACCTCCAACTATGAGGTCGTGGGCTTCACGGCCTCGGTGCCGGACGACCGCCTGGCGCGTATCGCGGAGGCGGCGGGGGTGCCCTATGCCGTCGATCTGGGCGCGGGCCAGCTTGTCGATCTCGCCCGCTACGGCCTGCCGCAGGAGCCGATGCCGGGGCAGGCGCTCGCCGCGGGGGCCGGGCTCGTCACCTTCAGCGGCGACAAGCTGCTGGGCGGCCCGCAAGCCGGAATCGTGGTCGGGCGGGCGGACCTCGTGGCCGCGCTCAAACGGAATCCCATGCGCCGCGCCATGCGCCTCGGCAAGCTTTCCCTCGCGGCTCTGGAAGCGGTTCTGCGGCTCTACAGGGACCCCGACCGGCTGGCCGAGCGCCTGCCCGCGCTGCGAATGCTGACCCGCCCGGTGGACGAGATCGAGGCCCAGGCGCACCGGCTCGCCCCGGCGATCGAGGGCGCGGAGGTCGTGACCGTCGCAAGCCGGATCGGCTCCGGGTCGCTGCCGGTGGAGCGCCTGGAAAGCCGGGCGCTCGCGCTCTCCGCGCCCGGAGGCAGGGCGCTGGAGGCGCGGGCGGCGGCGTTCCGGCGGCTGCCCGTCCCGGTCCTCGGGCGCATCTCCGAGGGGCGGCTGCTCTTCGACTTGCGCACCCTTGACGACGAGGGTGCTTTCCTGTCCCAACTGGGCCCATGATCGTCGCAACCGCCGGGCATATCGACCACGGCAAGACCTCTCTGGTGAAGGCGCTCACGGGCACCGATGCCGACCGGCTGCCGGAGGAAAAGGCGCGGGGGCTCACCATCGACCTCGGTTTCGCCTACTGGCAGGCCGACCCCGGCCAGACCGTCGGCTTCATCGACGTGCCGGGGCATGAGCGGTTCATCAAGAACATGCTGGCGGGCGTCACCGGCATCGATGCGGCGCTGCTGATCGTGGCCGCCGACGACGGCCCGATGCCGCAGACGCGCGAACATCTGGCGATCCTCGACCTGCTGGGCGTGCAGCGCGGCATCATCGCCGTGACCAAGGCGGACCGCGCGGAGCCGGAGCGCGTGCAGGCGGTGGCCGCGGAGGCTGAGGCGCTTGCCGCGGACACCGGCCTTGCCGGCGCGGCGGTGCTGCCGGTCTCCGCGATCACCGGCGAGGGCGTGCCGGAACTTCGCCGGAGCCTGCAGCACCTTGCCGGCGCCGTCGGACGCCGCCGGGCCGCGGGCCGGTTCCGGCTGGCGGTCGACCGCAGCTTCACTTTGCGCGGCGCAGGGCTGGTGGTGACGGGCACGGCGTTTTCGGGGGCGGTCAAGGTCGGCGACCGGCTGCTGGTCTCGCCGGGCGGCGTCGAGGCGCGGGTGCGGGCGCTCCATGCGGAGAGTGTCGAGGCCCATGCCGCCCAGGCCGGGCAGCGGGTCGCGCTGAACCTTGCGGGCGCCGGGCTTCGCCGCCACGCCGTTTCGCGCGGCGACTGGCTGCTGGCGCCCGAGGCCCACCGCCCGACGCGGCGCATCGACATAAGGCTCAGGGTGCTGGGCGGCGAAGCGCGTCCGCTCCGCGACCGCACGCCCGTGCATGTCCATCTGGGCGCGGCGGATGTGACCGGCCGGGTCGCGGTGCTCGACGGTCCTTCCATCGCGCCGGGCGACGCCGGCTGGACGCAATTGCTGCTGGACCGCGAGATCGGCGCGCTTGCGGGCGACGGCATCGTGCTGCGCGACCAGTCGGCGATGCGCACCATGGCGGGCGGGCGGGTCGTCGATCCGTTTCCGCCGGCGCGCGGCCGGGCGCGGCCGGAGCGGCTGGCCGAACTTGCCGTGCGCGCCGGGGAGGACCCGTTCGGCGGGCTGGTGGAGACGGCGCCCTTCGGCTTCGACTTTCCCCGCTTCGCGCAGGCGCACAATCTGAACGACGCCGAGCAGGCGGCGCTCAGGCGGCGGCAGGGCGTGGTGTTTGCGGGTCCGGTCGCCGTCGATGGCGGGCGCTGGCAGGCGCTCTCGGATGCGTTCGAGCGCGCGGTGGACGAGTGGACGGCGGCGCATCCCGACAGCCCCGGCCTCGGCCCGGTGGCGCTTCGCCGCCGGCTCGATCCGGTGCCGCCGCGCGACATTGCCGAGGCGGCGTTGGCGGAGCTCGCCTCTGCCGGCAAGCTCGCGCGCTCCGGCGGCTTCGTCCACCGGCCGGGCCACCGCGCCGCGCTCGCCCCGGAGGAAGAGGCGCTCTGGCGGCGCATCGAACCCCTCGTCGTCGAAGGGGGGCTTCGCCCGCCGCGCGTGCGCGAGCTTGCCGGCCTGCTCAAGGTCGACCACACCAGGGTGGAGCAGGTGTTGCGGCAGGCCGGGCGCTTCGGGCTGGTCCGGCGGGTGGCGGACAATCGCTGGTTCCCGCCGGATGCGCTCAAGGGGCTGGCGGACATCGCGGAGACGCTGGCGGCGGAAAGCGCCGACGGACGTTTCACGGCAGCCGCCTACAAGGACCGCTCCGGCATCGGGCGCAATGTCACCATCGAATTGCTGGAATTCTTCGACAAGGAAGGCTTCACCCGGCGCGAAGGCGACACGCGCCGGATCGTCCGGGAGTGGCGGGGTTAGGGGCCGAGACACGGATTATGGATTTTGCAGATTGGCTCAAACTTCTCGTCGCAGCGCTCGGTGGCGGCTTTACGGTCAAAGTCCTCGATATTCTGTATCAGGAATTTCGACGCCGTTCCGACAGCTCAAGGGAAGTTAAGCAGTTTGTCGATCAACATCTGGATCCGCTTTTGAAGGCAACCGATGAGTTGGTAGGAAAGCTCGTTTCCTTGGCGAATGATGACTTTAAGCCTCTTTACGATATGGAGTTGAACGAAAGACGTGATGACAACAATGATTTTTATAGTGTCATTTTCCTGTTTGCAAGATTGTGGGCGAACATTGAAATTATAAGGCGAGAAAGTCTCGCGATTTCTATTATCGAAGATGAAAGAGGGAAAAAACTGAAGAGCTTTTTGGATTGTATAGAGTCCAGAGGCGTTCGAATTGTTGACAGGGTGTCCCAGAGAGCAATCGGAGAATTGATGCTGACTGAACGAAAAGACGGGCCTCTGGATACTTTGTTGTTTATCGAATTTGCTCGAAATATAGAACAGGATTCGCCGGACATGAGGTGGTGGAATCCGCTTCTTCATGTGCTTTCAAGAACCCGTCATACATCGGAGCGTCAGCGTGTGCTGAGATATGGAATCGTTCTTCACGCCTTGATCGACACACTCGATTCTGACCATCATGTCACCAGACGGAGGCCGTCATATCCAAACAAGCTGTCAAAAAAGTCCTGGAGAGAACTAAAGTATCGTGTTTTCCAGCAGTATCTTAGCTTTGTTCCAGGCACCGAAAAGTACTTGGGGCCGCCCAAACGAGGACGGCCCCAGAGAGGGAAGGCGGCGCGAAGGGACTTTGGTCCTCTCCGAGGAAAGAACGGAACGTCCGTTGGGCCGCCTTTATCTCGGTGATGCACACATCGGCATCTCAACGACAGGATGTGGCTCATCGGGGACAGTATGTCAACTCCCTTGCACTATCTATGTCAGACTGTCCGGATGCGCCTGTGGGCGGGTGCCAGCAGGGGGCGGGGCAACTCATTCTCGGCCCGTTACAACAAATAGCAACGTCCAGATGAAGGGACCGCTCCCATGCGCATAGAAGACATCCGCGTTCACCTGATGGTGCTGCCCTGGCGCGAGCAGCCCGCCTTCCAGCGCGGCTATGCGCGGGAGCGCAATGTGCTGGCGGTCGAGATCGAGACGCGCTCGGGCCATGTCGGGCTCGGCTACCAGCTCTATCTCCGCGAGGGCTTCCGCACGGTGAAGGCGTGTCTGGAAGAGACGATGGTGCCCCACCTGATCGGCCGCGACGCGAGCGAGGTCGAGGCGATCTGGCGCGAGCTCTGGACCGCATCGCTGGCGGACGGGCGCGGCGGGGCGCCGGTGCTGGCGCTCTCGGCCATCGACGTGGCGCTCTGGGACATTGTCGGCCAGGCCGCCGGGATGCCGCTGCACCGGCTCTGGGGCCATTACCGCGCAGAGGCGCCCGCCTACGGCTCGGGCGTCTGGCGGGGCTTGGAGCCGGACGCGATGGTGGAGAAGGCGCTGCGCTTCAAGGCGGAGGGCTACCCGGCGGTCAAGATGCAGGTCGGCCATGCCTGGACCGACGCGGAAGACCTGGAGCATGTCCGCCGGGTGCGCGAGGCCGTCGGGCCGGAAATCGACATCATGGTCGATGTCAACATGGCATGGACGGCCGACCACGCCATCCTGCAGGGCCGCAAGCTGGAGCAGTACGACATCTACTGGCTGGAGGAGCCGGTCGTGCCGGACGATTTCGCCGGCTATTTCCGGATCGCGGATGCGCTCGACCTCCGGGTGGTCGGCGGCGAGAGCCACATGACGCGCTACGACCTCAAGCCCTTCTTCGAGAACCCGAAGCTGCCGATCCTGCAGCCGGACGTGGTGCGCGGCGGGCTGACCGACCTGCGCAAGACCGCTGCGATCGCGGACACCTGGGGCATGACCATCGCCCCGCATCTCTATCCCGAGCTGATGATCCAGCTCATGGCCTCGATCCCGAACGGGTCGATCCTGGAGGATATGGGGCTGATGCAGGACCTGTTCATCGACCCGCCGCTCGTGGAGAACGGCATTGTCCGCGCGCCCGAGACACCCGGCCACGGCCTCGTCTTCACCGAGGAGGCGATGAAGGAGGGCCGCACCGCCTGAGGACGGCGGCCCCGCTCTGGAAAACGCGCAGGCCCTGTGCCACGATGGGAAATCCCAAGCCGGAGAGCATGTCATGGACGGGCAGCAAGCCATCGGGAACCGGGTTGAGGCGGACGTGCAGTCGTCGGCCTATGTGCCGCCGCTCCAGCTGACGGAAGGGCAGCCGCCGCCCATCGCCGCGAATGGCGGCCTGTCCTACATGTCGTTCGACCGGGACGGGGATGCCGGAACCGCCGCGGCATTGGAAGTGGCGTTTCAGGAGATTGCCGAAGGGCACAGCCAGGAACTCATCGACCGGCTGGAGAATGCGCCTCCCGGACCCATCGAGACGAAGTGGGGCCTCGGCTTCCGGGAGTATGACGAATGCATCGACTATATCCGGGGCCGAGGCATCGAAGCCCCGGAAGGCGGCGTGGCGCTTCCCCTGCGCTACACCGTTTACGAGCATCCGTCCTACTCCATCGTGCCGTCCAACGCGCTCTGGCGGGACCCGGCGCGCAAGGCCGAGGCCGCCCTGTTGCGCAAGGCCGAAAACGAGCTCAGGGACCGGAGCCTCTACTTTCCGCAAGTACTCCGCGATGCGCGCCGGATCGGCGAATACTATCCGGGCCTCGATGTCGGCAGCGCCGAGTCCATGGACAGGCTCGGCGTCTCGCTGGCGCACCTCGAATCCAGGTGCGGGAACTTCTAC
>JAJDYL010000114.1 GCA_022825195.1 Alphaproteobacteria bacterium
TACATCGTGCAGTCCCGAGGGCCGGCCGGCCTGAAGCGGGCGACCCTCGGGCCGGCCGGCGAGAAGACCGTCGAGGAGCGCCGCCGCGAGGCGGCGGCGGCCATCGACCGCATCAAGCGGGGCGAGGACCCCAGGCCGCCGGAACCGGCGCCCGAGCCCACCGTCGCCGACTTGGCCGCACTCTGCCTGAAGAACCATGTTGCGGCGCGCTGCAAGCCGAGGACGGCGAAGAACTACCGCATCGCCATCAAGTGCCACATCCTTCCGGCGCTGGGGAGCAAGGCGCTGAAGGATGTCGGGCCCGAGGATGCGGGCAAGCTCCACCACGGGCTGCGCGCCACGCCGGCGGCGGCCAACCAGACGATCTGGGTGCTCTCGAAGATGTTCTCGCTGGCCGAGAGCTGGGAGATGGTCCCGCCCGGCGGCAATCCGTGCCGGCATGTCCGCCACTACCGCGACACGCCCCGCGAGCGCTTCCTGACGCCGGACGAGTTCCGGCGCATCGGCGATGTGCTGAAGACCTTCGAGACAAAGGGCTCGATGCTGCCCTCCGCCATCGCGGCGATCCGGCTGCTGATGCTGACCGGCTGCCGCTCGGACGAGGTCCTGACCCTGCAATGGGACGACATCGACCGCACGGCGCGGGTCATCCGGCTTCGCGATTCGAAGACCGGTCCGCGCATGGTGCCGCTGACCGGGCCGGCGCTGACGGTGCTGGACAAGATCGAGCGGGAAAACGGCGTTCCCTGGGTCTTCCGGGGGGCGAAGCCCAACTCCCGTCTGGCCTGTGTCTCCTGGCACTGGCGGCGGGTCAGGACGGCGGCCGGGCTCGACGATGTGCGCCTTCACGACTGCCGGCACTCCTACGCCAGCAGGGCGCTGGCGCTGGGCGAGGGCCTGCCGGTGATCGGGCGCCTGCTCGGCCATGTCACGGTCGGCACAACCGCAAAATACGCCCATCTGGTGCGCGACGCCGAGAAGGCGGCCGCTGCAAGGACCGGCGGCAGCATCGCCGCCTGGATCATGCCCGGCAATGCCGAGGCGGCGTGAGGGGGAGGACGATGCAGCAGAGGACGATCTCCAACCGCTCCGTGGCCGCGATGACGGTCGAGCGCGACACGGTGTTCTGGGACCGCATCGTGACCGGCTTCGGGGTAAGGGTCTATCCGACCGGCGGCAAGGTCTACATCGCCCAGGCGCGGGGGCCGGACGGGCCGAAGCGGGTGACGGTGGGAAGGCACGGCGTACTCAATGCCGACGAGGCCCGCCGGCGGGCAGCGCTGATCGTCACGCGCATCAAGGCGGGCGAGGACCCGGTGCCGCTGCCGCTCGCGGCCCGGCTCAACGGCGGCCCGACCGTGGCCGACCTTGCGGCGCGCTATCTGGAGGACCATGCCGAGGTCCGGCTCAAGCCGAGGACGCAAACCAAGCTCCGCGGCGTGCTGCGCCGCCACATCCTGCCCGCGCTCGGCAAGCTTCCGGTCGAGGCGGTGGAGCGCAAACAGGTGGTCGAGCTGCACCGCTCACTGAGCGACCGCCCGGTGGCGGCCAACCGGGCGGTCAAGACGCTGGCGCAGATGTACCGTCTGGGCGAGGGCTGGGGCCTTGTGCCAGTGGGCTGCAACCCATGCCGGGCGATCGAGAAATATCCCGAGCGCGGGCGCGAGCGGTTCCTGACCGATGCCGAGTTCGCCCGGCTGGGGCACGTGCTGGACGAGGCAGTAGACGGCGGGACCGTCCCGCCCCTGGCGGCGGCGGCGATCCGGCTGCTGATGCTGACCGGCTGCCGCAAGGGCGAAATCCTCGCGCTGCGCTGGTCGGACATCGATCTCGACGCCGGCGAACTCCGTCTCCCCGACGCGAAGTCCGGCCCGCGCGCGGTGCAGCTGCCGCCGCCGGCGGTGCGGCTGTTGGAGGGGATGCCGCGCCGGCTGGGCAGCCCGTGGGTGTTTCCGGGCAGGGACCGGGAGGGACGCTACGGCGCGGGCGGCCTCGACAAGGCCTGGCAGGCCGTGCGCGAGGCCGCGAAGCTGGAGGACGTGCGGATTCACGACCTCCGCCACAGCTTTGCGAGCAGGGCGCTGGCGCTCGGCGAGACCCTGCCGGTGATCGGCAAGCTGCTCGGTCACAACGATATCGAGACCACCGCGAGATACGCGCACCTGGCGCAGGATTCCGTCCACGAGGCGGCGGAGCGGATCGCGGCGAGCATTGGGGCAGACATTTTAGGGCCCGCGACCGCCAACCCCGCCGGTGCCTTCGAAATCGGCGGATCGAAGCGACACGCAACGCCCGCACTTTCTTAGCTGCGAGCGCTTCCCAAGGGTGACGCTGTGGCCTCGTTCAGGATGCGGATCCTTCCCCGTCCTTCTCTTCGCGTACCGAGTTCCATGGCGCGACAGTGATCCGAAGGTCCCCGCAGATCCCTGGCCGCACATTGCTGCGTCCGAAGGGAATTGTTCCAACTCGTGCATCACCTTCGGCGGCGAGTGCCAGTGTGCGCGTGGTGCGATTCGGCGTCCGGGTATCCCAACCGTACCGGACGCCCGCGAGGCCATCCACCCGAGGCGTAACCTCAAGATTCAGCTTGTCGGCGAAAATCGTTCCCCCTTCGTAATGGCTGTCCAGCCAGAACCGCCGGTCGACCTCGTAGTCCGGTACCCGGATGAGCAGCCGCACTGCAAGACCGAGCGATCGGCGGTTCGACCGCACCCGGGCCCCCGGCAGCAAGAAAGCGGTGAACAGCCTGGTCGTTTGCTTCGTTAGCTGGTCGTAGGTGCGGAAGATCGCCGACCCCTCATCGTAGGTGCGTCGGTGGAGTTCGACGGGTACGCCGCGCACGCTGACTACAGCGTCGATGTGGTACGACGCGCGGAGCCGATCCTCCTTCCTCGCAGTCTCTAGCTCAGGAGGCAGTGTGACGGTAGCTTCGCACATCTCAACCGTCACCCGCAGCTCGCCGAACAAGAAGCGCCGCAGGTTTTCGTAGCCCGACTCCGAATTTACGAGTCCATAGTGTCCCGAGTGGCTACGATGGACAAAGGCCCTCGGGGCACGGAGTACCGCCGCATTCCGTATCTGTACGAGTCCGTCGCTGGACGGCCCGACCGCGCGTTTCGATAGCCCGGCTGCCGCCCCGTAGTCACCTGCATTGGTGCCCACGAGACAGAAGAAACACTCCTCCGGGAACCAACCGTTGAGCGAGTGGAGGTCCATTCCGTTCCGCAGCCCCAGGAATTTACGCATCCGCTTCGGGCCGAAGTTCCCGGCATTGTTTGGGTCGAAGAAGTCCCGCAGGCCCTCCACCCATTCGAGCCCGCGCCTGAACTCGATTCCGCCGTGCGGGGTCCCGTAGGTGAAGACCTTATCGACTCCCTTGCTCGACTTTTTGGTCTTGTCTTTCCCCTTCTTGTTGTCGAGGTCGGGGACCTTCGGGTTCTGGAGATAGCTCCGGCAGATGAGCCCGCCCATAGAATGCGCGACCAGATAGGCGCGGAAACGATCCCGTTCCTCGCCCCGCTCCAGCACCGCCTCACGGACATGGGCAAGAAACTCGCCGAGCCTTTCCGCGTGAATCTCAATTTCCCTCCGGTCCCCGTCCCCGAAATCCTCGTCCACCAAGTCGTAGTAGCGGTAAATCCAGATCGACCGACTCGGGATTGGGCCTCGGGGAAGGAGCTGGCCATCGTGGTAGGCGTCCACGTAGCCATGATCCTTCATAAGCCGAATCACCGGAGATTCGAAGACATGGGCCTTTACATCACCGGTGTGAATCTGTCGGATCCGGGTGGATCCAAGGTTGAATCCCGTATAGGGAGTCGACACCGTATCCTCGACCTGTCCTTGGCTACCCGCGTAGCCCCGGAGATAAATGATCGGGTAGTAGGGTGGCTCGATCACGGTTTGGTACCCCTTTCAAGTGTCTCCTGGGTCGTGCAGCCCGGGCGCAGCATGGTCCCTTCGCATCCAAGGCGAGCGAGCCGTGACTATATCCGTTATCGGTGATCGCCGAAGATCGCGGTTATCCGATCGTTTGACGAGCCAGGGATGGACATGCGGCCGACGTCCGTTCATGTTGCACACGTGCGAGCCGATCCGGTGCGTGATGTTCGACGACGAGGAACTGCGGGCGAAGCTCGCCAAGGTCGAGGCGCTGTTCCGGAGTGCCGGAAGTCCGGGCGAGCGCACGGCCGCCGCGGCCGCGATGGAACGGCTGCACGGTCGGCTGGCCGGTTCCGGGGCGAACGGCGAGCCCGAAGTCGAGCTTCAGTTCTCGTTGCCCGATGCCTGGTCGGTCAGCCTGTTCGTCGCGGTTTGCCGCAAGCACGGCGTTCGGCCCTACCGCTATCGTCGGCAGCGGCCGCACCAGCGTCGTCGTCTCCGTGCGGGAGCGGGAGTTCAACCGGGTGGTCTGGCCGGAATACAGCCGCCTCCAGACCGAGCTGGAGAGCTATTTCGAGGACGTCACCGATCACCTGGTTTCGCGGGTGATGGGCTCTGACGGTGACGACAGCGGCCTCGACCGATAACGTGCCGAACAAGGCCGATCTTGCAGGGGAGTCGACGGTGATCGAACAGGAAATGCCGCAGACGGTGTCCCCGAGGAGGACGCGCGGATCGGTGCGACGCCGGCGACCTTCGCCAACAAGCTCTACATCACGCCGATGGCGGGCGGCGCGAAGATCACGTTCGCCGAGACGCAGCGCGTCGCCGGCGGCGACCAAGTATGGCCACGCGTGGCGGTCTTCCTGCAACACGCCGATCTTGCCGCACTGCACCAGTTGCTCAATGCTGCGGTGAATGCGGCCCCGACCGCGCCGGGCGACGCCGGGACGCCGGCATCCCGGTCGAACGGACAGGGCCCGCCCCAACGCCGTTGATGCGCTGCAGGGACTGTCCAGTATACGTATGGCCGGCCGATCGCGATTCGCCGTTTTCGTGGAGCTAGCAGTCGCTACAGGCTCCAAATGCTCGGGCGCTCGTGTATCCGGTAAGCTGCCTATTCATGGACAACGTCGATGACGCATCGCAGCCGCACGACGCCCAACTTGTATTCGACACCCCTGACTGTCATAACGGTGCTGGCCGCGCCGTTCATCGCTGAGACGCTGATCTTGGACATGTCGCTCTTTCAGGCGATGCTGGCAGGTCGACCAGTTGCAGGCAGCCAGGAATGACCGTCAGGACGACCCAAGATCAAGGTATGCTCGACCTGAGGCTCACTTCCGCCTTGGAAGAGGAGATCTGGCCGTTCTCCGGACCTTGCGCGCTTGAAGACGACGACTTCCCTTTCGAAGCAATCAGCGAGATCGCAGCCGTAGAGAGTTGGCGCAAGGAAATCAATCGACCAATTTACCATATCCACAAATGGTGGGCGCACCGCTTGGGGACGGTCTTCCGAGCCATCGTGCTCGGCGCACTCACGCCTTCGGGAACGAATGTGCTCGCCGCCTTCTATCGGAACGTCCGGCTGAATGATCGGGTAGTCTTCGATCCGTTCATGGGCAGTGGTACCACTCTCGGCGAAGCACTCAAACTCGGCTCCCGCGCCATCGGGCGCGACATCAATCCGGTCGCGCATTTCCTGGTTAGGAACGCTCTTGCTATCCATGATCGCAAGGCCGTCCTGGAGGCTTTCGAACGCATCCGGCGCGATGTATCCGAGACCCTAAGTGCCTATTACAGGACCAAGCTTGAGGACGGCACCTGTGCCGATGTGCTCTATTTCTTCTGGGTTATGCGGGTCGATTGCCCGGAATGTTATGCCCCTGTCGACCTCTTTTCGTCGAGGATCTTCGCGCGCCACGCCTATCCCGGACGGCATCCGGAAGCCCAAGCCGTCTGTCCGTCCTGCGGCGAAGTGAACCCGGTCCGTTTCGATGCTCGAACCACCACCTGCTCGCACTGCGCCTTTCAATTCAACCCGCAGGAGGGACCGGCCCGCGGACAAAAGGCCACCTGTCCGGCATGTTCCCACAGCTTCCAGATCGCCAAGACCGTCCGCGGCAGCAATGCGCCGCCTGCGCACCGTCTCTATGCCAAGCTTGTGCTGACTCCCGATGGGAAAAAGCGATACTTGGCTGCAACAGACGCAGACCGAGTGCGTTACAGGCAAGCTTCAGACGCTTTGGCGAAAAGAGCCGACGCTTACCCCATCGTCGCCATAGCGCCTGGATACAATACCGACCAAGCTCTCGGCTACAATTACCGCTACTGGCATGAGATGTTCAATGATCGCCAGCTGCTCTGCCTTTCAATTCTGGCCGAGCGGATCCGTGCGCTTGACGACCCTGTGCTCAGGGAGCTGTTTGCTTGTCTTTTTTCCGGTGCTCTCGAATTCAACAACATGTTCGCTTCGTTCAAGGGCGAAGGCACGGGCGCCGTACGCCACATGTTTGCCCACCACATTCTCAAGCCCGAGCGTGTTCCGCTGGAAGCCAATATCTGGGGGACGCCGAAGAGTTCCGGATCCTTCAGCACGATGTTCGAGGGCCGTATTCGCCGCGCGCTTGATTATGCTGAAGACCCGTTCGAGCTTCAAATCGCCCAGAATAACGGTCGCAGGGCCACTGAGAAGGTCTATGGCCTTTCCGAACCTCTGGGGTTCGACATCGCCGATAGCCACGGCGAGTTTGCGCATGGCCGACGTGTCTATCTTTCCTGCGGCGACTCCGGCCGAACCGACATTCCGGATCGGTCGGTAGACGCCGTCATCACCGATCCACCCTTCTTCGACAATGTACACTATTCCCAGCTCGCCGACTTCTTCCATGTCTGGCAGCGCCATATTCTCGGGGACGAAGGCCCCAGGCGTTTACCGACTACACGGTCCCAGGCCGAAGTGCAGAACGCCGATGCCGAGACCTTCACGCAGAGGCTGTCGCACGTCTGGGCGGAAGCGTACCGCGTCCTCGCAGATGATGGCGTTCTTGCCTTCACCTATCACCACTCGCGCAACGAGGGTTGGCACGCCGTCCTCCACGCGCTGATGGCGGCGGGCTTCGGAATCACCGCGGCGCATCCGGTCAAGGCCGAGATGTCGGTCGCCATGCCCAAGCATCAGGCAAAGGAGCCGATCGACCTCGACATCATCCTGGTCTGTCGCAAGCGCACCTTCCTTGCATCCCGCCGATGGAATGGAGGGTTGTGGCCTGCTGTATTGCCGATCGTATCCGGGCAGGTAACGCGGCTGAGGGAACGAGGACGCAAGCTGAGCCGCAACGACATTCGCGTCATCGTGATGGCACAGTTGATCCGCCAGCTGTCCCGTCTGCCGTCCCTGGAAGCCGCCCTGTCTCACCTTGAGAGCAGCGAGCCGGAAGTAGAGACCGCCATTGAGCGCCTGCATCTTGCAACCGGCGCGAATGTCAGCGGGGCGTGCCCATGACCCTGGTCTGCGCCGTCTTCAGGGAATGCGTCCACGCCATGCGCGACGGCATCCTCATTGAACGGGAAGCCCGACACGATAAGGAGTTCCACTTTCAGAACTGGCTCAAATCCCGTCTCGACGGAATCGGAGAGAATTACGACGAACCTGGCCGCAACACCTACCCGGACTTCAGGCTTGTGCGCCATGCGGAAGGCTACGAGGTCAAGGGGCTGGCCTATCCCGGACGCGACGCGGACTACGACTGCAACAGCCAAGTCCCTTGCGGCGAGCATAATGGGCGCCAGGTCTTCTATGTCTTCGGGCGCTATCCGAGGCGGCCAGACGGCGACAGATACCCGGTTCTCGACTTGGTGATCTGCCACGGCAGTTTTTTGAACGCCGACAGCACCTACGTGCATCAGAACAAGAGCTTCCGCGGCTTCGGGAGTTACGGCGACATCCTGGTACGGGACCGCAAAATGTATGTTGCGCCAACCCCTTTTGCCTTGGCCGAAGGCACGGCACATCACCGGACGCTGATCCTCCCGGCCACAATGCAGGCAGACGACGACCTTGTCGAAATCGGACGGCTCACCCGCCGCGAAGTGGATCGCATGGTCGTGGCCTACAATTTCGACCTGCGTTCCAACGAGCTCACCACGACTCTTGTCCCCAACCCCACAGCCGGTACGGAGCACACCTTCAAGGCGTATCGCCTGGAAGGCGACCCAGTCGGGCCGATCATTCTGCGCGAACGTTCACGAGAGATGGCCGAGCGCGAATTGCAGGACCTGTTCGACGACTAGAATTCGCCACAGGGCTCATTGGTCCGCGTTCAGAGATTTTGCTGAAGATACCCAAATCGTTCCGTGAGTGCCGCTTTGAGCGCCCGACGCCCCTCATCGTTGTCAAGGTACTTAACATAGCGCAGATGTCGGAGGTCAAAGGGAACATCCGCATCAACCTGAGTAATCAAAACCACCTCGCGTCCGAGAGTGTGAGCAATACCGATTTCATAAAAGACATTTGCATTCCTGCCAGTACAGTCACAAACTACAACAAAGGATTTATCAATTAGATTCACGATATCTTGAATGATTGCGGGGGTTTCCCAAATTTCGTCGGCCCTGCGACAAACCAATCCAACTTCTGTCGCCGCACTCTGTATTGCCTCGTAAACCGGGGAAAACGCCACCCCGAACGGCATCATCACAGATGCCAAACTTCGCTCGATTGCTTCGTTCTTGGCGATTGAGAACACCTTCGGGCTTCCCCGAAGAGGTTGTGACAATCTCAGAAGTGTACGAAACAAGTCGACGTCTTTGAGCGCCCAGTGAGTTCTACTGAACTCGAACTCATTCCGTATATCGAAATCCGTCCTACTGGCAAATATGATTTTGTTTGGAACCGGATCGATATTGGGGTCAAAGAAGTAATCTATCAAGATATCGCCGTCGGAAGGCCGTATCCGGGTGATTGCCCCTACACGCGCAAGCCCATCTTGTCTGCCTTCTTGCATGAACAAACAAGGTATTCGCATCAACTCATCAAATAGGACAGTATCGCCATTCTTGAATTGGTTTTTCAACGTCTCGTCAGTGTGCTCAAATAGGCGACCCACTGACACAGTTCCGGTCCCGCCTTCCCAAGGCATGTATTGTACGAGGAAGTTGTACATCTTCTTTCGCCACTCTCATCTCATTCCGGAAGGTAACGTTCGGCTCAGCGTAGGGAGCGATCACAGCTGTCTTGAACGCACGTGCACGACATCCTTGCCTCATACGCAACGCCAGACGTACCCGGGCAGGCCAATTCGCGTCAACCCGCTGGGCCAGCCTGATTCCCGGCGGTAATGCAGGACCTCGGGCAACACCGGCCCGCACCTCCGTTATCGTATTGTAACCGCCCGGTTTCAACATGGAGACGCCTGTGCCCTGCCCTGTCGCGGTTCCCTGACAGCCCCCCTCATGTCAGATCGGCCATCTCCGCCCATTCATCCGCCCGCTCCCCGGTTCGCCGTCTCCCCAGCGTGCCCGGCCCTTCCGACAGACCGATAGTGGCCACCGATTCAACGGTTAGCACGAAACACTCCCCTTTTCGATCCCGTCCCCAGACGTTCCGCCCGACCCCGGCGTCAGCAACGCATCCGGTGCTGCGCTCGGCATCCAGCGGGGAGTCGCCATCGAGCGGTGGGGGCCGGCTCCCGCCCGGCGATCCAGGGGGCCGAGAGGCGGTCCTCCGAGCCAGCGCCGGGGGAGACCGCCGCCATGGCCACAAACATCACCGAGGAGCACCGGCGCGCCTTCGACGCGCTGAAGAGCGGGCGCTAAGAGCCTGACTCGAAACTCGATCAAAGGTTACAAGGCCTTGCGAGCCTTCGTGTCGTGAGGCGTATGTGGGCGATGTCGAGCCAAGCTTGGCTGGAAGCGATGGATTTCTCCCAGTCTTTTGCCAGCCTGCGACAGCGCC
>JAJDYL010000198.1 GCA_022825195.1 Alphaproteobacteria bacterium
CTCGCCCGGTCGTTCTTCGACCACAGCGCGCCGACCAGCGCCTGGGCGGTCTCGCAGGAGTTGAGGTTCTGGCCGTTGACCCATTGCGCGAGTGCGCGGAGCTTGGACATGGTCTCGGCGATCACCGGGCTGATGGTCTCCAGAGCCAGCTCGAAGGCGAAGCCGGCGGCGTTCTGGGCGACCGCCCGGGCGAAGGCGATCAGCTGGTCCGAGTCGATGAAGGAGAACGCGCCCGCGAAGGCGTCGATGCCGCCGCAGCCGGCACGGAAGCTCGGCAGGTTGACCGTCGCGACCTGCTCCGAGCGCACCGGCGCGCGCAGATAGAGGTTGCCGAGCGTCCAGTGACCCGAGGCCTGGCCGCTGAAGGCGGTCGGGCCGGTGACGTTCACCGCCGCGCCCTGCCAGAAGCGGTTCATCTCCGAGAGCACGTCGGCCCTGGCCGGCAGGGCAGTCAACAAGGCCGCGGTCAGCATGACGGACGACAGCATCCAGACTGCCACCCTGTTCGCCGCGGCGATCGTCACGCCGTTCTTTCGCTCAATAGTCATGTCCGGGCTCCAGGGCGGTGAGGGCGTATATCCGTTCGGCCATCTCGTCCTCGGCCATGACGCCGAAGCCGACCGGCTGCACGCGCTTCGTCCTCGTGTCGAACAGCACCAGAGCCGGCACCGGGGCATCGCCGAGCCCCAGCCTTGCGGCCCTGCCATTGTCGGCGACGGCCTCGGGCCAGCCGTCCAGCGCCTCGCCGGTAAGCGAGACGGCGAGCACGTCGAGGCCGTGGCGGGTCGCGAAGGCGCGCAAGAGCGGGCCGAACACCCGGCACGCGGCACAGCCGGCATGGCCGAGATAGATCAGCCCGTAGCGGTCCCCGAGACGGGCCAGGGCGACATCGCGGGCATCCCGCCTTTCGTCCGACCAGACCTGCTTGGCGAGCGCGCCGACCGGGCGCTTCAGCGTGTAGTCGAGATCGGGGCTTGCCCAGACCGTGCGCCGGAAGACGTCGGAGAACGCCGCCGCTTTTTGCAGGGTCTCCTGCTGAAGCCGCAGATAGGCCGTCACCTTCTCCGGCGTCGGATCGAGGATCGCCTCGGCGCGGGCCTCTTCGAGAGCGCGGCGTAATTCGAGGATGCGGGCCGTGGCCGATTGCGTGTTTTCTGCAGGGGGAGGCTGCGTGGGCGCCGGTTCGGCTTGTTGCTGCTCCTCCGCCCGGTCGCAGTAGAAATGCCAGCCGAGCGTATCGCCCGATCCACCATCCCCGCACCAGGAGCGCCATTCCCCGCCCGCTGCTGACGCGCCGAGCGCGGCCCAGATGCCGAGGGCCGCGAGGAGGCGCGTCAGGCCGCGCAGGACGGCGGATTTCGCCGTGCCCGCCATCACGGTTGCCGCCCGTAGAAGTCGCGCACCCGGTCCTTCATGATCGCCTGCGTGTCGCCGGCGTCGGGCAGCGACACCGCCGGTTCCCGCGAGCCGTCCATCAGGTCCCGGGTGAACTCGGAGAGATCGAGCGCGGCGAAGTCGATGCGCTCGATTTCGGCCACGGTGAAGCCCCGGCAGCTCGACCAGCCGATCCCGAGCTGCGGCCGGGCCTGTTGGTGCAGGATGCGCCCGAGCTTGGACGAGAACACGCACCAGGACCGCGACCGGCGGATGCAGACGCCGAAGAAGGTGCGCTTCGAGCAGTATTTGCCGAGATAGTGGGTGTTGCCGGCGTTGCGCTCCTCGGCGAGCTCGCGCTCCGAGGCCGAGCAGTTGGCGAGAGCGACCAGGAGCCCTGAGTTCTTGCAGCAGTTGGCCAGCCCGAACAGCTTGATATGGCAGGCGCGGCGCTTGCCGGTGAAGATGCGGAGACTGCTGCGGTCGAACTCCTCGCCGCCCATCTCCATGGCCATGTTGAGCCGGGTCGTCGCCTCGGCGAAGCCGGTATTGGCCTGCGGCTCGGCGCTCCCGCAGTCCGCGCCGACGCACCAGCGCACGGACCCGCAGGCCCCGCCTCGGTCGGCATCGGCCAGATCCGCGCCGCAATCCGAGACGCTGCCCGAGGCGAGATTGCCCGCGCCATGGGACGGCGCCTGCGGGTCGGCGGCGATGGTCTTGCCGCGCGCGACGCCGCGGTCGCTGTCGGTCACCGGCACGTCGGGCCGCATCGTCACGCCTTCGATCACGCTGCGGCCGGCCTTGCCGCCCGGATCGTCGGGATCGGCCAGCCTCGCGCGGCCTTCGTCTTCCAGGTCGTCCGCATCGATGCTGCGTTCCGGCAGGTTGGTGCCGGCGTAACCCGGCACCGTGGCCGCGTTCGAGCCATCCCTTGCAATGGCGCCGGCGGTTGCCGCGCCCGCATTGCCGATAGCCCGGGCGGCGGATTTCGGGCTTGCCCCGGACAACGATCCGGGGTCCTCGGCGCTTGCGCCGCCGCCGAATACGATCCAGAGCAGGAAGCCGAACACCGCCGCCAGCACGACCAGGCCGAACAGGCGGGTCCGCCGATGCGCCCACCCCCTCATCGCGCGTCACCCCTCAGGCGATCGAGATGGACTTGCGCAACCGCGCGTCCGGCCTCCCCTTTGGAGGCGATGGCTTCCAGCGCGGCGATGAGGCCGATATTGCCGGCGATGCGGTCGTGCGGCGGGGCCAGGTCGTCCGAACAGCCCCGGCTCCCGCAGGCCGGCACGCCGCCCGGCACGACGACCACCGCCGGCACGCGTTCGATATCGAACAGGCGGAACAGCCGCGGATCGATGGCAATCGCAGCCTCTTTGTCGCCGAGCCGGGCGCGGATATCCGCAGCGGTCCGCCGCAGCCCTTCCGAAGCAACGCCCCTCAGCACCAGCGGTGCGCCCGTCCGGGCGGCGTCGCCCGCCCATTGCCGCCAGCTTGCCGCCGGCACCGACAGGCTGGTGAAGATCAGCACATCCGCCGAGGCCGGGCGCCGGGCCGCGAAGCTTTCCGCATGGCGTTCGGCCGGGAGGGGTCGGGACTGTCCGGGGACGGTCTGCCCGGCGGCCTCGCCGGCGCGTTCGAGCGCACGATCCATGATCGAGCGGGTCCAGTCGGCAAGATCGTCGTTGCCGGCCTTGCGCAGCACCTCGTCGACCAGGCGGGATGCGTCGGATTCCGGGCTTGCGGGAACGATTTCGTCGGCGCGGGCCGGACAGGCGCAGGCGCCGAGCAGCAGCGCGGCAGTGAGCAGAAGGACGGTTCGGGATGCGGAGAGGCGGATCGTCATGGCCTTGTCAGTGTCGTGGTTGGCGTTGCGTTTCATCGGGTTCACAAAAGGCAACAGTGGCGTTTCCGGAACAGCAGGTAGCCGAAGCTCTCGCCGGAGACCGGCAGCTCGCGCAGGGACTCCCAGAGCACCGACGACCGCCCCGTCGGGTTGCAGCCGGTCGTGGGCGAGGTCGCCGGCACCGGCTGGGTCATCTGCCAGCGATACTGGCTCTTCCTCATCACCGGCATCGGGTAGCGCCCGCAGAGCGCCTGCGACCCCGACGTGCCCCAGGCAAGGCCGGTCCGGTGCAGCCGGTAGACCAGCCGCTGGGCCGCCAGCAGCGAGGCTTGCACGCCGCCCACATGCGCCGCCACGTTGCCGGTCAGCGGATACATCCCGCCCTGGCAGCCCGCGCACCAGAAGAGCCCGTCCTGCGGCAGGCCGACGGATGCGGCGGCACAGTCGGCCGCGCAGGCCGCCTGCGCCGGCAGGTTGGCGAACAGGGCGGCCTCCGGGTTCAGGAGGAAGGTCAGCTCGTCGTCGAGCCAGGCCGGGTCGAGTTCCGAGACCCAGGCGATGTCGAGCCCGCCGCCCTCCAGGCAGCCGAGGTCGAGCAGCACGCCGATCCAGGAGAGCAGCGGATACATG
>JAJDYL010000001.1 GCA_022825195.1 Alphaproteobacteria bacterium
CCCGAGGCGGGCGAGCGCGGCATCGCGCGCCTGCCTTCGTTCGTCCGACCAGACCTGCTTGGCGAGCGCGCCCACCGGGCGCCTGAGCGTGTAGTCCAGCTCGGGCGTCGCCCAGACCGTGCGCCGGAACGCGTCGGAGAAGGCGGCGGCGCGCTGCAATGTCTTCTGCTGGAGCCGCAGATAGGCCGTCACCTTCTCCGGCGTCGGATCGAGGATCGCCTCGGCGCGCGCTTCCTCCAGCGCCTTGCGAAGCGCCTCGATGCGCTTTGTCGCCGAACCCTCGTTGGCGACGGCAGGGGGAAGGGGTGGCGGCGGCTCCGCCGCCGGCGGTTCCTCCCGCCGGTCGCAGTAGAAGTGCCACCCGAGGGAAGCGCCGGAACCGGGATCCCCGCACCAGTCGCGCCATTCCCCGTCCGCCGCGGGCGCGCCCAGGACCGCCCACACGACCGTCGCGGCGAGGGCACGTGTCACCGCGCGCCTTGCCGCGTATCTCGCGCGCCGCGTCATCACTGGCCCCGGCTGTAGAAGTCGCGGATGCGCGTGCGCATGGCCTGGCCGGTATCGCCGGCGTCGGGCAGTGACACGGACGGCTCCCGCGAGCCGTCCATCAGGTCCTGGGTGAACTCGGAGAGGTCGAGGCCGGCGAAGTCGATGCCCTCGACTTCCGCGACGGTGAGACCCCGGCAGCTCGACCAGCCGATGCCGAGCTGGGCCCGGCCCTGCTGCTGCAGGATGCGCCCGAGCCTGGAGCCGAACACGCACCACGCCCGCGAGCGGCGGATGCACACCCCGAAGAACGTGCGCTTCGAGCAGTACCTGCCGAGATAGTGGGTGTTGCCGGCGTTGCGCTCCTCCGCCAGCTCGATCTCCGCGGCCGAGCAGTTGCCGAGCCCGACCAGCAAACCGCTGTTCTTGCAGCAGTTCGCCAGCCCGAACAGCTTGATGTGGCAGGCCCGGCGCTGGCCCGCGAAGAAGCTCATGTCCTGGCGGTCGAACTCGTCGCCACCCAGCTCCAGCGCCATGTTGAGCCGCGTCGTCGCCTCGACGAAGCCGGTATTGGCCTCCGGCTCCACCGTTTCGCAGCCGGCGCCGACGCAATACCGCACGGATCCGCAGGACCCGCCGTCGTTCGCATCGTCGAGGTCCGCGCCGCAGTCCACGGTGCTGCCCGAGGCCAGCCCGTCCGCGCGATGCGCCGCCGACTGCGGCGAGGCCGCGATGGCTTCCGCGCGCGTGACGACCGGATCGCCCGCTGCGACCGGCCTCTCGGGGCGCACCGTTACCCCCTCGACCACCGCCCGCCCGGTCACGCCGCCGGGATCGTGGGGGTCGGCGAGCCTGGTCCGGGCTGCGTCTTCCAGACCGGACGCGCCGATAGTCCGCTCCGGGAGGTTCGTGCCGGCATAGCCGGGGACGTCGCCCGCCTTCGAGGCGTCCCGCGCGATTGCCCCCGCCGCCGCTGCTCCAGCCTGCCCGATGGCCCGCGCCGCCGCCTTCGGGTCTTCCGCTTTCGCCACCATGCCCGACACGAGCCAGAGCATCAGGCAGACCAGCACGAACATCGCGGTCCAGGTCAGCAGGCGGACCACCCGCGTCCCCCGGTCGATTGCGACGGCGATGCGGTCTTCGGAATGTCCGATCGGTTTCGTCATGGCCGGTCTTCCCCTCTCAGCCGTTCGAGATCGCGGCGCGCCGCCTCGCGCCCCACCGCGCCTTCGTCCGCCACCGTTTCCAGCGCGGCAGCGAGGCCGACGTTTCCGCTCACAAGGTCGTGCGGCGGGGCCGGATCGTCAGCGCAGCCCCGGCTCTCGCACGGCGGCACGCCACCGGGCACGACGACCACCGCCGGAACGCGGACGACGCCGAACAGGCGGAACAGGCGCGGGTCGATGGCGACGCCGGCCTCCGCGCCGCCGAGGCGCGCGCCGATTTCCTTGACCGTGGTCCGCAGGCCGCCCGCGCCGACGCCGCGCAGCACCAGCGGAACCCCGGTGCTTGCCGCCTCATGCGCCCATTGCCGCCAGCTCGCCGCCGGCACCGACAGGCTGGTGAAGACGAGGATTTCGGCGGTATTCGTCCGACCCGCCGCGAGCGACGGCGCGTGGCGTTCGGCCGGGAGCGGGACGGTGGACCGACCGGGCGATCCCGGCACGGTCTGCCGCGCGGTCTCGCCGGCGCGGCCCAGGGCGCGTTCGATCACGCCGCGCGTCCATTCGCCCAGCGATCCCTCGTCGTTGGCGCCGGCCTTGCGCAGCACTTCCTCGACAAGGCGCGATGCATCGGCCTTGGCGCCTGCGGCAGGGTTGTCGTCGGCCCAGGCCGGACAGGCGCAGGCGCCGAGCAGCAACGCGGCGGACAACAGAAGGACGGTTCGGAAAGCGGAGAAGGGGATCGTCATGGCCCTGTCAGCGTCGCGGTTGGCGTTGCGTTTCATCGGGTTCAGAGCAAACAGCAAGTGCGTTTGCGAAACAGCAGGTAGCCGAAGCTCTCGCCGGAGACCGGCAGTTCGCGCAAGGACTCCCACAGCACCGAGGACCGTCCCGTCGGGTTGCAGCCGGTCGCAGGCGTCGTCGCCGGCACGGGCTCGGTCATCTGCCAGCGGTACTGGCTCTTGCGCATCACCGGCATCGGGTAACGCCCGCAGAGCGCGGCCGAGCCCGAGGTCCCCCAGGCGATCCCCGCCCGGTGCAGCCGGTAGACCAGGCGCTGGGCCGCCAGCAGCGAGGCCTGCACCCCGCCGACATGGGCCGCCACGTTGCCGGTCAGCGGATACATCCCGCCCTGGCAGCCCGCGCACCAGAACATCGGATCGAGCGGCAGCCCGGCCGAGGCCGCCGCACAGTCCGCCGCGCACGCCGCCTGCGCCGGCAGGTTGGCGAACAGCGCGGCCTCCGGGTTCAGCAGGAACGACAGCTCGTCGTCGAGCCAGGCCGGGTCGAGCTCCGAGACCCAGGCGATGTCGAGGCCGCCGCCCTCCAGGCAGCCGAGATCGAGCAGCACCCCGATCCAGCCCAAGAGCGGATACATGTAGTAGTGCGCGTGCCAGACCGAGCCCTTCGCGCCGTCGCCGCCGGAGGACCCGGTGCGGCCCCTTGCGGCGGGCAGGCCGGGATCGATGGTGAGGCCGCCCAGGTTGGGGAAGCACCAGGGGGTCCGGGTGACGTCCATCAGCCGTGCCGGCTCCCACACGCCCAATGACAGGCCGATGCGGGGGATGGGCGAGCCGCAGAAGCAGATCGGCGAGGACGGGTTGGGCGTATCCACCACGCCGCCGGTGCTGCCGATGGTGAGCGGCCCGATCGAGATCGGGAACAGGCACTCCCAGCAGACGTCCGAGATCGGGTTCACGAACCGCCCGGTGCAGGACTGCGCCGAGGCCGCGCCGGACCACAGGATCGCCGCCAGGACGAGTGCGGCCGGCAACGCGAAGCGCCGGGTCACGCCGCGGCCTCGCCGCCCTGCGGGTCGTCCGGCGCGCGCCGCCCCGACAGGATGTTCACGGTGTCCTGCCGCCGGGAGACGACGATCTCGGTGACCGCCCGCTCGTTGTCCTCCTTGTCGCGGAAGGCGCGCGTCGCGATCCTGCCCTCGACCATCACCGCATCGCCCTTCCTCAGCATGGTCTCGACCGCCTTGACCGCCGGCCCGTACACCACGATGCGGTGCCATTCCGTCGCCTCGCCGGGCCGGCCCTCGCGGTCGGTCCACTTATCGGTGGTGGCGAGGGTGAACACCGCCGCCCTGCCGCCGTTGTTCAGGTCGCGCAGCTCGGGATCGCGCCCGGCGTGGCCCAGCAGCGTCGCCCGGTTCATGTTCAGCATGGCTTCATTCCTCCCGTTCGGGGTCGTCCCGGTCATCGACCGGGATTTCGGTGATGCGCAGCCGCGTCCCGTCCTGCTCGACCAGGGCGGGCGTGAAGCGCAGCCCGAACCGCGCCGCGAGCCAACCGCCGCTATCGAAGAAGAAGGGGCGGCGATGCTTCCGCATCAGGTCGAGCGGTCGCCCGGCCAGCAGCACGATCTTCGCGGGGCGGTCATGGTCCAACGCCCAGGCGATTTCGGCCGCGCGCCTGCCGTCCACGAACAGCAGGTCGCGTGAGAGCACAATCCGCTCCAGCGGGTTCACCCGCGTTCCGGCTGCCACGATGAGAATGCCTTCGGGCGTGCGGATATCCTGCGCCACGGTGATGGCCGGATCGAACGGGCGGCTGCGCTCCCGCGTGGCCGGCGCGATCCCCGGAACCGGCTCCGGCTCTTCAAACCGCGAGCGGGCGCGTTCGCGCGCCTCGGCCTCGAAACGCGCCAGCACGCCCGAGCGCTGCATCTCGAGGAGCCGGGTTTCGATCTCTTCTAACAGGTCCGGCTCGACGACCGGCCACGTCGCGCCGCGCACGCCGAGGTCCTTCGCCGACGCGGCGGAGGGAATGCCCGCGACCGGAAGGGTGGCCAGCGTCGCGGCAAGCAGCATGGCGACGGCAGGCACCGTCGGGAATGCGCGCCTCATCGTGCCTCCTCCACGGGCGGCGTTCCCGCAGTCGGTCCCGCCCTGTCGTCGTCCGAGGGCTGCGGCAGGATAGGCGCCGCGCCGGCCTCGTCCACATCCTCCGGGCCGACCAGCGGACCCTTCAGGCCGAGCCAGGGAATATCGGGCATCGCAATGGCCCGCCCGAGGATGCGCGCGGCAGGCGCCAGCCCGATCTCCGCGTAGCGGCTGTCGTGGGAATCCACATGATCGGCGTGCAGGTAGTAATGCCCCGGCGGAATCGTGCCCGGCGCGATCGCCGCGAGCGGCCGTCCGTCGAGCGCATGCGTCTTCGCGCGCGCAACCGCTACGCCGTCCAGACGGACCGTGCCGTCGTCTCCGACCTCGATGCGCATGCCCGGCACGCCGCGCACCGTCTTGAGATACGGCACCGGCGAGTCGACGGATTCCGGCGGCTCGAACAGCACCCGGTCGCCAACTTGCGGCGCCGCGCCGAACAACGGAAACACGGCGTAGCCCCAGGCTTCGTCGGACCAGCTCGCGTTGACGTGGATGCGCGAGACCGCCGCGAGCCACAGCGCCGCCAGCGCGATCATTGCGCCGAGGGCGATATGGCGGCGGCGCAGCCGGCCGTCCCGCCGCTTGAATATCGGGCGGGAAGCGGTCACGGCTTCTCTCCGACGGGTGCCGCTTCGCGCAGCGCAAGGACAGCCGCCAGTGCCGCCTCCACCTCCGGCGTCAGGTCCGGCGCCCCGGCGGCGACGGCGCGGGCGGGCAGCAGCACGACGCCACGGCGCTCGGCCACGCGATCGAGCGCGCCTTCCAGCGCCGCTCCCCAGGCCCGCACATCCTCCGCCGTGCCGCCCTCGGCTGCGGCGCGTGTCGTGTACGCGGTCGTCATCTCGCCGAGCCGCACGGAGGCAATGCCCGGCGCCGGCTCGACGCCATATCGGAGCATCGCCGCCGCGACCGCCGCCGCCACGGCGCCCGACAGCAGCACGGCGGACAGCAGCACCGGCCATGCGGTGTCGGACCGCGTCATGTCAGGCTTGCGCGGCATCCGCCTCGCCCGGCCCGTCCGTGCGGGAGATGCGCCCGCGCCGCCCGGCCTCCGGCCCGGCGAGCGCCCGGAAGCGGGCGAGCCACGCCGCCGCCGCCCTGTCCGGCGGGAGGCTGCGGATACGGCGCTTCAAGGGCGGGAAGGCGACGCCGGCGCCCACCGGCGCATCCCCGTCGAGCAGGTCGCGGCTTTCGGCCGCCGCCGCCATGCGCGTGACGAACTTCAGCAGCTCCGCCGGCTCCTCCTCGATCACCGCATCGAGGCCCGCCGCCTCGCGCACCGCGGTCTCGATCCCGGTGGCGAGCCTCCCGGCGCGTTCCGCCGCGCGCTGCGAGTCCGCCACGCGCCCCCGGAGCCACGCGGACGGCGCATTCGCGATGAGCGCGTGCAGCGCGAGCTGCCGCCGATCCTCGTCGCCGAGCCCGTCCAGCGCCTCGATCTCCTCGCTGACGATCACCGCGTGGGCCGCGACGGAGTGGTACTGCCGCAGGCAGCCGCCCCGGCGGCAGGTGTTGGCCAGCACATGCGCCAGCGCCTCGAAGTCGATGCCGGCAGCCGTGACGTCCTCGGGATCGTCCGGCCAGTTCAGCGCCCGTTCGGCGGCGTCGGTCTTCGCTGTCATGGGGTCTCTCCGGTTTCGGATGGTTGGGATTGGCCGGCAGCGGCGGAGACGGCGTCCCCGTGGGGAGCGTCCCCCGCGAGCCGGTCGATGGCTTCGACCGTGGAGAGGCCCTCGGCCTTCAGGCGCTCGACCGCGGCGAAGGCCGGGCCGCGCGACGAGAACAGCGCCACCGACCAGGGATCGAGCACCAGACGCGCCACCCGCCAGCCGTCGGGGCCGTGCAGCACCAGCTCGGCATAGCGGCCGTCGGCGGTCGTCAGGCTCTTGAGCGCCCGCTCCATGCCGGGATCGCAGTGGATGCGCTTCTCGGATTTCAGAAGCTCGACCGACTCGTCCTTCTGGGCGAGGAAGATCACCCAGTCCGAGTTCTCCCAGGCCGCCCGTGCGGCGGGGTTGGCGTAGTAGTCGTTGACGCTCTGGGTGCCCGTGATGAGCGAGCCGCGATACTTGCGCGCCCGGCGCGCCGCGCCTTCGAGGAAGGCCTTCGAGTCCTCGCCCGA
>JAJDYL010000028.1 GCA_022825195.1 Alphaproteobacteria bacterium
GCAAGGAGTGCCGGGCCATGCTCGACGGCGCCCATCCGCAGATTGGCGGAGACGGCGCAAGGCGGGCTGCGGTTCCCCTCTTCCGGGAGTTCGTCGCGGAAGTCTGGCTGCCTGCCCGCGGTTGCGACACGCGCTGGCGCAGGCACTGCGAGCGCATGGTGCGACGCCAGCTTCTGCCCGCCTTCGGCGCGCTTCGCCTCGACCATCTCAAGAGACCAGGTGTCGAACGCTGGTTCGACGAGCTCAGCCGCAAGACGCCGGGCGCGGCCAACATGGGGCTCGGCCTGCTGCGCCGGATCCTGGCGGCGGCCGTCGCCGCCGGTCATGCGCAGCACAACCCGGCGCAGGACATCCGCATGAACCCGGGCAGGAAGATGACCCGTTTCCTGTCGGCGGAGGAGATCGCCCGGCTTCACCGCACTCTCGACCGGCTGGTGGAGGAACGGCCCTCGCGGCAGGCGCAGGCCGATATCGTCCGCCTGTTGCTTCTGACCGGCTGCCGCAAGAGCGAAATCCTCAGGCTGCGATGGTCGGAAGTCGACGGGGACAGGATCAGGCTGGCGGACGCGAAGACGGGACCGCGCACGGTGTGGCTGAGCGGGGCGGCGCAGGCCCTCATTGCGCGACAGTCGCGAACGGGAAGCGCATATGTCTTTCCGTCTCCCCGAAATCCGGCGGGCCCGCTGTCCCCCAATCTCCATTTCTGGCTTCGGGCGCGCCGGGAGGCGGGTCTCGAGGATGTACGCCTGCACGACCTGCGACACACCGTAGCGAGCCAGGCCGTGGCCAATGGCGTTCCGCTGCCCACCGTCGCCCGCATGCTCGGGCATGCACAGCCGACCATGACGCTCAGATACGCTCACGTCGGGGACCATGAGGTCGAGGCCGCCGCGGAGCGCATCGGGACGAATATCGCGGCAGCGATGAGCGGCGCCATGCGCGATTGCCCGGACATATCCACGCCAGAGTCTGCCTGACGTCTACCACCGCGCGGCGGCCTCGATACCGACCGTATGCTCCGCCGGGGCGGCGTCGTTCTCCCGCCTCGTCGCCGTGACGCCGAGGGAGAGGGCGCCCGCGCCCGTTGCCGGCGCGAGCCGCCAGCCGAGCGTGTAGTCGCGCGCACCCGTGGCGAGGCCGAGGCCGATATGCGGGCTGCCGGTGAAGCGGCCGCCGAGCGCCGGGAAGCCCCAGGCCGCCTCCGCCGTCCAGCGGCTCTCCAGCTTGCCGCCGTCCTCGCGCTCCTCCAGCGGCGCCGGCGCGAACAGCGCATCGAGGCCGCCTTGCGCCTGCCCGCCCCAGTCCTGGCCGAGGCTGAAGGACGGACCGCGCCCGCCCGACGCATCCGGCGCGAACACGAGCGACGCAGAGACGCCCCGGTCCTCCAGCGCGCTGTCGTCATGCGCCACAAGCGTGCGGCCCGAAAGGTCCAGCGAGAGACCGAGGCCCGGATCGACCCATGAAAGGCCGCCGCCCAGCTCCACGCCCGAGCCCGTCTCCGCATCGCCCCCGTCATGGCGCGCGCCCAGCTCCAGCCTGGGCGTCAGGCTCGCCCCGCCCGCCAGGGCCACGCCCCAGCTGCCCTCAAGGCCGAGCCGCAGCCGGCTCACATCCGACTCCGACGCCGCAAGATCGCGCGTCTTCTCCGACGAGGTCCGCACCCACATCGCGTCCGAAACCAGCGCCAGCGACAGGCCGCCTGCCCCGGACCCCGATCCGGGGGAGCCTTCGGCAGGCGGCGCCAGCAACTCGCCCCTGAGCCCCGCCGCCGCCATGCTCCAGCGCGTGTCCGCGCGGTAGCTGCCGCCGAGCCCCGTGGTCACCGTCACATCGCCCGCGCCCTGGCCCACGGCGCCCCACAGGCGCAGCCGCTCCGAGACATCGTAAGCCGCATAGGGAACCGTCGCCGTCAGCGACGCCTCCACCTCGCCCGCGCCCGCGCGCGCCGCCAGGGCGCACACCGCCTCAGGCTGTCCGGAACAATCGCCTGCGCCGTCCTGCGCATAGTCGCCCTCGGATGTGCTCTGCGACAGCGCAAACCCCACAAGCCACGGGCCCCGCGCATAGTCCGCCCCCAGAAGCGCCGACGCCGTCTCGCCGCTCAGACGCAACTCGGAGGCCCGGTCAGCGCCGGCGAACTGCGTCGCAAACGCATGACCGCCCGCGCCGGGCGCCTGGCCCCAGAAGGCCATCGTTCCGCCCGCGCCGTCCACATCCCCGGTCAGCGTGAAGCTGCTGCCCGACAACGCCTCGCGCAGCGTCATCGTCCGCGACGCCTCCCCGGACGAGCCGAAGCTTGTCCCGGACCATGATCCGGGGGCTGCCTGCGAGCCGGCAGAGCGCGGCAGGACCGCAGCGCCGCCCGCCGCCGGTCGCCCGGAAGCGCCCGGGTCGAATGACAGCGCCTGCCCGGCGACCATGCCCTGCATGCCGGGCGTGCGCGGCGCCGCCATGCGCGCGGCGATACCCTCCAGAGCCTGATCGGCCACCGTGCGACCGAACCGCGCCAGGAACGCCGCCGGCAGCGGGTCGTCGTTCACGATCGTCGCCACGCCCACCGCATCCGCGATCGCCGCGCCGTTCGCGTCCGAAAGCACGATCTCGAAGGTCTCCGGGTCCTCGTCGTGGCTGTCGTCGACCACCATGCCCGCCTTGATCCGGTACTCGGTCTCGCCCGGCCTCATGCCCGCGAACTGCTTCGAGACAGGCCCCCAGAAGTCCGCGTTCCGCTTCGCCGACACCGGGTCCGACTCCCGCACTTGGTAGTAGAAGGACACATACCTGTCCGACGCCTCGCTGAGCGTCACCGTGAACGTGACCCGCCGGTAGGGACCCTCCTTCACCTCGACGTCGTTCACCGAGAGTGTCGGACCTTCCGGCACCGCCGCGACATCGTCGTCCGCCACCGCGACCTTGGCCGCGTCATCGGGCGACGCCGCCACCGCGTAGCCCGCGCCGGCGGCAAGGGTGGCCGTGACCGAGCCGTCGGGCTCGTCCGCACTGTCGTTCACCGTCGCGACCTCGAAGGCCACGCTGCCGCCGGTCGGGATCGTGACCTGCCGCGTGCCGGTCTGGCCGGAAGCAGCAAAGTCCCCGCTCTGGGTCACGGCGAGGCTCACCGTCAGCGCCGCATGCGGCACAGGCGCAGCCGTGAGGGTGAACGAGGCCGGGGCTCCTTCCGTCACCCCGGCGCCGGCGGCGATGCTGATGACCGGATCGTCATTGTCGCGCACCGCGACCGACGCGGCATCTCCGGGCGATGCCGCCACCGCGTAGCCCGCGCCCGCATCGAGCGTGACGCTCACCGAGCCGTCGGGCTCGTCAACGCCGTCGTCGTCCGTGGCAAGGGTAAGCGTGGCGCT
>JAJDYL010000077.1 GCA_022825195.1 Alphaproteobacteria bacterium
CAAGCGTGCGCTTCGCCGTCACTACCCGAGGTAGGAGCCGGATGCGTTAGCGCGCACGTCCGGATCTGTGCGGGGGGCGCCGGGAAACCGGCGTCCCTACCGCGACCGCCGGTCTCCCGGCCGCTGCCCCGGCCCTGCGGCTTGCCGTGCGCCGGTCCGGAAGCCATGCTCCGGCCAGCCGCAGACGGCGACGGGCCGATGAAAGCCATCGACGAGATCTACGACCCGACCGATCCGGCGACCATCGCCGACCCCTACCCGGCACTCGCCCGGCTGCGCGCGGAAGCCCCCGTCGCCTGGAGCGGGCGGCTGAAGGCCTGGCTGCTGACCCGCTACGACGACTGCCTCGCCGCGCAGCGCGACCGGCGCTTCTCCGCCGAGCGCATGGCGGCCTATTTCCAGGGGCTCGATCCCGCGCGCCGCAAGCAATTGCAGCGGAGCGAAGGCGCGCTCGGACGGTGGGCGGTCTTCCTCGACCCGCCGGCGCACACCCGCATCCGTTCCCATCTGAACGGCCGCTTCACGACAGCCGCGCTCGCCGCCATGGCCCCCCGCATCGAGCGGCGCATCGACCGCCTGCTGGCAGCCGCGCCGGACGGCGGGGCCATGGATTTCGTCGCCGACTTCGCCTATCCGCTGCCGGCCGGCGTCATCATGGAAATCCTTGGCGCGCCGCTGGACCGCCTCGACGATTTCCAGCGCTGGAGCCACGACCTCGCGCTGTTCGTCGGCTCCTCGCAGACCGCGCCCGACAAGCATCTCCGCGCGGAGGCCGCCGTCGCCGGCCTCGATGCGACCTTCCGCGGCCTGCTGAACGACCGCCGCCGCCGCCCGGCCGGCGACCTGATTTCCGAGCTTGCCGCGAGCCCCGGCCTCTCCGACGACGACCTTGTGGCGAACTGCATCCTGCTGCTCTTCGCCGGCCACGAGACGACCACGGGACTGCTCGCCAACGGCCTGATGCGCCTGATCCTGCACCCGGACCAGCAGGACCTGCTGCGCCGGGAGCCGTCGCGCGCGGAGGCGGCGGTGGAGGAAATGCTGCGCTTCGACTCGCCCGCCCCGGCCGTTTCCCGGGTCGTGGCCGAGGACATGGAGATTCGCGGCCGGCGCATCCGGGCCGGCGAGCGCGTCTTCCTGATGCTGAACGCCGCCAACCGCGATCCGGAGGCGTTCGCGGACCCGGAGCGGTTCGACATCGCGCGCAGCCAGGGCCGGCAGATCGCCTTCGGCTTCGGCATCCATTTCTGCGTCGGCGCGCCGCTCGCAAGGCTGGAGGCGGCGCTGGCCTTCCCGCGCCTGCTGGCGGCGATGCAGGACATCGGGATCGCGGCGGACCGGCTCGACTGGCGCGACGGCGTCAGCCTGCGCGGCACGGTCTCCATGCCGATCCGCTTCCGCGCCGCCGGCCCGCCATAGCGCGAAGCGGCCCGCCGGCACCCTGCTTGCGCACCCGCCGGCGCGGGCCTATGTTGCCGCCCTTCCTTATCAACACGGTACGGCCAAGCCCTCGGCGGCGGCCGACAAGCACGCCGGGAGCGGCACGCATATGAGCAAGATCAAGGTCGCAACCCCCGTCGTCGAGCTCGACGGCGATGAGATGACGCGGATCATCTGGGAGTTCATCAAGGAAAAGCTGATCCTGCCCTATCTCGATATCGACCTGAAATATTACGACCTGTCGATCCAGAAGCGCGACGAGACCGACGACCGGATCACCGTCGACTCGGCCAACGCGATCAAGAAATACGGCGTCGGCGTCAAATGCGCGACGATCACGCCGGACGAGGACCGGGTCGAGGAATTCGGCCTGAAGGCCATGTGGCGCTCCCCCAACGGCACGATCCGCAACATCATCAACGGAACGGTGTTCCGCGAGCCGATCATCTGCGCGAACGTGCCGCGCCTGGTGCCGGGCTGGGCGAAGCCGATCATCATCGGCCGCCACGCCTACGGCGACCAGTACCGCGCGACCGATTTCGTGGTGCCGGGCAAGGGCAAGCTCACCATCCGCTTCGAGCCGCAGGACGGCGGCGAGGTCATCGAGCGCGAGGTGTTCGACTTCCCCGGCGGCGGCATCGCCATGTCGATGTACAATCTCGACGAGTCGATCCGGGGCTTTGCGCGCTCCTGCTTCAACTACGCGCTGATGCGCAACTATCCCTGCTTCATGTCCACCAAGAACACCATCCTGAAGGCCTATGACGGGCGCTTCCGGGACCTGTTCGCCGAGGTGTTCGAGGCCGAGTTCAAGGACCGCTTCGAGGCCGCCGGGCTGTGGTACGAGCACCGGCTGATCGACGACATGGTCGCGCAGGCGATGAAGCTCGAGGGCGGCTATGTCTGGGCCTGCAAGAACTATGACGGCGACGTGCAGTCCGACACGGTGGCCCAGGGCTTCGGCTCGCTGGGCCTGATGACCTCCGTGCTGATGACGCCGGACGGCAAGACCATCGAGGCCGAGGCGGCGCACGGCACCGTCACCCGCCACTACCGCCAGCACCAGCAGGGCAACGAGACCTCGACCAACTCCATCGCCTCGATCTTCGCGTGGACGCGCGGCCTCGACTATCGCGGCCAGTTCGACGGGACGCCGGAGGTTTCCGAGTTCGCCCGCACGCTGGAACGGGTCTGCATCGAGACGGTGGAAGGCGGCGAGATGACCAAGGACCTGGCGCTGCTGGCCGGCCCCGACCAGGGCTGGCTCAGCACCACCGGCTTCCTCGACGC
>JAJDYL010000158.1 GCA_022825195.1 Alphaproteobacteria bacterium
GAGAGCGTCGGGCCTTCCGGCACCGCCGCGACATCGTCGTCCGCCACCGCGACCTTGGCCGTGTCATCGGGCGACGCCGCCACCGCGTAGCCCGCGCCGGCGGCAAGGGTTGCCGTGACCGAGCCGTCGGGCTCGTCCGCACTGTCGTTCACCGTCGCGACCTCGAAGGCGATGCTGCCGCCGGTCGGGATCGTGATGTTCCTCGTGCCGGTCTGGCCGGAAGCCGCGTAGTCCCCGCTCTGGGTCACCGCGAGGCTCACCGTCAGCGCCGCGTGCGGCACAGGCGCAGCCGTGAGGGTGAACGAGGCCGGGGCTCCTTCCGTCACGCCCTCCCCGGCGGCGATGCTCACCACCGGCTCGTCGTCGTCCGCGACCGCGACCGAGGCGGCATCGCCCGGCGGGTCCGCCACCGTGTAGCCGCTGCCGGCCTGGACGGTCGCCGCAATGCTGCCGTCTGCCTCGTCCGCGCCGTCGTCCGCCGTCGCGACCTCTATCGCGATACTGCCCGAGGTCGGGATCGTGACCTCCCGCGTGCCGGTCTCGCCCCCGGCGGCGTAGTCGCCGCTCTGGGTCACCGACAGCGTCACCGTCAGCGGCGCGGCGGGCGCAGGTGTGGCCGTGAGGGTAAAGGAGGCCGGATTGCCTTCCGTCACCCCGCTCCCGGCGGCGATGCCGACTGCCGGGGTGTCGTTGTCGCGCACCGCGACCGCGCCGACCGCCCTGCCCGCGGCGATCGTGTAGCCCGTGCCGGCATCCAGCGTGACGCTCACCGAGCCGTCCGCCTCATCGGCCCCGTCGTCGACGGTGGCGATGGCGAGCGTGGCGCTCGCGGCGCCCGCCGCCAGCGTCACCTGCCGGCTGCCCGCGCCGGGCGCGGCCAGCCAGTCGCCGTCCTGGGCGACGCTGAAGGCCACGGTCAGGTCCGCCGCCGGCGCCGGGTCGGCATGGAGGGTGAAGGTGGCGCTGCCGCCCTCGTCCACCGCGTCGCCCGCCGCGAGGCTGAGTTCGGGAACCGCCGCCGGCGTTTCCGGCTGCGGCGTCTCCGGCTGCGGCGTTGCGCCCGCCTCCAGGCAGTCGAGCGCGTCGATCACAGGCTGCCAGCGGCCCGGCGAGAAGTCCGCCTTCATCTGCCGCGCCCCCGCGGCCGTCATGCCGCCGGTCTCGCGGTTCAGCCCCGCGAGCGCCTTCTTCCAGCGCGCCACATGCGCCGCGCCGTGCTGCGTCTCCCCGATATAGTCCTCCACGTCCGCCTTCACCGACACGAGATCGCAGGACGATGCGCCCGCCTGGGGCGAATCCGCCTGCGCGGGCGGCGCATCGTCGTCGTCGGCCACGCTCACCGAGGCGGTGTTCGCGCCGCCGACCGTGTAGCCCGTGCCGGGCTCGACCGTGGCGGTGACCGAGCCGTCCGGCTCGTCCGCGCCGTCGTCCGCCGTCGCGACCGTCAGCGTTGCGCTGCCCCCGGTCGGGACCGTGACCTGCCGCGTGCCGGTCTGGCCGGACGCCGCGTAGTCCCCGCTCTGGCCGACCGTCAGCCCGACCGTCAGCGGCGCCGACGGCGCCGGCGTCGCCGTCACCGTGAACGTCGCCGGATTGCCCTCCGTGACCGCGTTCCCGGCGGAGACCGCGATCACCGGGAGCGCCGCCTTCTCCAGGCAGTCCAGCGCCTCGACCACAGGCTGCCAGCGGCCCGGCGAGTATTTCGCCTCCATCTGCCGCGCCCCCGCCGCCGTCATGCCGCCGGTCTCGCCGTTCAGCCCCGCCAGCGCCTTCTTCCAGCGCGCCACATGCGCCGCGCCGTGCTGCGTCTCCAGGATGTAGTCCCCGACGTCCGCCTTCACCTCGGCGAGGTCGCAGGACGATGCGCCCGCCTGGAGCGAATTCGCCTGCGCGGACTGCGGCGTCGACAGGTCGAGTGCCGCGGTGGCCGCCAGGTCGGCCAGCACCTGCGTGTCGCCGTTGCCGTCGACATATTCCGGCGCCACCGTGACCGTGAGCGAGGCCGCCCCCGGCGCCTGGTGTTCGATCGTCTGCGTCGTGCCGGTCACCCCGATGTGGATGCCCGACGCGATCGCCTGGCCGTTGCCGTCGAGCGCGTCCCACGCCACCTCGTAGCCCGTGGCGTGCGCCACCGCGTCCCAGCTCGCCGAGGCGCTGTTCGCATCGACCCTCGTCACCTCGAGGTTCGCCACCTGCGCGGCGGGGACCTGGATACCCGGGTCGTTCAGGGCCGCGGGCTCGGTGTTGGGCGTCAGGATGGCGCAGCGGCGGTTGCCGTCGCGGTAGTAGTGCGGGTTATGGGCCCGGATGGTCTCGACGGTCCGGCTGCGGACGCCGCCCCCCGAGGCCGTGTGCGTGAGGTCCGTGCAGGCGGCGCCGCCGTCGTGGAACAGCGGGCGCACCCAGATCTTGCGCCAGCACTCCCAGGAGGTGGCCGCGGTGGCGTCATGGGCCTCGCCGCCCCGCCTCCAGTCGTGGGAGTTGTTGCAGGCGTCGATGTTGGGCGAGCCGGCGCCGGCCGCGAAGCCGTCCCCGAAGGTCACCGTCAGCGAGCTTCGCCACGGGCCGTTCCGGGTCAGCCCCAGCTGCACGCCGGCGTTGCTCCGGCTCACATTCACCGTCACCGTGCCGCCGGGCTCGGGGCGGTTCGACAGGCGGACGACATAGTCCAGCGCCCCCCCGGGGAAGAAGTCCTGCCGCGGCCAGATCCCCGGCGTCGACGCCACCGTGTGCGGGCGGGAAAGCGTCGCGTTGTCGCCCGCGCTGCCGTCAGCCCGGTTCCAGCCCTCCCAGGCCTCCACCTCCGGCGCGTCGCCGACCTCGACCGCGAGGTCGTACTCTCCTGCGTTGTAGCTGCCGTCCAGCGAACTCCCCGTGTGGCGCAGCGTCAGCGTCCGGTTCCGGTGCATGCCCGGCTCGTCCACGCCCGTCACCGTCACCGTCTGCGGGCTGTTCCAGATGCCGCTGCCGCTCGGCCTGAAGGTGAGCACCGACGGGTTCGTCGTCACCGCCGACGAGTTACCCCCCACCCGGAAGATCTGCAGCGCCACGTCCGCCGCCGGCGCCTGGTCCAGCACCACCGTGTAGGTCGCGCTGCCGTTCTCCAGCAGGCGCAGATCGCTCACCGAG
>JAJDYL010000107.1 GCA_022825195.1 Alphaproteobacteria bacterium
GAGATGGTGCTTCCGGGGGACAACATCTCGATGGGTGTGAACCTGATAGCGCCGATAGCGATGGACGAGGGGTTGCGGTTTGCGATCCGCGAGGGCGGGCGCACCGTCGGCGCCGGCGTCGTCGCTTCAATCGACGACTGAACGGGCCGAGAGCCGAGAGCAACGACATGGATCTCAGTAGGAGCATAGCTCAATTGGTAGAGCACCGGTCTCCAAAACCGGGGGTTGCGGGTTCGAGTCCTGCTGCTCCTGCCATCTGAGGCGGCCATGGCGAGAACGAGCCCCGGCGCATTCATCCGCCAGGTCCGCCAGGAGGCAGCCAAGGTCACCTGGCCGAGCCGCAAGGAGACGGGCGTCTCCACGGCCATGGTGTTCGTCATGGTGGCGCTGGCGGCGCTGTTCTTCTTCTTCGTGGACCAGGCGCTCGCCTGGATCGTGCGCGCCGTTCTCGGGCTCGGGGGCTAGGGTCTTGACCGCGCGCTGGTACGTCATCCATGTCCATTCGGGCTCCGAACAGAAGGTCGCGACGGCGATCCGCGAACAGGCGGACCGGCAGGGCGTGGGCCCGCTGATCGAGGAAATCAGCGTGCCGATGGAGAAGGTTGCCGAGATCCGGCGCGGACGGCGCGTGACGGGAGAACGCAAATTCTTCCCCGGTTACGTGCTGATCAAGATGGAAACCCAGCAGAACGCCGAACGGCCGGAGCGGAGCGGCAGCCGCCCGGACGACCGCGTCTGGCACTTGGTCAAGAACACGCCGAAGGTCACCGGCTTTCTCGGCGGCGGCGGCAACCGGCCGATCCCGATCTCCGAGTCCGAGGCCAACCGCATCCTTTATCAGGTGACGGAAGGGGTCGAACGGCCGCGCCCGTCCGTGATCTACGATATCGGCGAGCAGGTCCGGGTCTCGGACGGACCGTTCACTTCCTTCACCGGCGTGGTAGAAGAGGTGGACGAGGAACGCGCCCGGCTCAAGGTCTCGGTATCGATTTTCGGGCGCGCGACACCCGTCGACCTCGAATACTCGCAGGTGGAAAAGACCTGACCGGACGCAGCAAAAGGGAACAGGCGGGAGGCCGGCCCCGGCCGTGACCGCCGGCGGCTTCGATGCCGCCTCATCTGGGGAGCCGAAATGGCAAAGAAAATCAGCGGCTACATCAAGCTGCAGGTTCCGGCGGGCCAGGCCACGCCGCAACCGCCGATCGGCCCCGTGCTGGGACAGCGCGGGCTGAACATCATGGAGTTCTGCAAGGCGTTCAACGCCGCTACGCAGGCCCAGGAACAGGGCGTGCCGATTCCGACGATCATCACCGTCTATGCGGACAAGTCCTTCAGCTTTGCGATGAAGACGCCGCCGGCAAGCTTCCTGCTGCGGCGCGCCGCAGGTCTGGACAAGGGAAGCCAGACACCCGGCCGGGAGACCGCAGGCCAGGTCACGCGCGCACAGCTGCGGGAGATCGCGGAGGTGAAGATGGAGGACCTGAATGCCAACGACCTCGAAGCCGCGGTCGCCATGCTCGCGGGCTCGGCCCGGTCCATGGGCTTCGAAGTGACGGAGGGCTGACGCGATGGCGAGTCGCAAGGGCAAGCGGATGCGCGACGCCTGGGACGGCGTCGACCGCACCGTCGAGCACGACCTCTCCGAAGCCGTGCGCCTTGTCCGCGAGCGGGCGCGCGCCAAATTCGATGAAACGGTCGATATTGCAGTCAATCTCGGCGTCGACCCGCGCCATGCCGACCAGATGGTGCGCGGGGTCTGCGATCTGCCGCACGGCACCGGCAAGGCTGTGCGGGTGGCGGTGTTCGCGCGCGGCGCGAAGGCCGACGAGGCCCGCGAGGCTGGCGCCGACCTGGTGGGCGCGGAAGATCTGGCCGAAACGGTGAGCGGCGGGGAAATCGCCTTCGACCGCGCCATCGCCACGCCGGACACCATGCCGGTCGTGGGCCGGCTGGGCCGCATTCTGGGCCCTCGCGGCCTGATGCCGAATCCGCGGCTCGGCACTGTGACCATGGACGTGGCCGAGGCGGTCCGCGCCGCCAAGGGCGGGCAGGTGCAGTTCCGCGTCGAGCGGGCTGGAATCGTTCATGCCGGCATTGGCAAGGCCAGCTTCGAACAGGACGCGCTGGAGGGCAACGCCCGCGCTTTCTTCGACGCCATACTGCGCGCCAAGCCGTCCGGGGCCAAGGGAACCTATATCAGGCGCGTCACGCTCAGTTCCACGATGGGACCCGGCGTGCGCGTGGATGCAAGCGCTCTCGGCGGAGCGGGCTGAGCCGCCCGGTCCGTCGAAAACACACCTGTCCGAGACCGTCGGTGTCCGGGCCTGCCTGAGGGCCGGACCTAAAGCGCAAGCGCCGACGCTAGACGGGAGGAAGGCGCCGGACGACCGGCGTCCGCTTCCGGGACAGGGTCCGGCGCCGCCCGCGAGGGCGGCCAACACGAACCGGGGCGCAAGCCCCACGCAGGAGAGGACCCCTTGCTCAAGAAGCAGAAGGAGGAACTGGTCCGGAACATGACCGAGAGCTTCGGCGGCGCCGAACTCATGGTCGTCACCCGACATTCCGGACTGACGGTGGCCGAGATGACAGACCTGCGCCGGCGCATGCGCGCGGCGGGCGTGACATTCCGGGTCACCAAGAACCGGCTGGCGAAGCGGGCGTTGGAAAAGACGTCGTTCGCCGACATCCAGCCCCTGTTCTCGGGCCCGACGGCGGTCGCGTTCTCGACCGACCCGGTGGCGGCGGCCAAGGTGGCCGTCGATTATGCCAACGAGAACGACAAGCTCTCCGTGCTGGGCGGCATGCTCGGCGCCGAGGCGCTTGACGAAGCCGGGGTGGAGGCGCTCGCGAAGCTGCCGTCGCTGGATGAGTTGCGCGGCAGGATCGTGGGACTGCTGCAGGCGCCGGGCGGCAAGATCGCCCGCCTGCTGGGCGAACCCGGCGCGCAGCTTGCCCGCGTCTTCTCCGCCCACGGCGAATCGGGCTGACCGCCCGCAGCCGGCCCACCGAAGCACGAACCGGAAAGCGAACCAGGAGTAACAACCGATGGCCGATCTACAGAAACTTGTCGACGAACTCTCCGAACTGACCGTCATCCAGGCGGCCGAACTGTCGAAAATGCTCGAGGAAAAGTGGGGCGTGTCCGCCGCCGCGCCGGTCGCGGTGGCGGCAGTGTCGAACGGCGAGGCCGCCGCTGCCGTCGAGGAGCAGACCGAGTTCGATGTCATCCTGGCATCGTTCGGCGAGAAGAAGATCAATGTGATCAAGGAAATCCGGGCCATTACCGGCCTCGGCCTGAAAGAGGCCAAGGACCTGGTGGAGTCCGCGCCGAAGTCCGTCAGGGAAGGCGTGAGCAAGGAAGAAGGCGAAGAGCTGAAGGCGAAGCTCGAAGACGCCGGCGCGACGGTGGAGCTGAAGTAGCGGGGTTGGCCGGCCGAATGGACGCCGGCCCGGGCTCCGGGCCGGAAATCGGGAGCGAACGCGGCTGCGGGCCCGGAAAACGGGCGCGCGGCCTCGTCGCTGTTTGCCATTTTCGTGCCGCAACCCAGTTAAACAATGGTCTTGCCGTCGGCCGCCGGCCGGCGTGGAACAGGGTGGATCGGACATGACGACGTCGTTTACGGGCCGCAAGCGGGTTCGCAAGAATTTCGGCCATATCCGCGAGGTGGCGCCGATTCCGAATCTGATCGACGTGCAGCGCACGTCCTATGAAGGGTTCCTGCAGCGAGACGCCGGTCCGGAAGGACGCCGGCAGGCCGGTCTGCAGGAAGTGCTGACGACTGTCTTTCCGATCAGGGACTTTGCCGACAAGGCGCAGCTCGAGTTCGTCAAGTACGAATTCGAAGAGCCGAAATACGATGTCGAGGAATGCCAGCAGCGGGGCATGACCTACGCCGCGCCGCTCAAGGTGACGCTGCGCCTCATCGTCTTCGACCTCGACGACGATACCGGCGCGCGGTCGATTCGCGACATCAAGGAGCAGGATGTCTATATGGGCGACATGCCGTTGATGACGGACAACGGCACGTTCATCATCAACGGCACCGAACGGGTGATCGTCTCCCAGATGCACCGCTCTCCGGGCGTGTTCTTCGACCATGACCGGGGCAAGACGCACTCCTCGGGTAAGCTGCTGTTTTCCGCGCGGGTTATTCCCTATCGCGGTTCCTGGCTCGATTTCGAGTTCGACGCCAAGGACGAGGTCTTCGTGCGGATCGACCGGCGCCGGAAGCTGCCGGTCACGACCTTGCTGATGGCGCTTGAAAGCGAGGAGTTCCTGCAGCGCCGGGCCGCGGCGGACGGGACCGACGACGATGCCATCGAGGGCATGGGCGCCGAGGAGATCCTCGACTATTTCTACGGCCGCGTGATCTACAGCCGCGGAGAATCGGGCTGGGTCACGGAAATCGACCTCGCCCGCCTGCAGGGCCAGCGCCTGGTCGCCGACCTCCGGGATGCCCGAAGCGGCGAGGTCGTGGCGAAGGCCGGGACCAACATGACCAAGCGCCGGGTCGACCGGCTCATCAGGAGCGGGGTCGAATCGCAGCTGGTGGACGAGTCCGACCTGCTCGGACGTTTCCTCGCCGAGGACCTGGTCGATGCCGGGAACGGGCGGATCCATGCCGAGGCCGGCGACGAGATCGACGATGCCCTGCTGGAGACGCTGCGCGAGGCGGGCGTGGCCGAAATCGCGACGCTGGCGATCGACAATATCAATGTCGGGCCCTATATCCGCAACACGCTCGCGCGCGACAACAACACCAACCGCGACGACGCGCTGACCGACATCTACAAGGTCATGCGCCCGGGCGAGCCGCCGACCCTGGAAAGCGCGGAGACGCTGTTCAGGGGCCTGTTTTTCGAAGAGGAACGCTACGACCTGTCGGCCGTCGGCCGGGTCAAGATGAATGCGCGGCTCGGGCTGGAAACCGACGACCAGGTCCGCGTGCTGCGCAAGCAGGACATACTGGCGATCGTCAAGACGATGGTCGAGCTCAGGGACGGGCGCGGCGACATCGACGACATAGACCATCTCGGCAACCGGCGGGTGCGGTCGGTCGGCGAGTTGATGGAGAACCAGTACCGCATCGGGCTCACGCGCATGGAACGCGCGATCCGGGAACGGATGAGCTCCATCGACGCCGATTCCGTGATGCCGCAGGACCTCATCAACGCCAAGCCGGCGGCGGCGGCGGTGCGGGAATTCTTCGGCTCCTCGCAGCTCAGCCAGTTCATGGACCAGACCAACCCGCTGTCGGAAATCACGCACAAGCGGCGCCTGTCCGCGCTCGGTCCGGGCGGGCTGACGCGCGAGCGCGCCGGCTTCGAGGTCCGGGACGTGCATCCGACCCATTACGGCCGCATCTGCCCGATCGAGACGCCGGAAGGCCCGAATATCGGCCTCATCAACTCGCTCGCCACCTATGCCCGGATCAATCGCTACGGCTTCATCGAGACGCCCTACCGGAAGGTGGAGAACGGCGTCGCGTCGAGCGAGGTGATCTACATGACCGCGATGGACGAGGGCCGCTACACCATCGCGCAGGCCAACTCGCCGCTGGACGAGGACGGGCGCTTCACGGAGGGACTGGTGACCGTCAGGCGGGGCAGCGACTTTGCGCTCTCCACGGCCGACCAGATCGATTTCATGGACGTCTCGCCGAAACAGCTGGTGTCGGTTGCAGCGGCTCTCATTCCCTTCCTGGAGAACGACGACGCCAACCGCGCCCTGATGGGCTCGAACATGCAGCGCCAGGCGGTGCCGCTGGTGCAGGCCGAGGCGCCGCTCGTCGGGACCGGCATGGAGGCGGCGGTGGCACGCGACAGCGGCGCTTCGGTCACAGCCCGGCGCAGCGGTACGGTCGACCAGGTCGACGCTACGCGCATCGTCGTGCGCGCTGCCGAAAGCGGCGGCGGCTCCGGCGTGGACATCTACAACCTGCGCAAGTTCGAGCGGTCCAACCAGTCGACCTGCCTGAACCAGCGACCGCTGGTGAAGGTTGGCGACGCGGTCGGCGAGGGCGACATCATTGCCGACGGCCCGTCCACGGAGTTCGGGGAATTGGCGCTCGGCCGCAACGTGCTGTGCGCGTTCATGCCCTGGAACGGCTACAATTTCGAGGATTCGATCGTCATCTCCGAACGGATCGCGCGCGACGACGTCTTCACCTCGATCCACATCGAGGAATACGAGATCATGGCCCGCGACACCAAGCTTGGCCAGGAGGAGATCACCCGCGACATTCCCAATGTCGCCGAGGAGGCGCTGCGTAATCTCGACGAGGCCGGCATCGTCTATATTGGCGCGGAGGTGAATGCGGGCGACATTCTGGTGGGGAAGGTGACGCCGAAGGGCGAGTCGCCGATGACGCCGGAGGAAAAGCTGCTGCGCGCGATCTTCGGCGAGAAGGCGTCGGACGTGCGCGACACCTCGCTCAAGGTCCCGCCGGGCGATTCCGGCACGGTGGTCGATGTTCGCGTCTTCCAGAGGCGCGGCGTCGACAAGGACGAGCGCGCGATGACCATCGAGCAGGCCGAGATCGACCGTCTGGCCAAGGACCGGGACGACGAGCGCGGCATCCTCACGCGCGACTTCAATGCGCGGATGCGCGAATTGCTGCTGAACCGCAACGCCGTGTCCGGGCCGGGCCTGCGCGAAGGCCAGCGCATTACCGAGAAGACGCTGGAGGGCCTCAGGCCGTCGGAATGGCGCCAGGTCGTACTTCAGCGGGACGACGTGATGCGCGAGATCGAGACGCTGATCCAGCGCTTCGACGAGAATGTGGAGGAGCTTTCGAAGCGCTTCGACAACAAGCTGGAGAAGCTGGAGCGCGGCGACGAACTGCCGCCGGGCGTCATGAAGATGGTCAAGGTGTTCGTGGCGGTGAAGCGCAAGCTGCAGCCGGGCGACAAGATGGCCGGACGCCACGGCAACAAGGGTGTCATCTCCAAGGCGGTGCCGATCGAGGACATGCCGCACATGGAAGACGGGACTCCGGTGGACATCGTGCTGAATCCGCTCGGCGTGCCGTCGCGGATGAATGTCGGCCAGATCCTGGAGACGCATCTGGGCGCCGCCTGCCGCGGCCTCGGAAGGCAGATTGGCGACATGCTGGAGAAGGTGCGCGAGAGCGACCGGGCGATGGGGCAGCTTCGGGAGAAGCTCCAGAACGTCTATGGCGACGCCGACTATGACAGGTCCATCACCGCCCTCTCGGACGACGAGGTGCTGGAGCTGTCGAACAACCTGGCCGCGGGTGTACCGGTCGCAACCCCGGTGTTCGACGGCGCGCGAGAGTTCGATATCGACGCCATGCTCGAAAGCGCCGGCATCCGGCCGACCGGGCAGGTGACGCTGGTCGACGGGCGCACCGGGGAGCCGTTCGACCGGCCGGTCACGGTCGGCTATATTTACATGCTGAAACTGCACCACCTGGTGGACGACAAGATTCACGCCCGCTCCATCGGCCCCTACAGCCTCGTGACCCAGCAGCCGCTGGGTGGCAAGGCTCAATTCGGCGGCCAGCGTTTCGGCGAGATGGAGGTTTGGGCGCTGGAGGCCTATGGCGCCGCCTACACCTTGCAGGAGATCCTGACCGTGAAGTCGGACGACGTCGCCGGCAGGACCAAGGTCTACGAGGCGGTGGTGCGCGGCGACGACACGTTCGATGCCGGGATTCCGGAGTCCTTCAACGTCCTGGTCAAGGAATTGCGATCGCTCGGCCTGAATGTCGACCTTCAGGAAGAACACATCTGACGGCGGCCTTGCCGTTGTCCCCAACCCGCTCTGGAGTCACCGCATGAACGACCTGATGCGTCTTTTCGGCCAGACCGAACAGGAAGCCTCGTTCGACAAAATCCGGGTCTCGATCGCCTCGCCCGATCAGATTCGACGCTGGAGCTACGGCGAGATCAAGAAGCCGGAAACCATCAACTACCGGACGTTCAAGCCGGAACGCGACGGGCTGTTCTGCGCCCGCATCTTCGGGCCGGTAAAGGACTATGAGTGCCTGTGCGGCAAATACAAGCGGATGAAGCATCGCGGCATCATCTGCGAGAAATGCGGCGTGGAGGTCACCCTCTCCAAGGTGCGCCGCGACCGCATGGGCCATATCGAACTCGCCGCCCCGGTCGCCCATATCTGGTTCCTCAAGTCCATGCCGAGCCGTATCGGCCTGGTGCTCGACATGACGCTCCGGGAGCTGGAGCGGGTGCTCTATTTCGAGAGCTATGTCGTGACCGATCCGGGCACGAGCGTGCTTGAGCGCGGGCAGTTGCTGAGCGAGGAGGAATATCTGGACGAAATGGAGCGCTCGGCCGCCGAAAGCACGCAATTCGAGGCCGGGATCGGCGCCAAGGCGATCAAGGAGCTGCTCGCCGGCATCGAGCTTGCGGAGGAACGCGAGGACATGCGCGCGGAGCTGAAGGAGACCAACTCCGAGGCGAAGCGCAAGAAACTGGTCAAGCGGCTCAAGGTCGTAGAGGCGTTCCTGGAGTCGGGCTCGAAGCCGGAATGGATGGTGCTGGACGTGGTGCCGGTGATCCCGCCGGAGCTGCGTCCGTTGGTGCCGCTCGACGGCGGCCGTTTCGCAACATCCGACCTCAACGATCTCTACCGCCGCGTCATCAACCGCAACAACCGTCTAAAGCGGCTGATGGAGCTGCGGGCGCCCGACATCATCATCCGCAACGAGCAGCGCATGCTGCAGGAAGCGGTCGATGCGCTGTTCGACAACGGCCGGCGGGGGCGTGTCATCACCGGGGCGAACAAGCGCCCGCTCAAGTCCCTCTCCGACATGCTCAAGGGCAAGCAGGGGCGCTTCCGGCAGAACCTGCTCGGCAAGCGGGTGGACTATTCCGGCCGTTCGGTGATCGTCGTCGGCCCCGAGCTCAAGCTGCACCAGTGCGGCCTGCCGAAGAAGATGGCGCTCGAATTGTTCAAGCCGTTCATCTATTCGCGGCTCGAGGCTTACGGCATGGCGCCCACGATCAAGGCGGCGAAGCGCCTGGTGGAGCGCGAGCGGCCCGAGGTCTGGGACATTCTGGAAAGTGTGATCCGCGAACACCCGGTCCTGCTCAACCGGGCGCCGACCCTGCACAGGCTCGGCATCCAGGCGTTTGAGCCGGTGCTGATCGAGGGGAAGGCGATCCAGCTCCACCCGCTGGTCTGCACCGCTTTCAACGCCGATTTTGACGGCGACCAGATGGCGGTCCATGTGCCGCTTTCGCTGGAGGCGCAGCTGGAGGCGCGGGTGCTGATGATGAGCACCAACAACATTCTCAGCCCCGCCAACGGCAAGCCGATCATCGTGCCGACCCAGGATATCGTGCTCGGGCTCTACTATCTGTCGCTGGATCGCGAAGGCGATCCGGGCGAGGGCATGGTGTTCCGCGACCCGGGCGAGGTCGAATACGCGCTGGCGCACAAGATGGTCAGCATGCATTCGCGCATCAAGGCGCGGATCTCGCAGACGGACGAGGCCGGCGTCACCACGACCCAGGTCTATGACACGACGCCCGGCAGGGTCCTGCTCGCGCAATTGCTCCCGAAGCACGCCGCCGTCGGGTTCGACCATTTCAACCGGGTGCTCACCAAGAAGGCGGTGGGCGACATCATCGACGCGGTCTACCGCAATTGCGGCCAGAAGGACTCGGTGGTGTTCTGCGACCGGATGATGGCGATGGGTTTCGGCCATGCCACCCGCGCCGGCATCTCCTTCGGCAAGGCCGATCTGGTCATCCCGGAGGCGAAGGCGAGGGTCATCGAGGACGCGCAGACCAAGGTCAAGGAGTTCGAGGACCAGTATCAGCAGGGCTTGCTGACCCACGGCGAGAGATACAACAAGGTGGTGGACGTCTGGAGCGAGGCCACCGACGCCGTCTCCCGGGCGATGATGGAGGGGATTGCGGTCGCGGACCCCGACAAGCCGGTGAACTCCGTGTGGATGATGGCGCATTCCGGCGCGCGCGGTTCCGAGGCGCAGATCAAACAGCTGGCCGGCATGCGCGGCCTGATGGCCAAGCCCTCGGGCGAGATCATCGAGACGCCGATTATCGCCAACTTCAAGGAAGGCCTTTCGGTGCTGGAGTATTTCAACTCCACCCACGGCGCCCGCAAGGGCCTGGCCGACACGGCCCTGAAGACGGCCAATTCCGGCTATCTGACCCGCCGCCTGGTGGACGTGGCGCAGGACTGCATCGTCACCGAGCGGGACTGCGGCACCGGCGCCGGCCTGGACATGCGGGCCATCGTCGAGGGCGGCGACGTCATCGAGCCGCTGGCGGACCGCATTCTCGGGCGGACGCTCGCGGACGATGTGTCCGGCCCCGACGGGGAGCCGCTCGCGCCGGCCGGGACGCTGATCGACGAAGACCTTGCCGACCGGATCCAGCAGGCCGGCATCGATATGGTGAAGATCCGTTCGGTGCTGACCTGCGAGACCAAGTCCGGCGTTTGCGGCCACTGTTACGGCCGCGACCTGGCGCGGGGCACCGAGGTCAATGTCGGCGAGGCGGTCGGCGTGATCGCGGCGCAGTCGATCGGCGAGCCCGGCACGCAGCTCACCATGCGCACCTTCCATATCGGCGGGGCGGCGCAGGGCGGTGCGGAGCAGTCTTCGGTCGAGGCGGTGATGAAGGGCGAACTCCGGGTGCGCAACCGCAACGTCGTGGTCGACTCTCGGGGTGTGCCGATCGTCATGGGACGCAATACCGAACTGGTGCTGATGGATGTCCAGGGCCGTGAACGCGCGCGCCACCGCCTTCCCTACGGGGCCCGGCTGCTGAAGGACGACGGCGCCGAGGTTGAGGGAGGCGAGAGGCTCGCCGACTGGGACCCCCACACGCAGCCGATCATCTGCGAGCGTGAGGGCGTCGCACACTATGTCGACCTTGTCGAAGGCGTCTCGATGCGCGAAGTCGTCGATGAGGCGACGGGTATCTCCAACCGGACCGTGACCGACTGGCGCCAGCAGGCGCGCGGAACGGACCTGAAGCCCCGCATCACGCTCAGAACCCCCGACGGAGAGGTGGTCGAGCTCGGCAACGGCCTGGAGGCGCGTTACTTCATGTCCGTGGACGCGGTGCTTTCGGTCTTCAACGGGCAGAGCGTGCATCCCGGCGACGTGCTCGCGCGCATCCCGCGCGAGGTTTCCAAGACCCGCGACATCACGGGCGGCCTGCCCCGGGTGGCGGAGTTGTTCGAAGCGCGCAAGCCCAAGGAATTCGCCGTGCTTGCGGACCTCGAAGGACGGATCGAGTTCGGGCGCGACTACAAGACCAAGCGCCGGATCGTCATCCGGTCCATGGAGAACCCGGAGGAGACCCGCGAACACCTGGTCCCCAAGGGACGCCATCTGGCGGTCCGGGAGGGAGACCATGTGCAGGTCGGCGACATGCTGCTCGACGGCAAGCTGGTGCCGCACGACATCCTGCATGTGCTCGGCGTCGAGGCGCTGGCGGCATACCTCGTGAACGAAATCCAGGAGGTTTACCGCCTGCAGGGCGTCAAGATTAACGACAAGCACATCGAGGTGATCGTTCGCCAGATGCTTCAGAAGGTCGAGATTACCGATCCCGGCGACACGACCTTCCTGATCGGCGAGCAGGTGGACCGCAGCGAGTTCGAGGACGAGAACGTCCGGACCGAAGCGGAGGGCGGCGATGCAGCAAAAGCCGAGCCGGTTCTGCAGGGCATTACCAAGGCGGCGCTCCACACCCGGTCCTGGATTTCTGCGGCGTCCTTCCAGGAGACGACGCGCGTCCTCACCGAGGCGTCGGTGAGCGGCAAGGTGGACGACCTGGTGGGACTCAAGGAAAACGTGATTGTCGGGCGCCTGATCCCGGCGGGCACGGGCAGCGTCATGAAGCGGCTGCGCAATCTGGCGGCCGAGCGCGACCGTCAGGCCCTGGCCGAGCGCAGCGCGCGCAGCGAGGCGCTTGAAATCGAGCAGCTGGCTGCGGGGGAATAACGCAGGGCGGGCGGTGCGAAAACCGGCGGGCGAACGCGTTTCGGCGCTTGACGCCCGCCGGCCGCACCGTTAAAAGCCCGCCAACCTTATTCGGGAAGACGGCGGTAAGCCTGTCCTGACGGCAGGTTTAGACGCGTCTTCGAGCCGGTCTGGGGCCGAGCGGAGTTCGACGATCCGGACACTGGGACGCTCAGACGAGCCCACGCAAGGGTGCGCGGGACGGCGTCTGGTGTTCTTGTCCGGTCCGCAAGGCCGGGGCGGAATGTTCAAGGAGGCGGAATGCCGACGATCAACCAGTTGATCCGCAAGTCGCGGACTGCCCCCCGGGCCCGCAACAAGGTGCCGGCGCTGGAGGCCTGTCCCCAGAAGCGCGGCGTCTGTACGCGCGTCTATACGACCACGCCCAAGAAGCCGAACTCGGCGCTGCGCAAGGTAGCGCGCGTGCGGCTGACCAACGGTTTCGAGGTGACGAGCTACATTCCGGGCGTCGGCCACAACCTCCAGGAGCATTCGGTTGTGCTGATCCGGGGCGGGCGCGTGAAGGATCTGCCCGGCGTGCGCTACCACATCATCCGCGGCACGCTGGACACGCAGGGGGTCGCCGACCGCCGCCAGCGCCGGTCGAAATACGGCGCCAAGCGCCCGCGGTAAGGGGAGCCGGAAGCCATGTCGCGCCGCCGCGCAGCAGAGAAACGCGAGCCGATTTCCGATCCGCGATACGGGGACGCGGTGATCTCCAAATTCGTCAATTGCCTGATGCTGGACGGCAAGAAGTCCACGGCGGAGCGGATCGTGTACGGGGCGTTGGAAAGGGCGGAACGGCGCGCCGGCGTCGATGCGCTGCAGGTCTTCCATGCGGCCCTCGACAATGTGCGGCCCAATCTCGAGGTGCGGTCTCGGCGTGTCGGCGGCGCGACCTACCAGGTGCCAGTCGAGGTGCGGCCCGACCGCGCGCAGGCGCTGGCGATCCGCTGGCTGATCGACGTGGCGCGTAAGCGGTCCGAGAAGACCATGATCGACCGCCTCAGCGGCGAGTTGATCGACGCCATCAACCAGCGCGGCGCTGCGGTCAAGAAGCGCGAGGACACGCACCGGATGGCCGAGGCCAACCGGGCGTTCTCGCACTACCGCTGGTAACGGACAGAGCCGGAGCACCCTCCCGATGGCCCGCACCACCGCGATCGAACGCTACCGCAATATCGGCATCATGGCGCATATCGACGCCGGCAAGACCACGACCACCGAGCGCGTCCTCTATTACACCGGGCGGTCGTACAAGATCGGCGAGGTGCACGACGGCGCCGCGACGATGGACTGGATGGAGCAGGAGCAGGAGCGCGGCATCACGATCACGTCCGCCGCTACGACCTGTTTCTGGGGAGACCACCGCATCAACATCATCGACACGCCGGGCCACGTCGATTTCACCATCGAGGTCGAGCGCTCGTTGCGTGTGCTCGACGGTGCGGTGGCGGTGTTCGACGGTGTCGCCGGGGTCGAGCCCCAGTCGGAGACGGTCTGGCGGCAGGCGGACAAGTACGGCGTGCCGCGCATGTGCTTCGTCAACAAGCTCGATAGGGTCGGAGCCGATTTCTTCCGGTGCGTGGAGATGATCCGGGAACGGCTCGGCGCGGTGCCCCTGGTGCTGCAAATGCCGATCGGTGCCGAGGCCGGTTTCGTGGGTGTCGTCGATCTCGTGCGGATGCGCGCGATCGTCTGGAAAGACGAGACGCTGGGCGCCGAGTTCGAGTATGGCGACATTCCGTCCGAACTGGAGGAGCGGGCCACGGAACTGCGGGAGCAGATGATCGAGCTCGCGGTGGAACGGGACGAAGAGATTCTGGAAGCCTATATCGAAGGTAAAGAGCCGGACGTCGAGACCATTGAGCGCTGTATCCGCGCCGGCACCATCGCCGGCGCTTTCGTGCCGACGCTCTGCGGCTCGGCGTTCAAGAACAAGGGTGTCCAGCCGATGCTGGATGCAGTGGTCGCCTATCTGCCGAGCCCTCTGGACGTGCCGGCTGTGAAGGGGGTCGAGGCGGGCCGCGACGAGCCGGCGGAGCGCGCGTCCAGCGACGATGCCCCGTTTTCGGCGCTCGCCTTCAAGGTCATGAACGATCCCTTTGTCGGTTCGCTGACCTTTGCGCGCATCTATTCCGGCGTCCTCCAGGGCGGCTCTGCAGTGATGAACACCGTCAAGGGCAAGCGCGAGCGCATCGGGCGCATGCTCCTGATGCACGCCAACAGCCGCGAGGACATCAAGGAGGCGCGGGCCGGCGACATCGTGGCGATCGCAGGCCTCAAGACGACGACGACCGGCGATACGCTGGCGGACCAGAGTGCGCCGATCATCCTGGAGCGGATGGAATTCCCCGATCCCGTGATCGAGATTGCGGTCGAGCCGAAGACGAAGGCCGACCAGGAGAAAATGGGTGTCGCGCTCGGCAGGCTGGCGGCGGAAGACCCCTCGCTCGGGCTTTCGACGGACCATGAAACCGGTCAGACCATCCTCAAGGGCATGGGCGAGCTTCACCTGGAGATCATCATCGACCGGATGAAGCGCGAGTTCAAAGTCGAGGCCAATATCGGCGCACCGCAGGTAGCGTACAGGGAGGCGTTCGGCAGGACGGTCGAGGTCGACTACACGCACAAGAAGCAGAGCGGCGGCGCAGGCCAGTTCGCGCGCGTCATCATGACCTTCGAGCCGCAGGACACCGGCGCGGGCAACGAGTTCGAGAGCCGCGTCGTCGGCGGCTCGGTGCCGCGCGAATATGTCCCCGGCGTCGAAAAGGGGTTCCTTGCGCAGTTGGAATCGGGGGTGCTTGCGGGCTTCCCGGTGATCGATGTGAAGGCCGTGCTGACCGATGGCGGCTACCACGATGTCGATTCGAGCGTGCTCGCATTCGAGATCGCGGCCAGGGCAGCGGTCAGGGAGGCGATGGAGAAGTCGCGCCCGAAATTGCTGGAGCCGATCATGAAGGTCGAGGTGGTGACGCCCGAGGACTATATGGGTGACATAATCGGCGACCTGAACTCCCGGCGCGGGCATGTCCAGGGCATGGACCAGCGCGGCAATGCGCGCCTGATCGAGGCGATGGTGCCGCTCGCCAACATGTTCGGCTATGTCAACACGCTGCGCTCGATGAGTCAGGGTCGCGCGCAGTTCCACATGGAATTCGACCATTACGAGGCAGTGCCGCAGGCGGTCGCGGACGAAGTCCGCGCCAAATTCGCCTGACGGCGGGAAACGTAACGAGGGGCTTGGGATCGATGGGCAAGGCTCGGTTTGAGCGGACGAAGCCGCACTGCAACATAGGTACGATTGGTCATGTAGATCATGGCAAGACGACGCTGACAGCGGCGATCACGAAGATCCTGGCGGAGGCGGGTGGCGCGGAGTTCACGGCGT
>JAJDYL010000007.1 GCA_022825195.1 Alphaproteobacteria bacterium
ACGCGCTTGCCACCGGCTTGCCGAAACCGGCTACGATGAACCCGTCATGGCGATGCTCGAAGTCGAAATCTGGCGCGGGGGCGAGGACGGCGCCTGGCGCAGCTACGCGGTCCCGCATCAGGCGAACCAGACCGTGCTCGACGTGGTCACTCATGTGCAGCGCCATATCGACCCCTCGCTCGCCTACCGCTTCGCCTGCCGGGTCGGCATGTGCGGCTCCTGCGCGATGACCGTCAACGGGCGCCCGCGCTGGACCTGCCGCACCCATGTCTCCCAGGCCGCGCGCAAGGGCCGGGTGCGCATCGGGCCGCTGCGCAACCTGCCGGTCATCAGGGACCTCGCGGTGGACATGGCGCCCTTCTTCGAGAAGTGGCGCGACGCCGAGGCACGGTTCGTCCCTGCCGCAGAGCCCCCTGACGCGCCTGTCCGCCCGGACGAGCCGCAGCGCATGGCCGCCGACGCCGGCATCGAGTGCATCAATTGCGCCGTGTGCTACGCCGCCTGCGACAGCGTGGCCTGGAACCCCGACTATCCGGGCCCGGCCGTGCTCAACCGGCTCTGGACGCTGGTGAACGACCGGCGCGACGGCGACCGGGAGGGCCATCTGGACGCCGCCGGCGCGGGCTGCCACCTCTGCCGCAGCCACCAGGAATGCGCCGACGCCTGCCCGACCGGCCTAAACCCGACGGCCGCCATCGCGGGCCTCAAGCGCGAGGTCTTCCGCCGCGCGCTCGGCGGCCGGACAAGGGAAGGCCGGCGATGAAGGAGGCCTGGCTGTTTGCGGCGCAGCGCATCTCGGCCATGGTGCTCGCCCCGCTGGTGCTGCTGCATCTGGGCGTTATCCTGTATGCCGTCCGGGGTGGGCTCTCGGCCGAGGAAATCCTGTCGCGCACCGAGGGCAGCCTGTTCTGGGGCGCGGTCTACGGGCTGTTCGTGCTGGCCGCGGCCGTGCATGCGCCCATCGGCCTGCGCGCCGTGCTCAGGGAGTGGGGCCGGTGGCGGGGCGCGGGGCTCGACATCGCCATGGCGCTGTTCGGCCTCGTCCTGCTCGCGCTCGGCCTGCGCGCCGCGGCGGCCGTGCTGTGAAGCGCGGACCCTGGTGGGCGTTCCTGCTGCACCGGCTCTCCGGCGTGGCGCTTGCGGCGTTCCTGCCGTTCCATTTCCTGGTGCTCGGCCTCGCGGTGGAGCGCGCCCGGCTCGACGGCGTGCTCGACTGGGCGGAGAACCCGTGGGTCAAGCTCGCCGAGGCGGGGCTGGTCGTGCTGCTGGCGCTGCACCTGACGGGGGGCCTGCGCCTGCTGCTGCTTGAGTTCGGAAGCTGGTCCAACCGCCAGCAATCGCGGATCGCGGTCGCCGGCGGGCTCGCGCTGCTCGCGGGCTTCGGCTTTCTCGCGGCGGTTTTCGCATGATCGAGCGCATGGACAGCGACATACTGATACTCGGCTCCGGCGGCGCCGGGCTGTTCGCCGCCCTGCACGCCTACCGCGCCGACCCCGCGCTCGACATCGCCATCGCCGCCAAGGGCCTGCTCGGCAAGAGCGGCTGCACGCGCATGGTGCAGGGCGGCTACAATGTCGCGCTCGCTCCGGACGACAGCGTCGAACGCCATTTCATGGACACGATCGAGGGCGGGGCCTGGATCAACCACCAGCAGCTCGCCTGGACGCTCGTGGAGGGCGCGGTCGTGCGCATCCGCGAGCTCGAGGACGAGATCGGCTGCTATTTCGACCGCAACCCCGACGGCAGCATCCACCAGAAGGCGTTTGCCGGCCAGACTTTCGACCGAACCGTCCACAAGGGCGACCTGACCGGCATCGAGATCGTCAACCGGCTGATGGAGCAGGTCTGGGCGCGCGCCGTGACCCGGCTGGAGGAGCACCGGGCGGCGGCGCTGATTCCGACCGCGGACGGCTCGCAGCTCGCCGGCGTGCTGCTGATCGACATCCGCACGGGCGCGCTGCGCTTCGTGCGGGCGAAGGCGGTGCTGCTCGCGACCGGCGGCGGCCCCACCATGTACCGCTACCACACGCCCTCGGGCGACAAGACCTGCGACGGCATGGCAATGGCGCTGGAGGCGGGCCTCGGCCTGCGCGATATGGAGATGGTCCAGTTCCACCCGACCGGGCTTTATGCCGGTCCCGGCACCCGCATGACCGGCACCGTGCTGGAGGAGGGCCTGCGCGGCGCCGGGGGCCACCTGCTCGGCGGCGACGGGACACGCTTCATGGAGCGCTACGACGACCGCCTGGAGCGCGCCACCCGCGACATCGTCAGCCGCGCCATGGCAAGCGAAATGCGCGCCGGCAATGTCACGGAGAATGGCGGGCTCTACATCTCCATGGCCCATCTGGGGCCCGAATCGGTGGCGGCGCGCTTCAAGGGCATGGTCGAGCGCTGCCGGGACTGCGGCTTCGACCTCGCCGGCGGGCTGGTCGAGGTGGTGCCGACGGCGCACTACATGATGGGCGGCGTCGCCTTCGAACCCGACACGACGACCGCCCTGCCCGGCCTCTACGCCGCCGGCGAGGACACGGGCGGCGTCCACGGCGCGAACCGGCTCGGCGGCAACGGCGTCGCCAACTCCACGGTCTATGGCGGCATCGCCGGCGACCGCATGGCGGCGGATGCGGCCCGGCTGCGCGCCTTCCCCGACCCGGACGAGGCGGTGCTGGAGGCCGCGGCGGCGCGCTGCCTCGCCGTGTTCGACAAGCCCCCCGGCGACCTCGCAGGCATCCGGGACCGGCTCGCGGACCTGATGTGGGAGGAGGTGGGCATATTGCGCTCGGCGGCCAGCCTCGAACGCGCGGCGGCCGGGCTTGCGGACCTGGCGGCGGAGGTCGGGGCGGCCGGCACGGCCGGCGGCCGGGCCTTCAACCTCGCCTGGCACGAACGGCTGAACATGGAGAGCCTGGTGACCGTCTCACGCGCGATAACGGCGGCGGCCCGCGCCCGCGAGGACTCGCGCGGCGCGCATTTCCGCGAGGACTTCCCCGAAACCGGCGATCTCGCGGCCACGCGCTACACCGCCGTGAGACTGGAGGGAGGCGCGTTCGCCGCCGCCTCGGAGCCCGTCGCCTTCACCCATGTCAGGCCTGGCGAATCGCTGCTGGACCGATAGGGCGGCGATGAGACTGCGCATCCACCGGGGAACGAAGGAGATCGGCGGCACCTGCATCGAGGTGGAGGTAGCGGGCAAGCGCCTCGCGCTCGATGTCGGCCTGCCGCTCGACGCGCCGGACGAGGAACAGGACCGGCTGCTCCCGGACCTTCCGGGGTTCCGGGAGCCGGACCCGGGCCTGCTCGGCATCGTCATCTCGCACGGGCATATGGACCATTTCGGCCTGGCGAAGCATGTCCGCCCGGAAGTCCCGGTCTGGATCGGCGAAGCCGCGCACAACATCCTCAAGGCCGCCAGTCCCTTGGTGCCGAACGGGCATGCCGTGCTGGTCGCGACGCGGAGGGCACGCAGGTCAGTTACTCCGGCGGGCCTCCCATCCGTGGTCTGATTCCGTCAAGGGACCAACGAGTATGAAAGTTCCATGGACACTGCCCAGATCAACGAAAACATTTTCTTTGCACTCCACAATTGCCTCTGCATGCGTTTTCTTCTAATCTAAGCTGCCGGCCTGAGGAAAGAAGCATAACGTGTCAGACGACGGCAACAAACGTGCTCTGGTTTCTATTGAAGATGTCGCAGGTCTCTCTAAGCCCGCAACCGGACTGATCGAAGCTATTTCGAGGGCCACGGGAGTTGTGTATGAGCCGACGCGAATCAGACGGAAAGCAAGAGCGCAGCGAGACGCACAATTAATTGCTGCTCAATCTCGTATTGAATTGGCCGAAATTGAACGCCGAGGTCTTGAAAGATTAGCACGAGAGGAAGGGCGAAAACAACAGAATATTGAAACTGTCATGGAGAAAACGTTGCCAAAGCTGCATGATACTGCAAGGCCAGAACAAATTGACTCTGATTGGCTCATGCACTTTATGGATAGCGTAAAGAAAGTTTCAAATGAGGACGTTCAGCACGCATGGTCAAATGTTCTGGCTGGAGAAGTAAATTCTCCAGGTTCTTTTTCGAAGCGAACACTTGGAGTCTTGAGTGAATTGTCACAACAAGAAGCGAAGCGCTTCGAGTTGCTTTGCGGATTCGTCATAGATACTGTTGGACATCCTGTAATTTTTGACCATCATGATGCCATCTACATCAACAATGGACTTAGTTTTTCTACCTTGAAGATACTTGAAGATTGCGGCCTACTCGAATTTAATGAACTTGCTGGATTCGTAGTGTATATTCCAATTATAGGTGGAGACCGCCATGTCCTAGTTCAGTATTTTGACCACTCCATTAACCTGTACAATCTAAAATCAGCGGAACGCAATATAAAGGAAACCGAAAAAAGTAACCATATGCAGTTGGAATTCGGGCACGTTAGGTTCACCAATGCCGGTAGCGAGCTAAGGGGCATTGCAAATCCATCGCGCATTGACGGATTTCTGGATTACGCGCAGGATAAATGGAAGGAGTATACCAAGGCGCAGAGTATAGAATGATGATATATTGTAGAATTAGCTTGTTGCCATACATTAAGCTAGCATGGTATTTTACTGAAACAAATGCTTGTACTATGATCGAGAGGTAAAATTATGCAATAAGTAGTTGGTACAAATCAATTGCAATTAAGAACTACGCAGATGTAGGAGATTCAAAGTTTACAGTACCGCCCCCCTACTCCAAGAGCACCGCCCTGAGCCGCTCCCGCTCTCCCGCGCCGAAACTCACCGCACCGTCCAGCCAGCCTTCCAGCCCGCCATGCTCGCGGTCCAGCGTTGCCCATGAGGCGGCGAGATATTCCTCCCTCGCCGCGAACACCGGCTCGTAGATTTCGCGGGGGAGGCCCTCGGGCTCGCGGCCGCCGCGGTCCCAGTGGCGGTTGGTGAGCAGGTAGTCTTCCATGATCGTCTCGCGCGGCACGCCCAGCGCCTCCAGCACCACGGCCGCCGTGAAGCCGGTGCGGTCCTTGCCGGCGGTGCAGTGGAAGAGCAGCGGCGGCGCGCCTTTCGCGATCAGGCGGAACAGGACCGCCCGGCAGGCGGGCGCATATTTCTCCGGATAGCCGGCATAGCTCTCCCGGAGCCATTTCCGCGCCGCTTCCGCCGAGGGCACGCCACCCACATCCAGCGTTTCCAGCAGCGACTTCGCCGGCTTGTCGGGCAGGCCGATATGCACGCTCGCCACCGATTCGGGCAGGCGGGCGGGCTCGCCGGCGCGTTCCGGCCCGTAGCGGAGGTCCAGCGCCTCCTCGATGCCAAGCCCGGCGAGCGTCCTGCCATCCGAGGGCGTCAGCGCATGGAGACCGTCGGCCCGGAACAGCCGGCGCCAGCGGACCCGGCGGCCGTCGCGGGCCGGATAGCCGCCGAGGTCGCGGAAATTCGTGGCGCCCTCAAGCGCGATCAGGCGGTGCATGGCGGCGGTTATCCCCGTCTTAAAATTCGGTCCACAGGACTCCGGAACTCTAACTGGGTCTAATGGCCCTCCCATGACAGCACAAGCCGATCCCTGGTTCGTCGAGGAACCGCCCTTCGAGGCCCCGCCCGACGACGACCCCGCCTACCGCCAGCTTCCCGCCAATCTCGAAATCGAGATGGCGCTGCTCGGCGCGATCCTGGTGGACAACCGCATCCTCGAGCAGGTCGCCGATTTCCTGGACGCGGAGCACTTCTTCGACCCGAGCCACCGGCGCATCTACGACGCCGTCCGGCGAATGACCGAGCGCGGCGGCCAGGCGAGCCCCGCGACCCTCAGGGACCATTTCCAGCAGCAGGACCGGCTGGCGGATGTCGGCGGGCCGCGCTACCTGGCCGAGCTCGCCGCCAGCGCCATCGGCGTCATCGACGCGGTCTCCTTCGGGCAGGCGATCCACGATTTGCACCTGCGCCGCGCGCTCGTCGCCATCGGCGGCGAGGTCGTGAACGAGGCCTATGACAGCGACCTCGACCTCACCGCCGCGGGCCGCATCGAGAAGGCGGAGCACCGGCTGTTCGAACTCGCCACCACCGGGGCCGGGCAGACGGGCTTCCGACCGTTCGTCAGCACGCTTGCATCCGCCATCGACATGGCCGAGAGCGCCTTTCGCCGCGAAGGCAGCCTGACGGGCGTGACGACGGGCTTCAGGGACGTGGACGCCAAGCTCGGCGGCCTCCAGCGCTCCGACCTGCTCGTGCTGGCCGGGCGGCCCGGCATGGGCAAGACGGCGCTCGCGACCAACATCGCCTTCAACGCCGCCCGCGCCCGCGTGCGCGAGCGGGACGATCTCGGCGAGGTGCAGGAGATCGACGGCTATGCGGTCGCCTTCTTTTCGCTGGAAATGTCGGCGGAACAGCTGGCGCTGCGCATCCTCGCCGAGCAGGCGCAGGTGTCCTCCGACGAGATCAGGCGCGGGCGGATCACCCAGGCCCAGTTCGACTCCGTGCTGCTGGCGAGCCGGGAGCTGGAAGCGATCAAGCTCTATATCGACGACACGCCGGCCATCAGCGTCTCCCAGCTCCGCACCCGCGCGCGGCGCCTGCTGCGCAGCCAGGGGCGGCTGGACCTGATCGTGGTGGACTATATCCAGCTCATGCAGCCGGGCGCAGGGCGGCGGCCTGAAAACCGCGTGCAGGAAGTGTCCGAAATCACCCGCGGCCTCAAGACCGTGGCCAAGGAGCTGGACCTGCCGATCCTGGCGCTCTCGCAGCTCTCCCGCGCGGTCGAGCAGCGCGAGGACAAGCGCCCGCACCTTGCCGACCTGCGCGAGTCCGGCTCCATCGAGCAGGATGCCGACGTGGTGATGTTCATCTACCGCGAGGAATACTATCTCGAACGCCAGGAGCCCGATCCCAATTCCGACAAGCACCGGGAGTGGCAGGAGAAGATGGAACGCGTCCACAATCTCGCCGATGTCATCGTCGCCAAGCAGCGCCACGGGCCGACGGGCAGGATCGAGCTCTATTTCGAGGGACGCTTCACCCGGTTCGCCGACTACGAAAAGCTCCGCGATGGCGAGCCTCCCGTCTGAAGCGCCGGCCCGCGCCGGGATGCTCGCGCCGCCGGGCCGGCTCAGGATCGACCTCGACGCGGTCGCCGCGAACTGGCGCAAGCTGAATGCGCTGGCGCCGTCTGCCGGAGTCGTGAAGGCGGATGCCTACGGGCTCGGCATGGACCGGGTGGCGCCGGCGCTCTGGCGGGCCGGCTGCCGCACCTTCTTCGTGGCCGGGCTGGACGAAGGGGCGGCGCTCCGCGCCCTGTTGCCGGATGCCGAGATCGCCGTACTGAGCGCGCCGGTGGAAGGTTTCCAGGCGATCTACCGCGAGCGCCGGCTGTTGCCGGTGCTGAACCATGCGGACGACCTCGCCGCGTGGCCGGGCGAAGACGCCGTGCTGCATATCGACACCGGCATGACCCGCCTCGGCCTCGACCCCCCGGACGCGGCGGCGCTGGAGCGCCGGCGCTTCCGGCTGGTGATGAGCCACCTCGCCTGCGCCGATGAGCCGGAGCACGGGCAGAACGAGGCCCAGCGCCGCCTGTTCGCGGAACTGGCCGCCCGCTTCGATGCGCCCGCCAGCCTCGCCAACTCCTCCGGCATCTTCCTCGGCCCCGGCTACCGCTTCGACCTTGCGCGGCCGGGCATGGCGCTCTACGGGCTGAATCCCACACCGGGCGAGGCCAACCCGATGCGGCCCGTCGTTCGCCTGGAGGCCCGCGTGCTCCAGGTCCGCGAGGTGGACCGGACGCTGCCGGTCGGCTACGGCGCCACGGCCGAAGTCCATGCGGGCCAGCGGCTGGCCACGGTTGCCGCCGGCTATGCGGACGGCTATCTACGCGCCGCAAGCCCCGGGGCCAGCGCCTCGCTGCATGGCCGGAGGGTTCCGTTGATCGGGCGCGTGTCGATGGATTCGATCGTATTGGACGTGACCGGGCTGCCGGCGGGCTCCGTGAAGCCGGGCGACTGGGCCGTCCTGCTCGACGGCGGCATGGACGCCGACGGGGTCGCCGACGCCGCCGGCACGATCGGCTACGAAATCCTGACCTCCCTCGGCGCGCGCTATGCCCGCACCTGGACGGGCGGCGGGGAACCGGGCGCTTGAATCCCCTGGCCGCCATCGGCCGGGCCTTTCTGGCCCTGCTGGAGGCCATCGGCCGGCTGGTCCTGTTTTCGCTCGCGGCGGTGACGCACATCGTCCGCCCGCCCTTCTATCCGCGCGTGCTGCTGCGCCAGATGGTGGATATCGGCTATTACTCGCTGCCGGTCGTGGCGCTGACGACGCTGTTCAGCGGCATGGTGCTGGCGCTCCAGAGCCATACCGGCTTTGCGCGCTTTTCGGCCGAAGGCGCGGTCGCGGGCGTGGTGGCGCTGTCGATCACCCGCGAACTCGCCCCGGTGCTGGCCGGGCTGATGGTCGCCGGGCGGGTCGGCGCGTCGATGGCGGCGGAACTCGGCACGATGCGCGTCACCGAGCAGATCGACGCGCTCTCCACGCTCTCGACCCATCCGATGAAATATCTGGTGGCGCCGCGCATCCTCGCGGGCTTCGCCATGCTGCCGCCGCTGGTGCTGATTGGCGACGTCATCGGCATATTCGGCGGCTATATCGTCGGCATCTACAAGCTGGACTTCTCGCCGGGAGCCTATATCGACCAGACATGGCGGTTCATCGAGGTGCGCGATGTCGTGTCCGGCCTCGTCAAGGCGGCGGCGTTCGGCTTCCTCGTCTCGCTCATGGGGTGCTATCACGGCTACCGCTCCGCCGGTGGCGCGCAGGGCGTCGGGCGGGCAGCCACCAGCGCGGTGGTCTCCTCGGCCATCCTCATCCTGGTGTTCAACTACGTCATCACCGAACTGTTCTTCGCCAAATGAGCGGCTCAGGCGAACCGAAGATCCGCATCCGGGGCCTGCACAAGGCGTTCGGCGACAAGCGCGTGCTGCGCGGCGTCGATCTCGATGTCGGCGCGGGCGAGTCCGTGGTCGTCATCGGCGGCTCGGGCACCGGCAAGTCGGTCGCGGTCAAATGCGCGCTCGGCATCGTCGAGCCGGACCGGGGCAGCATCCTCATCGACGGTGTGGAATCGGTCGCCCTCAGGGGCGTGGCGCGCGAGGCGGTCAATGCGCGCATGGGAATGCTGTTCCAGGGCGGCGCGCTGTTCGACAGCCTCCCGGTCTGGGAGAATGTGGCCTTCGGGCTGGTGGCGGCCGGGCAGCACACGCGCCGGGAGGCGAAGCCGGTCGCGCTGGAAACGCTCGCCCAGGTCGGCCTCGGCCCCGAGGTCGGCGACCTGATGCCGGCGGAGCTCTCCGGCGGGATGCAGAAGCGCGTGGCACTCGCGCGCGCCATCGCCGCCCGGCCGGACATCGTCTTCTTCGACGAGCCGACGACGGGCCTTGACCCGATCATGGCCGATGTCATCAACGACCTGATCGTCGAATGCGTGCGCGAGCTGGGCGCGACGGCGCTTTCGATCACCCACGACATGGCGAGCGTGCGCAAGATCGCGGACCGCATCGCCATGCTGCACGAGGGACGGATCGTCTGGTCGGGGCCGGTATCGGAGATCGACGAAAGCGGCAACGATTTCGTGGACCAGTTCATCCACGGCCGCGCGTCCGGGCCGATCCGGATGGCGGTGCGCCGGTGAGCCGCAGGGACCGGAGCTTTGTCTGCCAGACCTGCGGCGCGGCAGTGCGCCAGTGGGCGGGGCGCTGCGGAAGCTGCGGGGCATGGAACAGCCTGGTGGAGGAGGCGGCCGGGCCCGCGTCCGCCAGACGGCCCGGGCGCGCGCTCGACCTCGTGCCGCTCGACGCCGCCCCGCCGGCCGTCGAACGGCGGGCGACCGGCATCGCCGAGTTCGACCGGGTGCTGGGCGGCGGGCTGGTGCCGGGAAGCTGCGTGCTCATCGGCGGCGACCCCGGCATCGGCAAGTCCACCCTGCTGCTGCAGGCGGTGGCGAAGCTCGCGGCGCAGGGCCACGACTGCCTTTATATCACCGGCGAGGAGGCGGTTTCGCAGATCGCCATGCGTGCGCGGCGCCTCGGCATGGCGGACGCGCCCGTTGCGCTGGCGGCGGCGACGGCGGCAGGCGACATCGCCGCCACGCTGCTCGAGCGCGGCGAGGTCGCGGTGGTGGACTCGATCCAGACCGTGCATCTCGACGGGCTCGACTCGGCCGCGGGCTCGGTCGCGCAGGTACGCGCCTCGGCCCAGGCGCTGATCGAGGTCGCCCGCCGGCGCGGCGCGGCGCTGCTGCTGGTCGGCCATGTCACCAAGGACGGCGCGATAGCGGGCCCGCGCGTGCTGGAGCACATGGTCGATACGGTGCTCTATTTCGAGGGCGAGCGCGGCCACCATTTCCGCATATTGCGCGCCGTGAAGAACCGCTACGGCGCGACCGACGAGATCGGCGTCTTCGAGATGACCGACCGCGGCCTCGGTGAGGTCGCCAACCCCTCCGCCCTCTTTCTCGGGGACCGGCAGGACGGCGCGGCGCTGGCCGGCACGGCGGTGTTCGCGGGCGTGGAGGGCGCGCGGCCGCTGCTGGTGGAAATCCAGGCGCTGGTCGGCCCGCCCGCCGCCGGTTCGCCGCGCCGGGCCGTGGTCGGATGGGATGCGAGCCGCCTCGCCATGGTGCTCGCCGTGCTGGAGGCAAGGGCCGGCATCGCGCTTGGCGGGCGCGACATCTACCTCAATGTCGCGGGCGGGCTGCGCATTTCCGAACCAGCGGCCGACCTCGCCGCGGCGGCGGCCCTCGTCTCGTCGCTGGAGGGCGCGGCGGCGCCGGCCGCGAGCGTGTGGTTCGGCGAGATCGGGCTCACCGGCGAGGTCCGTCCGGTCGCGCACGGCGACGCGCGGCTGAGGGAGGCGCAGAAACTCGGTTTCGAGACGGCCGTGATTCCCTCGGCGCGGCAGCCGCCGGGCGGCGGCGCGCTCCGCATTGAGACCGTCGGCCATGTGGCGGAAGTGGCCGCGCGGCTCGGCGCCGGGCAGCGGGCCGGGAGGCGCGCCCGCGCATGACCGACATCTACGCGCTGGACCTCGCGTTCTTCGCCGTGGTCGTGGTCTCGGCGATCATCGCCTATCTGCGCGGCTTCCTGCGCGAGGTGTTCTCGCTCGCCAGCTGGATCGGCGCGGCCGTCGCCGCATGGCTGGCCTTCAATCCGCTGACCGCGGCGCTCGCGGAATACATCCAGCCGCTGTTGCTGGCCCGGATCGCCGCCGGGGCCGGCAGTTTCCTTGCCGCGCTCGTGCTGCTCTCGGTCGTGACGGGGCGAATCGCCGGCCGGGTGGAGCGTTCCAGCCACAGCGCGCTGGACCGCGCGCTGGGCTTCCTGTTCGGGCTCATCCGCGGCGCGGTCATCATCTGCGCGCTCTACCTTGTCGGGTCGAGACTCGTCTCGCCCGACGACCATCCGGGCTGGGTGCGCGAAGCGCGCAGCATCCCGCTGATCGAAACGGGCGCCCGCCAGATCGAGCTGTTGTTGCCGTCGGGTCTCGCGCACTACGGCTCCTCGGAGGCCGAGAGGCTTCAGCGCGAGATCGACCGGATCGAGGCGGGGAAGCGTCTCTACGAAAAGCTGGAGCGGCCGGAGGCCGAGCCGGAAACGGCTGCAAAAGACCCGCCCACGGGGTATAACGAACAGGAACGACGCGGCCTCGACCGCCTGATCGAGGGCAACTAGCGAGGGGAGGCCCGTTTGCGAGCCGTCCACCCCTTCGACGACGACAAGCTGCACGAGGAATGCGGGGTTTTCGGCATAGCCGGCCATGCCGATGCGGCCGCGCATACCGCGCTCGGCCTGCATGCCCTCCAGCACCGGGGCCAGCAGTCGGCCGGCATCGTCTCCTGCGACGGCCAGCAGTTCTACAGCCTGCGCGGGCCGGGTCAGGTCAGCGAGACCTTCGGCAACGAGGAGGCGATCGGGCGCCTGCAGGGCTCGATCGCCATCGGCCACAACCGGTATTCAACCACCGGCCTGCCGGTGGCCCGCAATATCCAGCCGCTGTTCGCCGATTTCGCGTTCGGCGGCGTCGCCGTGGCCCACAACGGAAACCTCACCAACGCGCTCTCGATCCGGCGCCGGATGGCGGGCGGGGGCGCCCTGTTCCAGAGCACGACCGACACCGAGGTCATCATCCACCTCGTCGCGCGCAGCCGAAAACGAAAGCTCGTGGACCGCATCGTCGAGGCGCTGGGGAAGATCGAGGGCGCCTATTCGCTCGTCGCGATATCGCGCAGCAAGCTGTTCGGCGTGCGCGATCCGCACGGGGTGCGCCCGCTGGTGCTCGGGCGGCTTGGCGAGGCATGGATCCTCGCTTCCGAGACCTGCGCGCTCGATATCATCGGGGCCGATTATGTCCGCGACGTCGAGCCCGGCGAGATGGTGGTGGTGGACGGCGGCCGGATCGAGTCGCACTTCCCCTTCGCCCCGATCCGGCCCCGGCCCTGCATCTTCGAGCTCATCTACTTCGCGCGCCCGGATAGCGCCGTGTTCGGCCGCAGCGTCTACGAGGCGCGGATGGAAATCGGACGCGAACTGGCGCGGGAGGCGCCCGCGCCGGCGGACGTGGTCGTGCCGGTGCCCGACTCCGGCGTGCCCGCCGGTCTCGGCTACGCCCAGCGGGCCGGCCTGCCGTTCAGCCTCGGCATCATCCGCAACCACTATGTCGGGCGGACCTTCATCGAGCCGACGCAGCAGATCCGCCATCTGGGCGTGCGCCTGAAGCACAATGCCAACAAGGCGGTGCTGGCGGGCAAGCGCGTCGTCCTGGTGGATGACAGCATCGTGCGCGGCACCACCTCGACCAAGATCGTCGAGATGGTGCGCAATGCCGGCGCGGCCGAAGTGCATATGCGGATTTCCAGCCCGCCGACGACCCATTCCTGCTTCTACGGCATCGACACGCCGCGCCGCGACACGCTGCTTGCCGCCCGGTTCGACCTGGAGCGGATGCGGCGCGAGATCGGCGTCGATTCGCTGGCCTTCATCAGTCTGGACGGCCTTTACCGGGCGCTCGGCGAGGCCGGGGGGCGGGGCGCCGCGCCGGCCTTCTGCGACGCCTGCTTCACCGGCGACTACCCGATAGATCTGCTCGACCGGCGGGACGGCGCGGCCGCGGACCGGATGTCGCTGCTCGACGAACTCGCCTGAGCCCGCCGCCCGTGCCGCAGCCGCTCTCCGGCCGGGTCGCGCTGGTGACCGGGGCCTCGCGGGGGCTCGGGGCGGCCGCGGCGGTGCGGCTTGCCGCCGCCGGCGCTCATGTGGTGCTGCTCGCCCGCACGGTCGGCGGGCTGGAAGAGACCGACGATGCGGTGCGGGCGGGCGGCGGCGAGGCCACGCTCTGCCCGCTCGACCTCGCTGCGCCCGGAGACCTCGAACGCGCCGTCGCCGCGCTCGGCGCCCGGTTCGGGCGGCTGGACATCATGGCGTCCTGCGCCGCCGCGCTTGGTGCGCTCGGGCCGGCGCACCAGATCGTCGACGAAACCTGGCGGCGGGCGCTCGACACCAATCTCACCGCCGCCATGCGCCTGATCCGGGTTGCCGACCCGCTGCTCCGGCTGGCGCCCGCGGGCCGGGCCGTCTTCGTGGCCGGATATCCCGCCGGTCGCGCCTATTGGGGCCCTTATGCCGCCAGCAAGGCGGCGCTGGAGGCGCTGGTGCTGGCCTGGGCGGCGGAAACCGCGCGCACGGCGCTGCGGGTCAATCTCGTCGATCCGGGGCCGATGCGCACCCGGCTCCGCGCCGCCGCCTACCCGGGCGAGGACCCCGCGGTGCTGCCCACGCCGGACCGCGCGGCAGACCTCATCGTCAGGCTCGCATCTCCCGGCTGCGCCGCACACGGGCAGATGCTGGAACCGTAGGAGACGGCCCCGCGCTCAATGCGCCCGGCTGCGGGCGTAGTCCGCCCAGCCCGGCATTCCCGCGCGGACATAGAGGCCGGCGGCATCCCGGTAGAGCCGGCGGGCGCGGGCCGGGTCTGTAGCCAGGCCCGCCCGCGCCAGGGCGATATTGGCGCGGCCGCGCACCGACACGGCTTTCAGGTAGATGGCGTGGGCCTCGTCCAGCAGGGCTTCGGCCTCCTTGCGCGCGCCGCCTGCCGCCCTCACGGACGCGAGGCCGACCAGCGCGTTCGCTTCCCCGATGCGATTGCCGAGTCCGGCAAAGCGGCGCCGGGCCTCCAGAAAATGCCGTTCGGCATCAGCGGCATCGCCGCGGGCGAGCGCCATGTCGCCCAGGCCGTGCAGGGCGTCCGCCTCCCGCCGCGCATCGCCGAGCGCGGCGAAGGCGTCGCGGGCCTGCCGGTAGGCGCGTTCGGCCTCGTCCCCCCGCCCCGCGCCGCGGGCCGCAAGGGCCTCGGCGAACGCAATCTCGGCCGCCGCGGCCGATACGCGTGCAGCGGCGTCTTCCATGGCGGGCTCCGCCGCTCCGCCCGTTGCAGCCGGAAGCTCGCCGGCCGGCGGCGCGGCAGCGACCGCCGGGGCCGTGTCCGGACGGCCTGCAAGGCCGCGATGCGCCACGACCTGCATGACTGCGGCGCCGAGCAGCAGCACCAGCGCGGCGGTGAAGGACCGCCTGCCGGCCCAGTGCCTCCAGCCGCTCTGTCTCCTGGCGAGAAGCCCGGCATAGACCAGCAGCAGATGGAGGCTGCCGAGGGCAAGCAGCACGAGACCGCCCGCCACGGCCAGCCACGCGACGCGCTGCAGCGTTTCAGCGGCCTCGAACATCGGCGCGCGTGTCCCGGATTGTTGCTATTCGGTACAGGGGCGTGTTCCCGCACCCGGCCGTTGGAGGCCTGATTATGCAACCTCCGCTTCGCCGGCCGCAACCGGACCCCGGCGGGCCGGCCCCGGTCCCCGCGTCAGGGATCGTCCGGCAACGGCATGCGATAGCCCACGCCGCGCTCGTTGAGGATATAGACCGGCCTTCTGGCATCGTCGCCGAGCTTGCGGCGAAGCTTCTTTACGAACACACGCACCAGATCCGGGTCGTCGTCGCTCCGCTTGCCCCAGACCCGGCGCAGCAGGGCCTCATAGGTCGCAACCCGGCCGGCATTGAGGGACAGGACGCGGAGCAGCTCGTATTCGGTCGCGGTCAGCCGCACCGGCTCGCCGGACACGGCCACCCGGTGCCGTTCATAGTCGATGGCCAGGTCCCGGAGGAGGAACGGCGCGGGCTCCGCCAGCTTCCGCAGGGCCGCCCGGACCCTCGCCGTCAGCTCCGTCGGGGAGAAGGGCTTGACGATGTAGTCGACGGCTCCCGCGTCCAGAGCCCGCGCAATCGTCTCGTCCCTGCCATAGCCCGAGATGAAGATCACCGGAAGGTCGGCGAGGTCGGGAACGCTCTCCATCATCTTGATTCCGTCGGGCCCCGGCAGCACCAGGTCCAGCAACACCAGACGGGGCTGCTTCTCCTTGATGAGTCCGGGCACTTCCCGGGGGTCTCCGGTGACCAGCGGCATGTAGCCCGCCGCGGAAAGGGCGTCCCGGACATAGCGAAGCGTCTGCGGGTCGTCATCGACCACGAGAATCCGGTGTTCCTCACGCGCGCCGCGCCGCGCGCACGGGGTCTCGCGGCCGGCTCCGGACGCGGCGGCGTCGGTTTCCGCCGCGACCGGGATCGTGAACACGAACCGCGTGCCCCTGCCCCGCCCCTCGCTTTCGGCCCGGATGCGTCCGCCATGAGCTTCCACCAGCCCCTTGCAGATCGCGAGGCCGAGGCCGTATCCGCCGTCCGCGCCCCGTTCCCGGTTGCCTCCGCCGGCATATTTCCGGAACAGCAGGGGCAGCATTTCCGGCGCCACGCCCATGCCCTCGTCGGAAACCGAAATCGACACATGAACGCCGTCGCGCTCGGCCGCCACCCGGACGGGAGTCGTTTCGGGCGAGGATCTGGCGGCGTTGGACAACAGGTTGTTGAGGACCTGGACGATGCGCCGCCGGTCGGCCATCGCCGGGGGCAGGTCCGGCGCGAGGTCGATGAGCACGGCATGCCGGCCGCCGCCGCTCAGAAAGGTGTTCCTGGCTTCGTCCACCAGCTCGGCCACCCTTGAGGGCTCGGGGGATACCGACAAGGTGCCGGCCTCGATGCGCCCCGCGTCGAGCAGGTCGACGATCAGGCCGTGCATGCGGTCCGCCTGGTCGTCGATGATCCGGAGAAACTGGCGCATCTCCGCCGGGTCGGGCGTCGGCAATGCGCCGAGCGCGGTGGTCGTCGAGCCCTTGATCGAGGTCAGCGGGGCGCGCAGCTCGTGGCTTACCATGCCAAGGAACTCGGCCCTCAGCCGGTCCGCCTCCTCGAGCGGCGACAGGTCCTGCATGGTGACGACGACCGACACGAGGTCCCCGTCCTCCGAACGGATCGGCGTGGCGTTGACCAGCGTCGGGACGCTCCGGCCGTCGGGGACCGACAGCACGAATTCCTCGGCGCGCACCTGCCGGGGGCTGTTCAATTGCCCGAACAGGGGGAATTCGCGCAGCGCGATCTCGCGCCCGTCCGCACGCCGGTAGGTGACCGACCCGAGCAGGTCCTCCGGCGATTGACCGGGCCGGTTCAGCACTCCCACGAGCCGCTTGGCCTCCCGGTTGAGCGACAGGAGGCCGCCCGTCGCGGCATCGAACACCACGACGCCCACCGGCGAGGTCTCCACCAGGGCTTCGAGGTCCGCCCGCGCCTGCCGCTCGGCCCGGTGCATGCGGGCATTGGCAATCGCCGCCCCCACCTGCGAGGCGAACAGCACCAGCACCTCTTCGTCCTCGTCGGAGAACGCCCTTCCGCCTTCTTTCTCGAACAGGCAGAACTTGCCGACATAGACGCCGCGATGGCGCAACGGCGTTCCGAGCAGCGTCTTCGAAGGCAGCAGGACGGATGACAACCCGAGCGCGCGCATGTCGACGGATCCGTCCGCCACCCTGAGCGGCCGCTGAAGGTCCCTGAAATAGTCGAGGAGCCGCGCGCCGTCGGGCTGGTCCGACATCTCCCGGCGCTCCGCTTCCGTCAGGCCGAAGGCCACGAGGTCCCCCGGCCGCCCCGATTCGTCGAGGGTCGTGATCGCGCCGTAACCGGCGCCGGTCAGCGCGCAGGCGCTCTCCACCGCCTCCCGGAGGATGGTGTCCAGGTCAAGAGTCGCACCGATGCGCAGCATGGCGGCGCTCACGCGGGACATGCGTGCGCGCAGCGTTGCTACCTGGCGCGTCAACTCGTCGACGCCATTCAAAAGCCGGCCCCCATTTTTCGTCGAGACCGGCTCTGTCCTCCCCGGATGCTCGACGATACCGCCTTCCGGCTGGATTATTCGCGCGCGCCCGGAATTTGCAAGCGGCGGCCCGACACGCTGCTTTCGCGCTTGCGCGATCTCCCGGCGTGGCGGAACATCGACGCCGCAGATGGGAGGACGGGCCTTGTCACGAATCGGGGTCGCATTCTCGGGCGGGCTCACCGCCACGGAGATCGCCGAGTGCGCGGAGCGGGCCGAGGCGCTCGGATACGAGTCGGTGTGGGTCGCCGAGGGGCACGGCGGCGACCAGTTCGCGATCCTCGCGGCCTGCGCGCTCCGCACCCGGCGGGTGCGGCTCGGCACCGCCATCACCAGCGTTTATGTGCGCACCGCGCCCACCATCGCGATGGCGGCCGCGGCCGTAGACGAGCTTTCGGGCGGCCGGTTCGTCCTCGGGCTCGGGTCGAGCCACAGGGTCCAGGTCGGGCCCGAACACGGGGTGGAATATTCCAGACCGCTCGGGCGGGTGCGCGATACGACGGCCGTGGTGCGCGCGCTGCTGCGCGACGGCGAGGTCAGCCATGCGGGAGAGACGGTCCGGATCGAGCGCTTTGACCTCTGGTTCCGCCCCTTCCGGGCGGATATCCCGATTTACCTGTCCGCGCTGTTCCCCAGGATGCTGGAGCTTTGCGGCGAGGTGGCGGACGGCCTGATCCTGACCCGCGGCACGCTCGAGACGGCGGCGCGGGCGCGCGCCCACATCGCCGCCGGGGCCGCCCGCGCCGGGCGCGACCCCGATGCGGTCGAAATTTCGTCGCTCCTGCCCGCGAGCGTCTCCGCCGACCGCGGCGAAGCCTTTGCCGCCGCCCGGCCCGGCCTCGCCTTCTATGCGGGCTTCTTCCCCCGCTACAACCGCCTGATCGCCGAAAGCGGCTTCCCGGACGAGACGGCGGAGATCGCGCGGGCCTGGGCCGCCGGCGACCGGGCGGCGGCCGAGCGCGCCGTCACCGACGAGATGATCGCCGCGACCGGCATCGTCGGCGAGCCGGCCGAGTGCCGCGAGCGGATCGAAGCCTACCGCGCCTCCGGCCTCGACCTCCCGATCGTCAGCCCCTTCGCCCGCGGACCCGGCGCGAAGGAGAAGTTCATGGCCGTCATCGAGGCCTGCGCGCCGCAATAGCCCCGCCGGTCCCCCCGGGCCTCGAAGCGGAAACCCGCCATGACGGCGGGAAAGCGTCTATAGTCGGGGACCGCCACGCTGCGGGGCCCTGAGCGGTCCGGCTTGCGGCCGGGGCCCTGGGGGACAGCCCGCAGCGGCGTTACGACGCGCCCGGCGGCATGCTGGCCTGGACGACGCGAGAGGATGTCTCCCATGGCGCTTCAACCCGATACGCAACAGACCGGACTGTTCGAGGAAATCGCCGCGGTCGCGCGCGGGCGGCTGGGCGGCGCGGACCTCGACGCCGCGCTTTCGTTCATCGCCCTCTACTATGCGGGCGCCTCGCTGGAAGACCTAGCCGAGCGCCGGCCCGAAGACCTGTACGGCGCCGCGGTGGCGCATCTCAACCTCGCCCGCCGGCGCGCGCCCGGCCAGCCGAAGGTCCGCGTGTACAACCCGCAGGTCGAGCAGCATGGCTGGCAGTCCACCCACACCATCGTCGAGATCGTCACCGACGACATGCCGTTCCTGGTCGATTCCGTGCGCATGGTGCTGAACGGCCGCGGCCATACGAGCCACCTCGTCATCCACCCGGTGATGCACGTGCGAAGGGGCGAGGAGGGGCGCGTCGGCGCGATCCTGCCCGTGGAGGACGCGAACGGCGGGGACGGCGGCGTCGAGGCGCTCGTCCATATCGAGACCGCCCGCCAGACCGAGCAGGAAGCGCTCGATGCAATTGCGGCCGAGATGCTTTCCGCGCTCGGCGATGTGCGGGTCGCGGTGGAGGACTGGAGCGGCATGCGCGCGCAGATGCGCCTCGGCATCGAGGAGATCGACGCGCTGCCGCCGTCCGCCGCCTGCGAGGACAGGGACGAGGTGAAGGCGTTCCTCGAATGGATCGAGGACGACCATTTCACCTTCCTCGGCTACTGCGCCAGCCGCGTGGAGAGCGCATGCGGCGTCGAAAGGCTCGTGGCCGAGCCGGGCACCGGGCTCGGCCTCCTGCGCGGCGACGGCCCGTCTCAGCCGGCGCCGGGCCTTCCGCCGCGGGGCCCGGACGGCGCCGGGCCGGTCGAGCTGCTGGCGATCACGCGCTCCGACGAGCGCTCGCGGGTGCATCGGCCGAGCCATCTCGACTGCATCGCCCTCAGGCGGTTCGACGCCGACGGCAATGTCGCCGGGGAGCACCGTTTCGTCGGGCTCTACACCTCTGAGGCGTTCAGCCGGGCGCCGCTCGACATTCCGCTGCTGCGGCGGAAGGCGGCCGAGCTGCAGCGCCGCGCCGGCTATCCGCCGAACAGCCACGCGGCCAAGGCGCTGCAGAATATCGTCGACACCTTCCCCCGCGAGCTCCTGTTCCGGATCCCGGTCGAGGAGCTGTTCGAGACGGCGACCGGAATCCTGCACCTGCAGGAACGGCAGCGGATCCGCCTGTTCGTCCACCCGGACCGGTTCGGGCGCTTCTGCTCCTGCATCGTGTTCGTGCCGAGGGACCGCTTCACCACCCAGAGCCGGCTGGTCATCCAGGGGATTCTGGAAGAGGCCTTCGGCGCCACCGACACCGAGTTCACGGTGCGCCTGTCGGAATCGGTGCTGGCCCGGCTCTTTTTCGTCATGCGCGTCGATGCCGGGCCGGCGTCCCGCCCCGACCTGGCCGACCTCGAAAAGCGGCTGCATGTCGTGAGCCGCACCTGGGCCGACGAGCTGCACGACGCGCTGCTCGACCGGTTCGGCGAGGAGGCGGGCACGAGCCTGTTCCGGCGCTACGGCGAGGCGTTCCGCGCCGACTACCGGGAGGTCTACTCCGCCCGGGTCGCGGTGCTCGATGTCGAGAAGATGGAGCGCATCGAGGAGAACGGCATCGAGATGAGCCTCTACCGCCCGCTCGAAGCCGAGGAGGGGCGGCTGCGCTTCAAGCTCTTCCAGCTCGGCCACAAGCCGGTCGCGCTGTCCGACGCGCTCCCGATGCTGGAGAACATGGGCCTCAAGGTGGAGGACGAGCATCCCAGCAAGATCAAGCGGACCGATGCGCCCAGGGTCTGGCTGCACGATTTCGGGATGCTGCACGGGGAAGGCCCCGACTTCGACCCCGACCGCGTCGACGAGACGTTCCGCGACGCCTTTGCCCGCGTCTGGTCGGGCGAGGTCGAGAATGACGGGTTCAACCGGCTGGTGCTGAGGGCGGGGATCGGATGGCGCGAGATTGTCGTCCTGCGCGCCTATTGCAAATATCTGCGCCAGGCCGGGACCGCGTTCAGCGAGTCCTATATCCAGGCCGCGCTGGCCGCCAATCCCGATATCGCGCGCATGCTGGTGGACCTGTTCCGGATCCGCCTCGACCCCGCCCGGCGGGACGGCCCGGCGGAGGGGAGGGCCGAGGCGGTGGCGCGGCTCGACGCATCCCTCGAGATCGCCGCCCGGATCGAGGCCGCCCTCGAGCAGGTGGCGAACCTGGACGAGGACCGGATCCTGCGCAGCTATCTCGGCGTCATCGGGGCCACGCTGCGCACGAACTTCTTCCAGACGGACGCCGGGGGCGCGCCGAAGCCCTACCTGTCGTTCAAATTCGACCCGCACCGGATTCCCGAGCTGCCGGAGCCGCGGCCGAAATACGAGATTTTCGTCTATTCGCCGCGCGTCGAGGCCGTGCATCTGCGCGGCGGCGCGGTGGCGCGCGGCGGCATCCGCTGGTCGGACCGGCGCGAGGACTTCCGCACCGAGGTGCTGGGCCTCGCCAAGGCCCAGATGGTGAAGAACGCGGTGATCGTGCCGGTCGGCTCCAAGGGAGGCTTCGTTCCCAAGAAGCTTCCGGTTTCCGCCGGCCGCGAGGCGGTCCAGGAGGAAGGGGTCGCCTGCTACCGGACCTTCGTCCGGGGGATGCTGGACATCACCGACAACCTGGTCGCCGGGCAGGTGGTCCCGCCGCCCCGGGTCGTGCGCCACGACGGCGACGACCCCTACCTCGTGGTCGCGGCCGACAAGGGCACCGCGACCTTCTCCGACATCGCCAACGCGCTGGCCGGGGAATACGGCTTCTGGCTGGGCGACGCCTTCGCCTCGGGCGGGTCCCAGGGCTACGACCACAAGGGCATGGGCATCACCGCGCGCGGCGGGTGGGAATCGGTCAAGCGCCATTTCCGCGAACTCGGGACCGACTGCCAGTCCACCGGTTTCACGGCGGTCGGCATCGGCGACATGGGCGGCGACGTGTTCGGGAACGCGATGCTGCTCTCCCCGCATATCCGGCTGGTGGCCGCCTTCAACCACATGCACATCTTCATCGACCCGAACCCGGACGCCGAGGCCGCCTTTGCGGAGCGCCGGCGCCTCTTCGCGCTGCCGCGCTCGAGCTGGGACGATTTCGACCGTTCGATCCTGTCCGACGGCGGCGGCATCCATCCCAGGAGCGCGAAGGCCGTTCCGTTGAGCGCGGAGGCGCGCGAGGCGCTCGGCACCGACGCCGAGGCGCCGACCCCGAACGAGCTGATCGCCCTCATTCTGAAGGCGCCGGTGGACCTGCTCTGGAACGGCGGCATCGGCACCTATGTCAAGTCCGCGCGCGAAACCCACGCCGATGTCGGCGACCGGGCCAACGACGCCGTGCGCATCGACGGCGAAGACCTGCGGTGCCGGATCGTCGGCGAGGGCGGGAATCTCGGCTTCACCCAGCTCGGGCGGGTCGAATATGCGGCGAAGGGCGGGCGGGTGAACACCGACGCCATCGACAATTCCGGCGGCGTGGACTGCTCCGACCACGAGGTCAACATCAAGGTGCTGCTGAACGAGGCGGTGTCCGCCGGCGACATGACCGGGAAGCAGCGCAACCGCCTGCTGGAGGAGATGACCGGCGAGGTCGCGGCGCTCGTGCTGCGCAACAACTATCTCCAGACCCAGGCGCTCAGCGTGGCGGCGAGCCAGGCGCCTTCCATGCTGGAGGTGCATGCCAGGCTCATCCGCCGGCTGGAGCGGGACGGCGAGCTCGACCGCGAAATCGAGTTCCTGCCGGGAGTCGAGGAACTGGGCGAACGCCTGGCGGCGGGGGGCCGCCTCCACGCTCCGGAGCTCGCCGTGCTGATCGCCTATGTGAAGCTCGGCCTGTTCCAGCGCCTGCTCGCATCCGCCCTGCCGGACGAGCCGTTCGCGGCGAACGAGCTCCTGGCCTATTTCCCCTCCGCGCTCAGGGAGCGCTTTGCCGGGCTCATGCCTTCCCACCGCCTTGCGCGCGAAATCGTCAGCACCCAGGTCGCGAACGAAATGGCGAACCGCTGCGGGATGACCTTCGCGTTCCGGCTGGGCGAGGAGACCGGGGCGGACGACGCCGACATCGCGCGGGCCTATCTGGTCGCGCGCGAGGTTTACGGCATGCGCGAGACCTGGGCGGCGATCGAGGCGCTGGACGGCCGGGTGGGGGCGGATGTGCAGGTCTCCATGCTGCAGGAGACGCGCAAGCTGGTGGAGCGGGCCGCGCGGTGGCTGCTCCGGAACCGGCCGCGCCCGCTCGATATCGCGCGCGACATCGGCCATTTCGCGGCCGGCGTGGCGGCGCTGCGGAAGAGCCTGAGGGAGGTCGTCGCGGCTTCGAGCCGCAGCGCCATCGACCGGGCGGCCGAGCGGCTGGCCGGGCATGGGGTCCCCGAAGGGCTGGCGCTGGAGGTGGCGCAGTGCGAGGACCTGCTTTCGGCGCTGGCCGTCGTGGAGGTCGCGGCGGGCGCGGCGATCCCCGTCGAGGCCGCGGCCCCGGTCTATTTCACGCTCGGCGAGAAGCTCGACCTCCACTGGCTCCGGGACCGGATTGCGGCCCTGCCGCGGGCCAATCGCTGGCAGGCGCTGTCCCGGGCCGCGTTGCGCGACGACCTCTACGCGCAGTTGAGCGCGCTCGCCCTCGACGCCCTGCGGCTCGATGCCGGCGCGGCGGCCGCGGACAAGCGCGTGGAGCTCTGGCTGCGGAGGAACCGCATCCCCGTGGCCCGGTGCCGGCAGATCGTGGGCGACCTGATGCATGCCGGGCAGACGGACTTCACCATGCTCTCCGTGGCGATGGGCGAGATCCGCACCCTGCGCCAGACGGACTGACGCCCCCGGTCAGGGCGGCGGCGCGCCCGCCGCGCCTTCGTGGCTGGCGGCGATCTTCATGGCGATGTGCTCGCCGGCCGAGATCGTCGGGAATTTCGGCTTCCCGCCCGCCGGCACGCAGGACGGGACCGCGCGGATCGGCGCGTCATAGTCCGGGTGCATGAAATAGCCGATGGTCTGCCGGCGCGACCGCGCGCTGTTCAGGTCGCGCGGGTTGGCGACGCGGTGGAGCGTCGAGGTCCAGCGCCCGTCGGTCCAGCGCGCCATCATGTCCCCGAGATTGACGACCAGCGTTCCGGACGGCGGGCGGACCGGCTGCCAGGCGCCGTCCGGCATCCGCACTTCCAGGCCGCCCTCGGCGTCGGTCATCGCCAGGATCGTCAGCGCGCCGAAATCGGTATGCGCGCCGGTCCGGAGCTGGCCCGGCTTCGGCAGCTCGCGGAGCGCCGGGTAGTGGTGGCTCGACAGGATGGAGAAATGGCGGCCGATAACGCCCGCGAACCAGTCCTCCGGCTGGTCCAGCGCCACGGCGAAGAGGCGCAGGAGGTCCGCCGAGAGCCGCTCGCAGGCGCGGTAGACCGCGACCAGCGCCGCGGCCGCGCCCGGCGGCTCGTCGGGGTAGATGTTGGGCGCATAGGCGTTCGCCGCCCCGGGCAGGTGGGCGAAGTGCGCGCGGTGGTCGTCCACGGGCCCGAGGAAGAAGGTCTCGCGCAGGTCCGGCGGCGCGTCTTCGCCCAGCGTGTAGGCGAGGCCCCGCGTGGCGAAGCCGTGGAAGCCGCGCTGGCGCGAGGGGCCGGCCGGGTGCCAGCGGTCCTTCTCGGCGCGCGGCAGGTCGAAAAAGGCGCGCGAGCGCTCGAAGGCGCGCTCGACGACCGCCGGGTCGAGGCCGTGGCCGGACACGACCAGGAAGCCGATGCGCTCGCAGGCCTCCGCCACCGCGCGGGCGACGGCCGCCCGGTCGCCGCCGTCGAGGAAGGGCGCGATGTCGATGACCGGGACGGCTCCGCTCACGGCGCCGCTCCGGCTTCCGAGAGCGCGGCATCGACAACCTCGTCATAGGGCACGTCCCGGGCGATCAGCCCGCCCGCCAGCAGCGCCGCCTTGAGCCGGGCATAGGCCGCGGCCGGCAGCGCCGTGCCGCGCGGCCAGACGCGGGCCTCGCGATAATGCGCCACGATGCGCGCGAAGCCCTCCCGCGGCAGGTCGGGGAAGAAGGCCGGGCCGACCAGCGCGGCGGTTTCGCCGGGGTCCGCCTCGTGGATGCGCGCGAGCGCCGCGGCGATGGCGCGGGTCAGCGCCATGCAGGCGCGGCGGCGTTCGGCGGCGAAACGCCGGGTCGTGTAGAAGGTCGTGAAGGCGATGTCGCCGCGCGCCGAGAACCGGTGCCATACATGCCCGTGCCCGCCCGAGACCAGGCGCTCGGCATGGGGCTCGAACAGTTGCACGACGTCGATCTCGCCCCGCTTCAGCGCCTCGGCGTTTTCGGCCATGGAGGCGTCCGGCGCGCGCGCCAGCGCGGCGGGGTCGAGGCCGGCGCGGTCGAGGTCGTCGTAAAGCAGCATCCACGGCGTCGGCACATCGGTGGCGACTCCGATGCGCGGGCCGACCAGGTCCTCGAACCGGAACCGGGGGTTGGGCTCGCGCCCGACCAGGACGAACGGGTCGCGGGCCACCACCTGGGCGAAGCAGACCAGCGGGCTCGTCTCGCCGCGCGCCCGGGCGGCGTCGTGGTGCATGGCGACCCGCATCGGCCCGCCGAAGGACACGTCCGCGCGCCCCTCGACCAGCCCCCGGGCGGTCTCCGGCGGCGACGGCGAGAGCCGGAGGTCCACCTCCAGCCCCTCGGCCTCGAACAGCCCGGACAATTGCGCCAGATAGAACGGGGTGTAGCTGCAGGCGCGCAGGTTCTCGTAAAGGACGATCTTTTCGCTTGCCATGCCGGGAGACTAGCGCGCGTTTCCCGGCAATGTCATGGGCTGCGCCGTCCAGCTCATTGCGGGCGGGCGCTCACTCGCCCGGCAAGGCGCGCCAGTCCTCGAAGGAGACGGCGCGGCCGGGATAGGCGGGATTGGCGAAGGGCCAGATGTCGGCGATCCAGGCGCGAACCGTCCGGTAGAGCTCCTCGTCGAGGCCGCTCGCGAGGGTGTCGGCGCGCACCCACATCATGACCTTGCAGTCGTGGCCGCGCTTGCGGGTGGGCTTGATATAGACGCAGCCGAGGCAGCGGCTTTCGTCCGGCGTCATCGCGGTGTAGGCGAACGAGGAACGGTGCTTGAACTCATGCTGGTGCCAGCCGAGATCGACGAGGTCGTCCTCGATGGTGAGCCCGTCGGGCCACGAGCCGCCGCTTTCCGGGCTGTAGGTCGCGCGCAGGTGCGCGACGCTCGACATCACGGCGTCATAGTCCTTGACGAGATCGTTGACCGTCAGCATCCGCAGGCGGAAACGCGGATGCTCGAGGACTTCGGGAACCTCGAAACCGTCGGGGACGAGGCGGTGGCGGTCGTGCATGGGCGGGCTCCGGTATGCCGTGTTCGCTGACGGCCAGTGTACCAGCACCGGCGCTGCGCGTGTCGAAAGCCGTCGATTGCCGCCGGTTCCCGGAGGCCCTACGGTCGGCGGCGTCCCGCACCCGGAGAGCCAGGCCCTTGCCCGTCTTGCCGTTCCACGAATTGCGCCGCGCGGCCTGGAACCTCGCCAGCGGCAATGTCCGCCCCGGCGAGGACGTGCTGGTGGTGGCGAGTTCGGACCAGGAACAGGGCCTCGTCGATGCGCTCGTGGCCGCGGCCGACGCGGCCGGCGCGGGCACGGCGACCGCCGCCGTCATCGCCTGCCCCGCCGACATGGCCGACTACCGCCACCCCGCGCCCGTGGTCGCCGCGGCCGAGCGCGCCGGCCTCACCGTCGTGGCGACCTCCATCCGCTTTCCGCGCGCCTATGACGATCTGAGCCGCGCGCTCTTCGCCGCCGGCCGCCGGCAGGTGCTCATCAACAACGCGCCGCTGGAGGATTTCGTGCGCGGCGCGGCGCTCGCCGACCCGGAGGACCTGCTGGCGCGCACGCGGAAGCTCGCCGGCGCGGTCTCGGCGGCGCGTTCCGTTCGCATCCAGTCGCCCAACGGCACCGACCTCACCGTCCGCGTCTGCCGGCCCTGCCTGCCGCTCACCGGCTTCGCGGAGGAGGACACGGGCTTCGGCTCGTTCCCGAGCGGCGAGGCGATGCTGTCGCCGGAGGAAGGCAGCGCGGAGGGCGTGTTCGTGGCCGACGCCTTCGGCCAGGTGGTCTATCTGGCCGATGCCGGCCCGCAGCTCGGCCTGCTCGAAGACCCGGTCCGGCTGGAATTCGCCGCCGGCCGGCTGACCGGCCTCTCCGGCGGCGCGGCCGCCCGGCGGCTGGAGGCGGTGCTGGACGCCGCGGACGGCAATGCGCGGCTGCTCGCGGAGCTCGGCCTCGGGACCAATCCGCATGCGCGCGCGGTCGGCCATGTGGAAAACAAGTTCCGCCTCGATACCGCCCACATCGCGCTCGGCGACAACCACCTGATCGGCTGGCGCGCGGCCGGCATCTATGGCGGCACGATCAGGAGCAACCGCCACATCGACCTCGTCTGCGACAATATCCGCATCGAGATCGACGGGGCCGCCGTCATGCCGTGAGCGCGGCGGTCGCGGGCCGCAGGCTGGAATGCGGACGGCGGGCGGGGTAGGCTTGGGCGTGAGAGGGAAGAATGCGCCCGCCGCGGACCGGGAGGACAGGCCGCCGGGTGCGGCGCTTCATCGAAAGGGAGAGAAGCATGAAGACGAGTATCGGGACGCTCTGGAAGTCGGCCGTGCTGGCCGTTTCCGCGGCGGCCGCCGCAGGCGCGGCGCAGGCCGAGGAGATCAAGCTGCGCTGGGGCCACTATCTGCCCAACAGCGCGTTCGTGCAGGTCGAAAAGAACTTCGCCCAGAAGATCGAGGAGCGCACGAACGGCCGGGTGAAGATCGAGATCACCTTCGCCGGCGGCCTCGGCAAGGGCCCCGAAGTGGCCACGCTCGCCGGCCGCGGCGCCATCGACATGGCGTCGGTCGCGCCCGGCTACTATCCGGACCAGCTGCTGTTCTGGAAGGCCTGCCAGATCCCCTTCGTCTTCGACGAGCCGAAGGAAGCGATCAACATTCTTTACAAGTCCTACCAGGAGTTCCCGATCTTCAAGGAGGAGCTCGACAGGATCAATGTCATGTACCTGTTCCAGCAGCCGCTGGGCTCCTACTACATGACCGGCCCGGACCCGAACTGCGACACCGTCGAGGGCCTGGAGGGCAAGAAGATCCGCAGCTTCGGCGCGGACCTGCCGAAGATGCACGCCGCCATCGGCGCGGTCCCGGTGACGGTGCAGCCGACGGAGGTCTATGAGGCGCTGCAGCGCGGGACCATCGACTACTCGTTCCTGAACGCCGGCAATGTCGAGAGCCTGCGCCTCTACGAGCCCGGCAAATACAGCTGCGGCACCGCCATGACGATTGCGGGCCACCTGATCGTCATCGGCAAGGGGACCTGGGACAAGCTGCCGGCCGACATTCAGGAAATCTTCGCGGACCAGGCGAGGAAGAGCCAGCAGGAATATCTCGACTGGCTGGAGACCGGCACGGCCACCTCCATCGCCAACATCGAAAAGGCGGGCGGCGTCTTCAAGGAGTTCCCGGCCTCCGAGCTGGCCAAGTGGATGGACGCCACGCCCGACCTGCTGCAAGGCTGGGCGGAGGCCATGGCCGAGCGCGGCATGGGCGACCAGGCCAAGGAAGTCGCCGCGGCCTGGCGCGAGTGGGCGAAGTAGAGCCCGCAGGCATACGGCCTCCTCTCCGGGAGGCGGACGAAACCGCGGCTCCGGCGCATGCCGGGGCCGCGGTCGCGCTGCCTGAAGATTCATGCCTTCTTCCCGTCATGCCCGGACCTGTTCCACTGCTGTCCGGTTTAGGTTTGGGTCCATTGAATGGCGGTTTGGCTGTAGCATTTTGGGGGTGGGATGTTGTGTGCGATGAGGCGGTCGATGCGCTTTCTGTGCATGAGATTGGTGCGCACGAGGCGGGCGAAGTCGA
>JAJDYL010000084.1 GCA_022825195.1 Alphaproteobacteria bacterium
ACCGCGTCTTCCAGAACTACGACGATATCCTCGATCACTGCTGCAATGCCTGGAACAATCTCGTTTCACAGCCAGAACGGATCGCCTCTATCGGTACACGAAAATGGGCCAATGGGTTCTAAACAGTGACCCTTGGTATTATGTCATCGAGCGCCTGCGCCGCATCCGCGCCTCGTGGAAGCGGACCGAGCGGGACGAGGCGCGCATCCTGCTGGCCCGGCTGGAGCAGGCGTGGGACGCGGCCGTTGCCGCCGGGTCCGCCTACCTGATGCTGCGGGTGCTGCGCTTCCAGGCGGAGATCGTCGGGCTGGCCGGGTCCGGCGGCGGGAACCGGGCCCGGCTCTGGCCGGTGGCGCACGAGGACGAGCTCGGGGAGATCGAAGCCGGGGACCTACGAATACTGCCCCTGGGACAGCGGCGACCGGGACGGGGCCGACCGGGACCGGAAAGACGACGACCGGGCCGACGGGGCTGAGCATGACTGGCTCTACCAGCGCCGCCACGGCTACGGCGACATCTACGACCCGTGGGCGCCGGAGGAGGTCGAGGAGCGCAGGCGTAGCCGGCTCGAACGGGAAGCGGAGGCCCGCCGCGGCCACGAGGACCGGGCCGGGGACGAGGATGACGACGAGGACCCGGACTGGGCGGGCGGTCCGGACCGGGCGGACGGGGACTGGTTCGACCGCGTGGATTTCGCCCCCGCCCATGACGGAACATGACAATTCATGACATTTCCCAAGAGGTCCTCCCGCCCGGCGAGGCCATGCCGGTTCGGGAGGCCGGCCCGCCCGCCGCCTCGCGCCCGCGGGCGCCCGCGCGCCGCCGCGAAACGCGCGCGCGCATTATGCGCGGGAGAGGGACGCGCCTCCGGCAACGGGGCGTCCGGGCATGACGGGAAGAGGATCGGGGCAGCGTCCCGGGAGGAAGCCCCTGCAGCACGCCTCCATGACGGAACATGACATTCCATGACATTTCCCGAAGGGTGGACCCCGCACTTTCCGGAAAGGTCCGGGCCGCCGGTTCCTGTCCCCGGCCGGACCGGGTTAGAGGATGCCGAGCACGTTCTCGGGCGGACGGCCGAGCGCAGCCTTTCCCCCCGCCAGCACGACCGGTCGTTCGATCAACACCGGATGGGCGGTCATCGCCTCCACGAGCTGCCTGCGTTCGAGCGCCGGATTGTCGAGGCCGGCTTCGCGATAGGCCGCTTCCTTGCGGCGCATCAGGTCGCGCGGCGCCATGCCGAGCTTGTCCAGCACCGCTTCAAGCTCGCCAGCGGCGGGCGGCGTCTTCAGATATTCGACGATCTGCGGTTCGATGCCGCGCTCGCGCAGCAGGGCGAGCGTCTGCCGGGACTTGCTGCAGCGCGGATTGTGCCAGATCGTGACGGTCATGGAGATTCCCCCTTCGGACTGCGCTTCGATTCCACTTCCGGCCCGTCATGCGAAACGGACACAGCGTGCCGGCTATTCGAGACTCCGACGGAGGCTTCGCATGTTGCCGAGCAGTTGCTGGAGCTGCGCCTTGCAGGCCGGTACGGTTTCATTGGCCACACAGATTTCCATCGCCTCTATCACGGAGTCGTTCGTCTCCCTGCTGAGAGCCTGCATCTGCGAAATCGACAGGCCGCCTGCCTGCAACCTGGCCAGCGTGCGTTCGGTCTTGGGCCCGACGACCTCCAGGGCGTCGTCGCATGCCGGACTGCCGCAGCCCGCCGGCATGGCGCCGATGCCCGGAATTTGCCCCACACCGCCGGAACGGGTCGCGTAGCTGTTGCCGGGCTGTTGCCGGCGCGGCTCGGCAGGCTCCGCCGCGGGCCGTTCGGAAGCTGTTGCCGGCGGCGTTGTCGGCCGCTCTTCGCGGGCGCCCCCCATAAGGTTCGGGTCGGCCGCAACCTTTTCGAGCACATTCAGAGCCGTCGCCAGATTGGAAGAACCGCCGGCATTGCCGAGAAGTCCGCCGGAGGCGAGGTTGCCGGATCCGGTCGACCATGCGCCGGATTTCCCGGCGGTCGCAGCGTCGGGCGGGCTGCCCCGGGAATCGCCGGATGCGGCTCGGTCCGGGCCTTCGAGCCGCCGTTCTTCCTCCGCAAGTTCGCGCGCCAGCTTCTCCTGGGCGGCCATCTGCGCGTCGACCTTGCGGCGAAGCTCGGCTTCCTTCCTGATTTCCCGGATCTCCTCTTCGAGCTGCTCCTGTTGCCGCCTGCCCTTGCGCCTGAAGTAACCGTCGATCATGGGACCGACGCCATACTTGTAGATGGCGCCGCCGACAGCCGTGCCCGCGTCCCATGCGTCCACGACCCGTCCCGCCGGTCCGGCCATGCGCAACCCCCGTTTCGCGGCCGGCCCCCAGCGCTTCGCCAGCTTTCGCGCCGTCTTGCCGTACTTCTTCGACTTTTCGATCAGCGACCACAGCTTCCTGCCGCCTTTCGCCACGCCCTTTTCGACCAGATCCGCCGCCTTTTCCGTCACCTGCCCTTCGACCTTGCGGACCCCTTCGTCGAGTTCCCTTTCGACCGCGCCCTTTCCCTGTTCGGCCCCCTCGGCTCTCCGTTCGGCCTCGCCGACCGCAGCCGCGGTCTTCCCCAGCCCCTCCACGAACGCTTCGCCCGCCTTGAACGCCCCGGCCGGCGCCGGCCCGACCGAAATCACCGCAATCGCCGCCAGCCAAAGCGCGGCAAGGGAAGGAAGCGCGCGCCGCACCGGGCTATCCTCCCTCGGTCCGCGATGCATCCGCATCCGGCTGCACCCAGTCGGTCAGCGAGACGAACAGGATACGGCGCAGTCCGCATATGCCGCCCTCAAGCCGGCACAGGGCGATAACGTAGATGTCGCCGTCATCGGGCGAGGAACCGAACAACAGCCGCCCGTCATCCCCGGCCACCAGAACCTCATCCAGCAACAACCCCTCGGCATACTCGACCGGCATTCGCGCGATGACTTCCGCCGTCGCATCGTCGGTTGCCGGGGCCGCTGCAATCACCGCCGCCGGATCGTCGGATGCGAGCGCCTTCTGGATCGCAGTCAATGTCGGAGCCAGCCAGGCGTCTTTCCCCGAGTACCAGCCCGCGCGCCGGACGGCGTGGTCCAGGAGACGCGACCGGACTTCCCGGCCGGCGGCGGCATCGGCGGCGAATGTCGTCCGCAACCGCCAGCCTTTCCGGGCCTCGGCCGGATCGGTGTAGCGAAATGCATCCAGCCGGAAACCGGTGGTTTCGGCCAACGCGTCTATGGGCCCATCGGACGCTGTCGCCCAGGCGGGCACGGCCGGAATCGCCCTTGCGCGCGGATCGTTCAGCCGTTCGCCGGGCAATGCGCGAAGCACCGCTGCGCGGTAGCCGTCCTCCTCCTGCCGCCAGTAGGTCACCAGCGCCACATCGAGCAGCGGATTGTAGAAGAGCGCGGTCGGCGCAGGAGACTGCAGCCGCCCGAGCAGCACGGATGCATTCTCGAAGAACGGGGCCCAGAGAGCGGCGGCCCGTTCCCGCGGCCCGCTGCCGGGAATTCGCGTCACGGCTTCGGTGTCCGCGCCCTCCATGGCGGCCTGGCGCAGCGCCAGCACATGGGCCGCGAAGCCTCGTATCCGTGCATCGATGTCGTCATCCGCCCGGGCGCCCGGCAGCGCGACCGCAAGCACCGCGGCCGCCCCCAGCAGGGCCGACTGCAACGGCGCCTTGTAGCGCGGACTTTCGTGCCTCCCCGGCATCGATCGGCTCCTCCGCCATTGCGGGCGATTCTTCGCACCGGATAGATTAGTCCCGAGCCCGGCCTTAAAGGAACCGTCCCCGGCCCGGCGTCCCGGAAGGAGGATCAGGGTTGCGCCTGCATCGCAAGATCGCCCGCTCCGCTCTGCCGCCGTTGTTTCTGCTCGCGGCATTGTCCGTTGCCATGCCTGCCGGAGCCGCCGATTACGAAACCGGAGACCGCGCCTGGCAGGCGGGCCGGCTCGCCGACGCCGTCGAGGCGTGGCGCGAAGCGGCCGCCGGCGGCGATGCACGGTCCATGTTGGCGTTGGGCCGGCGCTACCGCGATGGCGTAGGCGTGCCCCAGGATTGGGTGCTGGCCCATATGTGGTTGAATCTGGCTGCCAGCCGCGGTGCGCAGGAAGCGATAGCGGAGCGGAACGCCCTGACGCGCGACCTGACCCCCGACGAGCGCGCCGAGGCGCAAAGCCGGGCGCGAAACTGGCGGCCCGTTTCTGTCGGGCAATCGCGGGAAACGGAAACAGCGGACGGCTCCGGAACGGTAGCCGCAAGGAAGGCCCCGCAGACCCCGCCGGAGCCGCCGCCGCCTCATGCGGTCCGCGAAACGCAACGCCTTCTCGCGGCGCTCGGCTACAAGCCCGGCCCGGCGGACGGCATCTGGGGCGCGCGCACCGGCAGGGCCCATCTGGCCTTTCTGCGCGACGCGGGCCTGCCCGACGAAACGGTGTTGAGTCCCGCGACCCTGCAAGCCATGCGCATCGCTGCGGGAAATCGGGGCGTCCTGCCGCGGTCCGGATCACCGTCTTCGACAACCGGCGCCGCAGGGCGAACCCAACGGCCTTCCGGTCTGGAACAGCTACGGATCATGGACCGGGTCGGCGGCCTCAGGAAACTACTGGGCGGCCAGTGAAGCGGCGGCGAGGGAGTAGTCCCGGAGCGCGAAGGCGAGCGTGACAAGGCCGACAGCCGCGAGCACGACGAGCGCGGCGGGTCGGTACCAGGCCTTGCCTCGGCCCGCGAAGAGCCGGATGCCGACCCATGTGGAGCCGATATAGGCGGGCAGGATGACGCCGGCGACGGCCAGCGCCTCGACCGTGAACAGGCCGTGCAGCCAGTAAGGGACCGCCGCACAGAGGCCGAGCGCCGATACCGCGCCGATGACGTTGCCGCGCTGGACCTCTGGCGATCCGTGCCGCGCCAGCGCGGCGGCGACGGCCGGCGGCCCGCCGACGCCCGACGAGCCCTGGACGAGGCCGGCCGCCGCGCCGAGTGCGGCCATGAAGCCCCTGCCAGCACGGGCGGGGAAACGCCAGCCCCACGCCATCATCGCCGTCATGGCGAGCACGGCGAGCGATATAGCGATCTTCATCGCGGCCGGAGACACGGAGACCAGCACCCAGGTGCCCGCCGGCGCGGCGGCGAAGGCGGCGGCGGCGAAGGGAAGCACGAAGGCGCGCTCGGCATGGCGCAGCGCCGCCGGCAGCAATTGGAGGATCACCGGCACGCCGGAGGCGCAGACCGCCGCCAGCGCCGCGCCGGGCCCCAGCACCAGGCTCAGCACGGGCACCATGACCAGCGCCCCGCCAAAGCCGGTGAAACCCCGGACGAGCCCGCCCACCACGGCCGCCACGCCGGCAACCGCCAGACCGGCCGCCGAGACGCCGTCCAGCGCCTCAAGCATGGCCGCGCCGGTTAGATGTGGTGCGCGCCCTGCGTGTTGACATAGACCGCGTAGAGCGACCGGCTGGCGGCCATGAACAGCCGGTTGCGCTTGTGACCGCCGAAGCAGACATTTGCGCAGCGCTCCGGCAGGGCGATGCGGCCGATAGGCGCGCCGTCCGGGGCGAACACCATCACGCCGTCGAGCTCGGGCGACCCCATGCCCCAGCCGCACCAGAGATTGCCGTCGATATCGACGCGCATCCCGTCCGGCGTGCCGCCGGGGCCCGCGTCGATGGCCACGCGCCGGCCGGAAAGCGCGCCGCCCTCGCCCACATCGTAGGCGAGGATCTTGCGGGTCGGCTCGCCGCGCGACTCGACGATGTAGAGGACGCGCTCGTCGGGGGAGAAGCAGAGCCCGTTCGGCCCTGCGATATCGTCGGCGACGATGCTCATTTCCCCGGTTGCGCCGTCCAGCCGGTAGACGGCCATCGGCGTCTCGCTCTCGGACCTGTGGCCCTCATAGTCGCCGAGGATTCCGAACAGCGGATCCGTGAACCAGACCGAGCCGTCCGACTTGACCACGACATCGTTGGGCGAGTTCAGCCGCCTGCCCTGCCAATTGTCGGCCAGCACGGTGACGCTGCCGTCATATTCGGTCCGCGTGACGCGCCGCCCGCCATGCTCGCAGGTCACGAGCCGGCCCTGCAGGTCGCGCGTATGGCCGTTGGCGAAGTCCGTCGGCCGGCGCCAGAGGGAGACCCGCCCGGTTTCCTCTTCCCATTTCAGGATGCGGTTGTTCGGGATGTCGGACCAGAGCAGGTAGCGCCCGTCGCCGAACCAGACCGGCCCTTCCGCCCAGCGGCATCCCGTCCAGAGGCGCTCCACGGCCGCGCTGAAGATGCGGTAGCGCTCGAAGCGCGGGTCCAGGATTTCGATCAGCGGATCGGGATAGCGCGGTTCCTCGCGCCATCCGGCGGCGGCGGAATAGGGTCTCACGGGAGAGCGCTCCTTGCGTCGGCGCGCAAAGGATAGCCCCCGGCCTCCCGCGCTGTCATCCGTCCCCCGCCGTCGTCAGATCGTTGAGGCGGTCGCGGGCGCGCACCTCCGGGTCGCGGGCGGCCGGGTCGCCCATGCCGCCGCCGCCGGGCATCTCCATCACCAGCCGGTCGCCGGCGGGCACGGTCTGGCGGCCCTTGCCCCGCAGGGTCGCGCCGGAGCGCAGGTAGAGGCGGCCGGCCGCGCCGTCGCCGCCGCCGTCCCGCCCGCGCGCCGGATGGTCGATGCGATCGAACATGGGCGAGACCGCGAACGGCGCTCCGGTCGCATGGCCGATCTCCATGATCTGGCCCAGCCCGCCCCGGAACCGCCCCGCGCCGCCCGAGTCCGGCCGGTATTCCTTGCGCCAGAAGATGAGCGGCGCGATGGCCTCGTTCACCTCCACCGGCGTGTTGCGCACGCCGGACGGGAAGGCCGTGGCGTCCAGCCCGTCCTTGCCGGGCCTGGCGCCGCCGCCGCCGGCATGAAAGATGTTGATGGCGAAGGGTTCGGCATCGCCATAGTCGCCGTCCACCAGCCCGTGGCCGCCCAGCAGGACCGGGTTCCAGAGCGTCGAGGCCCCTTCCGCGGGACAGCGCTCGGGAATCACGGACGCCAGTGCGCCCAGCACCGCATCGGGCAGGAAATGGCCCGTGGCGTGCCGGGCCGCCACCGCCGCCGGAGGGGGCGGATTGAGGATCGAGCCTTCGGGGGCGGTCACCCGGATGGTGCCGAGCGACCCGGCATTGTTCGGCACGTTCGGCCCGACCGCGCAGCGGGCGCCGAAACTTGCATAAGCCTGCGTATAGGTGAACGGCACATTGATGCCGTAGCCGGACATGCCCGATGTGCCGGCGAAGTCGATATCGAGGCCGTCCGCGCTCACGGTCACCGACACGCGGAGGAGGATGGGCGCGTCGTAGCCGTCCACCTCCATCTCGTTGCGGTAGCAGCCAGGGGGCAGCTTGCGGATCTCGGCCAGCATCCCGTCGCGGGAGGAGTCGAGGATATGCCGGCCCAGATCGTCCAGTTCCGGCAGGTCGAATTCGTCCATCATGGCGTTGAGCCGCGCGGAGCCGACCTCGTTGCATCCCACCAGCGAATGCAGGTCGCCTTCCACCTCGACCGGATTGCGGACATTGGCCTGCAGGATCGACATCAGCGTCTCGTTCAACCGGCCTTCGCGGCGCAGCGCCGTCGGCGGAATGTTGACGCCTTCTTCATAGACCTGCCGGCCGTCCGCCCCGAAGCCGCGGCCGCCGACATCGACCACATGGGTCGTGCACGCGAAGAGCGCCACCGGCCGCCCGGCCCTGAAGGTCGGCGAGACCATGGTGAAATCGTTGAGGTGCCCGGAGCCCATCCAGGGATCGTTGGTCACATAGGCGTCGCCGGGGCGCATGGTCTCCGGCGGGAACCGGTCCAGGAAATGCGTGACCGCGGCCGCCATCGTGTTCACGTGGCCGGGCGTGCCGGTGACCGCCTGGGCCAGCATCCGTCCCCTGAGATCGAAGCAGCCGGCGGAAATGTCGCCCGACTCCCGCGCCGCCGGCGAGAAGGCCGTGCGCACCAGCGCCTGCGCCTGCTCTTCGACGACGGCGAGCAGCCGGTCCCACTGAATCTGCAGGGCGATGCGGTCGAGTGCGCTGCGGTTGCCTTTCATGGGTTGGTTCTCCCGGTGTCCCTGTCCTTGCGGGTGAGCAGGATGGCCCCGTCCGCCTCGATGCGGGCATCGAACGCAGCGGACACGACCGTAGTGGTCTGGTCCTCCACGATCAGCGCCGGACCGGGAACGGACGCGCCCGCAGCCAGCGCCTCCCTGCGATGCACGGCCGCGTCCACGAAGCCGCCATTTTCGAACAACGGCGCGTTCGCCGCAGTATCCGTCCGGTCGTTGCCCGGCGCCGCTGTCGGCGGCACCGGAGGCGGAGCGGACGACACGGTGACTGTCCAGGAAAGCACTTCCAGGTCCTGGCCGGGTATGGCCCGGTCGTAGAGCTGCCGGTAGGCGGCTTCGAAGGCATGCCTGAGGCGGTCGGGATCGCCCAGCCCCCCGTCCGGCAGCCTGACGGCGATCTCGTGGCCCTGTCCGACATAGCGCATGTAAAGATGGCGAACCTCGTCGAGCCCGTCCGCCGCCTCGCCGGCCGCGAGCGCCACGACGGCGCGGGCCTCGGACGCCATTCCTTGGAGCAGCCCGGCGGCCTCGTTGCCGTCGAAGGCCGAAAGGCGCATGTGCCGGGAGCGCGCAAGCTCATACGAAACCGGCGCCCGCAGGAACCCGACCGCCGAGCCGACGCCGGCCTGCGGCGGCACGACCACCGCATCGAGCTCCAGCTTCTCGGCAAGCCGGGCGGCATGCAGCGGCGCCGCGCCGCCGAACGCGATCATGGTGCGCGCACGGATGTCCTTGCCCCATTCGACGGCATGGACGCGCGCGGCATTGGCCATGTTTTCATCCACCACCTCCGAGACGGCATAGGCCGCGAGCGGCTGCGTCATCTCCAGCGGCCCGGCGACCTGGCCGCCAAGGGCCGCCGCGCCCGCTCCTTCGTCCAGCCCGCTTCCTCCCGCAAAGGCCTTCGCGTCGATGCGGCCGAGCACGAGGTCGGCATCGGTGACGGTCGCCGCGCTCCCGCCGCGCCCGTAGCTGGCCGGACCGGGGTCCGCGCCGGCGCTTTCCGGCCCGACACGCAGGCGCCCCAGCCCGTCCACCGCCGCAATCGAGCCCCCGCCGGCCCCGATCTCCACCATTTCGATTGCCGGGATTCGCAATGGCAGGCCGCTCCCCTTGAGGTTTCGCCAGGCCCGCGCGACCTCGAAACTGCGGGTCGTCTGCGGCCTGCAATCGTCGATCAGGCAGAGCTTGGCCGTGGTCCCGCCCATGTCGAAGGAGAGAACCCGGTCCAGGCCCCGCTGGCGCGCAATCCACGCCGCCAGCACGGCCCCGCCGGCAGGCCCCGATTCCACCAGCCGCACCGGGAAGCGGACGGCCGTTTCGAGATCGGTCAAGCCGCCGCCCGAGGTCATCAACATGAACGGGCAGGAAAGCCCGAGCGCCTTCAGCGCCCCGTCCAGGGCGGACAGGTAACGGGCCAAGCGAGGTTGCACATAGGCATTGGCGCAGGCGGTCGAGAGGCGCTCATACTCGCGTATCTCGGGGCAGACCTCGCTCGAAAGCGTGACCGTGACATCCGGCAGCGCCATCTCCAGCAGCGCCCCGATGCGCTGCTCGTGCTCCGGGTTGGCGTAATACCAAGGGTCACTGTTTAGAACCCATTGGCCCATTTTCGTGTACCGATAGAGGCGATCCGTTCTGGCTGTGAAACGAGATTGTTCCAGGCATTGCAGCAGTGATCGAGGATATCGTCGTAGTTCTGGAAGACGCGG
>JAJDYL010000033.1 GCA_022825195.1 Alphaproteobacteria bacterium
TCAGGCCGTTGTCGGCCTCCAGCGCGCCCCTGAAGTGGATCTCGCTGTCCGAGTTCTGGGCGATCCCGCCGTCAACGCCGCTGGCGTCGACATCGGCCATGCCGACCCACTGCTCCATGTAGCCGCCGATGGTGAGGGCCAACTTCGGAGGCGGCGCCTCCTCGACCATCTCCTCCTCGGCCATCGCCTCTTCGGCCATCTCCTCCTTGGGAGCTTCGGCCATTTCGGTGGCTTCGGCCTTCTCGACTGCTTCGTCTTCTTTCTTCGCGTCCGCCGCCAGGACCGATCCCGCGGCGAAGACCGCCGCGAAGGCCAGTGCGGAGGTCGCAAACAGGGTATTTCTCATAATCCCCATTGTGCGACGCGGTGAGCCGGTGACAGGCGGTGGAAGGGCGCCTGCCGCAGGGAGTTGCCGCTAACACCGCAATCCCGTGACCGCTGGACCCACCTCTACAGATATTGGGAATGCCGCCCGACGGACCCAAACCTGCGAACCGCATCCGGGCCTTTGTTCCGGGAACGCAACAGTCGTCCGGGTTTCGTCGTCGGATGGAACCGGACCTTGCTGCCCGGACCGGTTCGCTTATCGCAGCCCTGCATCCGGCAACGCCATTGCCGTGGCGGTATCAGGAAAACGAAGGGAACGGGGGCTATGGCAAGCTGTGCCGGAGGGGTGGTGTTGCAGGCCACCCCTCCGGCGGTCAGCCAAGGTTGGAAGGAGCCCGGGGATGGGCTACAAACCCGGCTGACCATTCGTTAAGGTCGGGACAACGCGTACGGGCAGGGTTGAGCGGAGAGAGAATCGTGAAAGGACTTCCGTTGTGCAGTTGCCGATTGATAGTCGCGCGGGTCCGGCTGTCGAGCGGAACGGCTTTCGATCACGTCGTGTTGTCGACAAGAGTCAGCATGCCATCGTGAACCTCGTACCATCGCAGGTCCCCGATTTCTATCTTGTTACATTCGGTCAACGGCCGCAACCGGACTATGCTGGCCTGCTGTCCGCCGTCTGGGCGGGTCTGTGGGACCAGAACAATGTGCAGCCAGGCGATTTCCTCGCACGGCAGGCAACCTGAAATCTGACCCACAAGGCTGGTCGCCCGCGGTCAACTGCCCCAAAGGGCAGCGCGCCAGCGTCCGAAAGCATCGCACCTCCGCCAAAATCAGCCACAACGTCTCGGCCCTTCAGCCGTGCAAATCGTATCGAAGCCGGGCTACACTCTGTCGGCATCGGAGCCTCGATACGCCTGAACCGGTAAGAAATCCGGGGTTAGAATGATGGCCTGGAACGACAGGAATTTTCACAGAGTGAAGGGGAGGAAAGTGTACCATGTCCCATGTGAACATGAAATATCTGCGGACATTTCTTGTTATGGTCGAGAAGAAAAGCTCCGCGAAAACCGCTCGCTGTCTGAACATTTCCCAAGATAGCGTTCGGCTCCAAATCGGCAGGCTGGAAAGGGTCATTGGCAAGCGGTTGCTTCAAAGGCGGGTCCCGCCCAACCCGGAGGAAATGGGCCGGACGCAACTGACGGAGGACGGCCGCGCGTTCTTGCCAAAGGCGATTGCGGCCGTGCAAGCACATGACCAGCTGTTTGAAGACAAGTCCATTGGGCTCGACCCTCGCACGCAAGTGAGCATGCTGGCGACCGGCCTTTTGGAAAAGGCGCTGACTGCTTTGAGGCACGATCTGTCGGAGGAAGAGGCCGATCGTATCTACAAGACTCTGTTGGGGGGTGGCCATCCTGATGGAACCTGAAGGACGACCGCATTACCGGCGAACACGGGCAGTTTACAGCACAATGTTCAAGGTGAAAGATGGTCGAGATCGTCGTTAGCAAGAATGCAGTGTTTCAGGAATATGGCCTTGCCTGCGGATTCCTAAGTATTTGACGGGTCGTCAACACTGGGAAATAGGCCATGCGTGTTTTGTTCGAGCAGACGGTTATTTGCATTGTTGTCGATACGAATAAGAAATGAAGGGACAGGCGGCGGAAGATGCCGAAGGTCAGCCCGGTGTCGGTAGGGACGATCCGTTGCGATGCGCGTGAAGTCTAGCGCACTGTCGTGCCCGGTGGGCACTGGGGTAGCCGCAAGGCTTGGCGACCGTCCTCCACTTGAGTCCCTGCAAGCGCAGTTCATAGGCCCTTGGGGCGCACTTTCGCTTGAGCGGCGATGTCACGATGGGTGGCGACAACGACACCGTGAGAGTGGAGTATGCGATGAATATGGTGGGCGACATCGATTTGGGCGCAGGCACGGACACGCTGGTCCTGGATGTCACGAGGGCTTCCCGCCTGGATGGCAATCTGACCAACCTGGGAAGTCTGGACAAGACGTGTCCGGGCGGCTTCACACTCGATGGGGATTCGATGTTCGATGGCAGCAGGATCCGGGTGATGGAAGGGGGTCTTGTAATCACGGGCCACATGAACCTCGGTTCCGCGGGCACGATTGAGGTGCAGGACGGGACGCGTCTGACGGCCTTGTTGACGGAGGGCGGCACGCCGAAGATCACGGCGGACGGCGACGTCGTTCATGCAGTTGGCGCCGGGTTGAGGATGCGGTTCTGGCATACTGGGCGCAGCCTGTTGTTTCGAGTCCGTTCCCTCGCAAGAAGGAACGGGGCTTGGTTCGTTGGCGATCCGGTTACGAGTGACAGGCGGCAGGGAAACGGCGGAGGTCACGCTGATGGCAGCGAAGCGGTATGAGCCGAAAGGTTCGGTCCGATGCGGGAAGATAGCCAAAGAACTGGCGTGATGAGCACGGGGCGCGCTGTCGGCGGCAGTTGTAGCTCCAAGGCTCGCCGAAGAAGGCGGAGGAGACAGTAGCCATGAGGGCGCTATCCTGCTTGCTCGTTGTTTGGATCCTTTTCGCCGGCACCGGTTGTGGAGGCGGAGGGGGTGGCTCGAGGGGAGGCGTCGAAACCTTGAACTCCCCGTCGCCTGCAATATCGGTGCTGCCACCGGTGTCGCCGGAGCCGTGTGTGGAGACCAGTGACCAGGGTTGCGTGTCCGAGTCTGAATACGAGGCGTTGGCCGCTGAAGTTGCGGGCGAATATGTGGGAACGCCGAGTTTCCGGAACCAGTGGGGCCTGGAGGTCATTGGCGCCGATCGGGCCTATGCGAATCTGGCATTGCGGCTCGGTCCCGACGCGAAACCGGGCGACGGCGTGACCGTCGGCGTTCTGGATACGGGCATCGACAGCGCCAGTGCTGCGTTCAGGAACAAGGCGGTCTTCGAGAGGATCTTCCCGGATGCCACGGATGAAGACGGACGCGAATTCTCGCACGGCACGGCAGTGGCGAGCGTCATCGCTGGGGAGGAATCCCCGAGCTTCGAGACAGACGCATCGGGTGTCGCATGGGGCGCCGACCTCGCGGTCTTCGCGATTCCGCTCGGCAGAGGCAACGAGACCTACACGCCTATTCCGGTCGAACGTCTGCAGTCGAACGGAGAATTTTTCGCCGACATCATCGGCAAGATACTCGAGTGGCGCGACGGGTCCCGACGCATCGATTTCCTGAACCTGAGCCTGGGTGTCGACGGAATTATCGAGAACTACAGCCAAGAGATTCTTCGCGAGCCCTACCGGTCGATGGTCGCCGTCATGGCGCAAGAAAACTCGGAAGAGAAACTCGTCTTCGTCTGGGCTGCAGGGAACAGAAACGGCGACGAATGCGCCCCAGAGTTGCCTGAGTGCGTCGATGACAAGGTACAGGCGAGTTCGGTCAACCTGCTGGCGGGTCTGGCCACACGCTTCCCGGAACTGCAGCCCCATACGGTTGCCGTCGTGGCGATAAACGAGGACGGCGGGATCACCGGTTTCTCCAACCGGTGCGGCACCGCGGCAGATTACTGCCTGGCCGCCCCGGGCGAGGATATAGTGGCGTCCTATTTCGGTCCCCATCGGGGAGTCGATGGGGTCCGGGGTACCATTCGTGCAAGTGGTACGTCCTTCGCCGCTCCCATGGTGACCGGCGGCCTTGCGCTGATGAAGCAATTCTTCCGCGACCAACTCCCCAACACGGACCTGGTTGCGCGCATTCTGGAGACGGCTGACCGGAGCGGTGTCTATGCTGATTCTGCGGTCTACGGACAGGGGCTCATGGACCTGGGCGCTGCGACGTCACCGGTGGGCGAACCGGTGGTGGTGGCCGGCCTTCATGTCGACGGCTCCGGAGCCATGCTTCGCGAAACCGGCCTGCAACTCGGCGCCGCCTTCGGCAATGGCCTGGTCTCATCGCTCGGAACCCGCGAAATCGCGGCGTTCGACACCCTCGGAGCGCCCTTCTGGTACCAATTCGGCGGCCTTTCGACGGAGGCTGGGGGCCCCCGGCTGTCGGAGCGGCTTCGGGAGTTTCAACAGGTATCGGTGGCAACGCCGGGCTCTCCCGCAGGTGCTGTTCGCATCCCTTTGCTGGAATTTCCCGCCGAGGCCGAGGGCGCGCCGCCCGCCTTGCACCTGACGAAATCCGGGGCCTCGGCAGCCGCAAGCGCCAGCCACTTCGCGCTCTTGGAGCGCAGCCTCACGGCAACCGTTCCGGTGGCGGCCGGCCTGACCGCGAGTGCACTGACCACGGAAGGCATGGCCGGGCAGGAGCCCGCGAGCGGTGCGGCGCTGGCCTGGCGCCCGCCCGACTCTGTGCTCGGTGTCCGCGCCGGCTGGCTGGGCGAACGGCGTTCGCTGCTCGGGACCGTGTCCAAAGGCGCCTTCGGGAGCCTCAAGGGCAATGCGGCATTCGCTGGCGTCCAGGCGGACTTGGACCTCGGTGGATGGCGTGTCAGTGGCAACGCGGAAATTGGCGTAATCCGCGCCAGGGCGCGGGGCGGCGTGTTCGAGTCGATCTCACCGCTCTCAACCAGCGCCTTCGCCCTGCAGGCGACAAGGCCGGTCGCCAATGGCGGCGCGTTTCGTGTGTCGCTGTCGCAGCCGCTCCGCGTCGAGGGCGGCCGCGCGCGGTTAGCGTTTCCTTCGGGGCGAACGAAGGCGGGCCGGGTAGTTCGGGACAGGGTAACGGTGGACGTCGAGCCTGGAAGCCGCCAGAGCGATTGGGCGCTGTACTGGTGGCAGCCGACGGACTTGGGAGAGTTTCGCCTGGGCACAACCCTCTCTAGCGAGCCCGGTCATGGCAATGGCGCGGACGCCGAAGTGATCCTGCTTTCCAGCTGGAGCGCCTCGTTCTGACAGGGCCCTAGGCCGTCTGGTTGGGGTCGGCGAGATGCTACCGCCCTTCCCCGGGGCCCGCGCCGGCGGCTCATGCTGCGCGCGAAGCTAAACGCGCTCTATTTCCACCTCTACGGCCTTACTGCCCGCAATGACCTGAGCTGCATTCACTCCACTCTTCACCATTGCCGATGGGCGGGGGCGCGAGGCCTGGGTCATACCAAGGGTCACTGTTTAGAACCCATTGGCCCATTTTCGTGTACCGATAGAGGCGATCCGTTCTGGCTGTGAAACGAGATTGTTCCAGGCATTGCAGCAGTGATCGAGGATATCGTCGTAGTTCTGGAAGACGCGGT
>JAJDYL010000162.1 GCA_022825195.1 Alphaproteobacteria bacterium
ACCGCGTCTTCCAGAACTACGACGATATCCTCGATCACTGCTGCAATGCCTGGAACAATCTCGTTTCACAGCCAGAACGGATCGCCTCTATCGGTACACGAAAATGGGCCAATGGGTTCTAAACAGTGACCCTTGGTATACGACCCCGACGACCCGGCGACGGACGCGACCGCGCGCGCCATGTTCGAGGAGCAGATCGGCTGGGCCGTGGAGGAGGGCGTCGATTACATCGTCTGCGAAACGATCTCGCATCTGGGCGAAGCGAAGATCGCCATCGACGTCTGCAACCGGGCGGGGTTGCCGCTGGTGCTCGGCTTCGCGATCCACCGCTCGGGCAGGCTTCGGGACTTCGACGGCTCGCTGGCCGAAGCCTGCCGCATCTGCCTGGACGAGGGCGCGCACCTGGTCGGCTTCAACTGCCACCGGGGGCCGGCGACCATGTTGCCGCTCCTCCGCGAGGCCGCCGAAGAGGTGGACCCGGCGCGGCTCTGCACCTGGGCGGTCGCCTACCGGACCACCGCCCTGCAGCCGGCGTTCGGCGCGCTGGTGGACAACGCCATGCCGTTTCCCGAGGCGCTCCCCGGCGGCCTCAGCTTCCCGGTCGGGCTCGATCCCTTCCAGTGCACCCGTTACGAGATGGGAGATTTCGCGCGCCAATGCCACGAGCTGGGCGTGCGCTATTTCGGCGGCTGCTGCGGCACCGGCCCGCACCATGTCCGCGCCATGGCGGAGGCCATCGGGCGCACGCCCGCCGCCAGCCGCTACAGCCCGGACATGTCGAAGCATTATGCGCTCGGCACCGACGAGCGGCTCCTCAGGCACAACCGGGACTATGTGCCCCATTTCACAGCCGAGCCGACGCGCCCCGGTTGAAGGGAGGCGCCGAACGGCCGTAGACCTTTCCGCGAGCGCGGAGAGGGAGCCTCCATGCGGATTGCGGTTTACGGCGCGGGCGCCATCGGCGGCCATCTGGCGGTTTCGCTGGCAGGCGCGGACGCCGACATTTCGGTCGTCGCACGCGGCCTGCATCTCGATGCGATCCGCGAACGCGGGCTTCGCATGGGCGAGCGCAGGGTCCGGGTGCGGGCGAGCGCCGATGCGGCGGAACTGGGCCGGCAGGACGCGGTCTTCATCACGCTGAAGAGCCACCAGCTTCCCGCGGCGCTGGAGGGCGTGTCGGCGCTGCTCGGGCCGGACACGGCGGTTGTGACCGCCATGAACGGGCTGCCTTACTGGTATTTCCACGGCCGGGGCGACCGGCGTATCGAGAGCGTGGACCCGGGCGGACGCATCTGGTCGGCGATCGGACCCGGGCGCGCCGTCGGCTGCATCACCTTCGTCGCCGCCGAGGTCTCGTCCCCCGGCGTCGTTCACCACACGGGCGGGGCGGAATACCGGATGGGCGAGCCGGATGGCAGCGACTCGCCCCGGGTCGCAGCGCTTGCCGGCATCCTGCGGCGCGCCGGCGTCGGGGTCGAGGTCAGCGCCGATATCCGCACCGATATCTGGCTCAAGCTGCTGGCCAATGTCTCCGTCGCGCCGGTCGCCGCGCTCGCCTGCGCGTCGGTCGGCGAGGCGGCGCGGGACGAGGGCGCGCGCAAGGCGATCCGCGAGGCGATGGAGGAATGCAAGGCGGTGGCGCGCGCATTCGGGGTGGAAATCCCGATCTTGACGGAGGACCGCATCGACAAGACGGCGGCCTTCGACACCCACCGGCCGTCCCTGCTGCAGGACATCGAGCGCGGCCGCCCGCCGGAGCTCGCCCCGACCCTGGGCGCGGTGCGCGAACTGGGCGGCATGGCCGGCGTCGAAACCCCCGTGCTCGACGCCCTCCATGCGCTCACCCGCCTCCGGGCCGCTTCCGGGTGACCGCCGGCGAAAGCGCGCGGTTCCTTTAGCCCCGCGGCGTAATTCACGGGGCCGGTCCGCGAGAGTGGAATTTATTCCATCTCCGGATCCCGGTAGTCGCCGACGCCCAAACAGCATGCGGCGTCCGTTTTGCCGTATTGTTTCCACTTTTGTTCTCCTGTACAGAGTATCGGCTGTACCGGCGCCGCTTGACGGCTCCCGGACCCCGCAGTTAGAGCTATGCGCAGGAGGCGGCGCAGGCGGTCCCATGAAGAGCCGGTTGTTCAGGATCGTGATTGCCTGCGCCGCGGCCCTGGCGCTGTCCTCCTGCGGACCCATGCGCAAGCTGGAGTCCGACTTCCAGAAGTTCGAAGTCAGTGTCCGCGCCTTGCTTCAGGGAAAGAAGGCGCCGGTGGAGAAGAAGCCGGACAAGGTCGCTCCGAAGCGGACATACGATCCCGGCACCAGGCAGATCGACCGCGGCCGGCAGGCCCGGATCCCGACTGCAATTGCCCTGGAGCCGGAGAAAATCGAGGCGCCCCCGGTCGCTGCGCCCAAGCCGGCGCGCCGGGCGAAATTCGCTGTCCCGATACCCCGGCCCGCGCCGCAAGCAGCCCGCGGGACCGGTGTGGAAATAAAACCGCCGCAACCCGAAGCCGTGCGCGGGGACGGTGTGGGGGCGCCGTCATACAAGGGCGGGCGCCGCCGCGGCGTCGCGCATGGAGAGGGCGAATGGCGTTCTCCGGCCGGGCACCGCTATATCGGCGCATTCAGGAACGGAAAGTTCCATGGCTACGGGACCTATCTGTGGCCGGACGGCGAGCGCTACGAGGGGGATTTCAGGGACGGTAAATTCTACGGGACGGGAGTCTGGTCGATGGCGGACGGCGACCGGTACGCCGGGGAAGTCCGCGACGGGACGTTTCATGGCAGGGGCATATACACCCGTCCCGACGGCGAGCGTTACGAGGGGGACTTCAGGGACGGTAAATTCTACGGGTTCGGCAAATGGACGATGGCCGACGGCAAGCGGTATGTCGGCGATGTGCGCAACGATGAGTTTCACGGTTGCGGCGCCTATGTCTGGCCCAACGGGGAGTATTACGCCGGCGAATTCCAGCGCGACCGGTTCCACGGCCTGGGCAGCTACGCCTGGCCCGACGGCCTGATGAAGACCTGCGAGTGGCGCGAGGACGCGGCGGTCGAGGGAAGCTGCGTCGAGCACCGGGCGGACGGGGAGACGCCGGAACGGGCGAGGGCCGTCTGTTTCCGCACGGCGGCCTGGCGCTCGTCGCTGCCGGCTCCGGCGGGAGAACCGACGGCCGCGGGCGGCACGGGCGAAACGAAGCGCGGACGGGAGGAACGGGATACGGCCGGTGCCGCGGTTGCCGGGGGCGGCGAAGATGCGAAATATGAAGGGCCGCACAAGGACGGCAAACCGCACGGTCAGGGTGTGCTCACCTTCGCCAACGGAGACCGGTATGAGGGCGCGTTCGCGGACGGCGAGATCCGGGGGCGCGGCACGATGTATCTGTCGAACGGGGACGTGTACGGCGGCGACGGCGAGTTCGACAGCCGGGGATATCAGGGGTGCGGCATGTATGTCCGCGCCAACGGGGACCGTTATATGGGACAGTTCCGCGACGGCCGGTTCCACGGCCGGGGCACGTACGAATGGGCGCAGGGCGTGGCCGCAACCTGCGATTGGCGGGATGGCGGACGGGTCGTGGAAAGCTGCAAGGCCCACCGGGTGACCGGCATCGGCAAGCGCTACACCGGCGACGGCATCTGCGGCACGCTCACGGCCCGGAACGTCAAACAGCACAAGAGATGGGGGCGCTAGTGTGGTGTTTTCGAAATTCGTCTCGGTTCGATCCGGAGCGCCGGATACGCTTTCGTCATGCCCGGAACAAGTCCGGGCATGACGATATGAGGGCATGACGGGACAGGGCCGCCGGGCCGGCCGTATTGCAATGCGACGCACTTCAATTCCAGGACACTAGGCCGAGATGAACCGACCGCTTGAGGGGCTGCTGGTGGTGAGCCTGGAGCAGGCCGTCGCCGCGCCGTTCCTGACGGCGCGGCTGGCGGACGCCGGCGCGCGCGTCATCAAGCTCGAACGCAGGGAAGGCGATTTCGCGCGCGGCTACGACAACTATGTGCGCGGCAGCTCCACCTATTTCGTCTATCTGAACCGGGGCAAGCAGTCGCTCGTCATCGACATCAAGGACGAGGCCGACCGGGCGCTGCTGCACCGTATCCTGGCGCGCGCCGATGTCTGGGTGCAGAACCTGGCGCCGGGCGCCGCCGAACGCGCGGGCTTCGGCTCGGCCGCGTTGCGCGCGCGCTATCCGCGCCTCATCACCGTCGATATTTCCGGCTATGGCGAGACCGGGCCGCCCTACGACCGGATGAAGGCCTACGACATGCTCGTGCAGGCGGAAAGCGGCGTGGCGTCGGTGACGGGATCGGAGGCGGAGCCCGGACGGATCGGGGTCTCGGCCTGCGATATCGCCACCGGCATGTTCAGCCATGCCGCCGTGCTGGAGGCGCTCATCAAGCGCGGCATCGACGGCAGGGGTTCCGCGATCAAGGCCTCGCTGTTCGCCTCGATGGCGGACTGGATGTCGGCGCCGCTGATGTGGCACGAATATGCCGGCCGGACATGGCCGCGCATGGCGCTCCGCCACCCGGCGCTGGTGCCTTACGGCGCCTTCGAGACCTCCGACGGCCACCGGGTGATGATCGCCTGCCAGAACGACCGCGAATGGCGGCGCTTCGCCGGGACGGTGCTGGAGCGGCCGGACCTCGCCACGGCGCCGAAATACGCGACCCAGGTGGCCCGGGTCGAGAACCGCGAGGAGGTCGAGGCGGTGCTGGAGGGGATATTGGGCGCGCTCGACCGCGAGACCCTGCGCGCCCGGCTGGCAGCGGCCGATGTCGCGTTCGGCAGCGTGAACACGGTGGCCGACCTCTCGGAGCACCCGGCCTTGCGCCGCGCGGAGGTCGGGACGCCCGGCGGGCCCGTCAGCCATGTCGCGCCGGCGGTCTATTTCGATGGAGAGCCTCGGGAATACGGGCCGATCCCGGAGGTGGACGAACACGGCGCCCTGATCCGGGAGGAATTCTCGCCATGACCCACACTGCCGCGGACCTGGAATATCTGCGCGACGCCATCGGCAATACCGAGGAAAGCCGCGATTTCGCCTCGCCGATGCAGATCCACGGCCTCGCCGCGCTGCTCGACAAGCCGGACGTGCCGCAGATGGGCGACCCCATCGGGCCGATGGGCCACTGGTGCTACTTCTACCCCCGCGTGCCGGCCTCCGGCATCGGCGCGGACGGCCATCCCGAGCGCGGCGGCTTCCTGCCGCCCACGCCCCTGCCGCGGCGCATGTTCGGCGGCTGCCGCACGACCTACCGGCAGGATGTGCTGATCGGCGAGGAGATCGTCCGCAAGGGGCGGATCAAGGACGTGGCGATCAAGGACGGGCGCACCGGCATGCTGGTCATCGTCACCGTTGCCTACGGGATCGAGAGCCCGCGCGGCCTCTGCATCGAGGAAGAGCATGACATCGTCTATCGCGACAACCCGCCGGCCGACGCCGGAGACAGCCGGGGCAACAGCGGCAGGACGGGCAATGCGCCCAGGGACCACGCCTTCATCCGCGAGATCGAGCCGGACCCGGTGATGCTGTTCCGCTATTCGGCGATCACCTTCAACGGCCACCGCATCCACTATGACCGCAAATATGTGACGGAGGTGGAGGGCTATCCGGGCCTGATCGTCCACGGGCCGCTGACCACGACCCACATGCTGGAGCTCGGCATGGCCGAGATGCCGGGGCGGCGCGTCGCCCGCTACGACTTCCAGGCCCGCGCGCCGCTGTTCGACACCGCTCCCTTCCATGTCGCCGGCAAGCCGGGCGACGACGGCAACAGCCAGACGCTCTGGTCGGTGACGCCCGAAGGCAATCTGGGGACGATCGCTACCGCCACCTACGAGTGAGGCTTCAACCCGTCTCCCGCCAGCGTTCGCGCGCTTCGTCGTCGTCCGTGCGGGCGGCGACCCAGCGTTCGCCGTCCGCGCCTTCCTCGCGCTTCCAGAAGGGCGCTTCGGTCTTGAGCCAGTCCATCAGGAAATTGCAGCTGTCGAAGGCGGCCTGGCGGTGGGCCGAGGCGGTGATCGTCAGCACGATGGGCTCGCCCGGCTCCAGCCGGCCGTAGCGATGGACGATCAATGACGCCTCCAGCGGCCAGCGCCGATGGGCCTCGGCGTCGATTTTCTCCAGCTGGCGTTCCGTCATGCCGGCATAATGCTCCAGCGTCATGGAGCGCAGCCCGCCCAGGTCGCGCACCAGCCCGACGAAGCTGGCGACGCCGCCGATGCGGGTATTGCCGGCGGTAAGCGCCGCGATCTCGCGCCCGACATCGAACGCCTCGCGCTGGACCCGGATCATCGCGTCAGCCTCCGGTAACCGGGGGAAAGAAGGCCACCTCGTCGCCGGGGCCGACGGGGGTGTCGGCTTCGGCGAAGTCCTGGTTGACCGCGAAGCGCACCACCGAACGGTCGGCGAAGACCTCCGCCTGCCGGTCGTCCCCGGCCGCCAGCCAGTCGATCAACTGGCCGACCGTCGCGATACCGGGCGGCGGCGAGACATCGCATTCCGACATGCCGGCCTTGTCGCGCAGCCAGGCGAAATAGAGGATTTTCACGCGTGCAACTCCAGCCAGTCGGCAATGAAATCGGCGATTGCCCCTGCATCGTCAAGATCGAGAGCCGGCAGGCCGTCCGCCCTGACCGCGTCAGCGGTCTCCCTGTCGCAGGCGACGGCGACGGCATTCGGGTCGTCCGGCCAGAGCGGCGGGCCGGTGACCGCCGCGCGGTGCACCACCAGCTTGGGATGGGGTTCGCGCTTGTATCCTTCGACCAGGACCAGATCCACGGGCGCGAGCCGGTCGAGCAGGTCCGCCAGCGTCGGCTCGGCTTCGCCGCGCAGCTCGCGCATCAGCGCCCAGCGCCGGCCGGACGCCACCAGCACCTCGCGGGCGCCCGCCCGGCGGTGCTCCCAGGAGTCCTTTCCGGGTTTGTCGACATCGAAATTGTGGTGCGCGTGCTTGACGGTCGAGACCGCAACCCCGCGCTGCAGCAGCGCCGGAATGAGCTTCAGGACGAGCGTGGTCTTGCCGCTGCCGCTCCAGCCCGCGATTCCGAGTATCTTCATTCGAGCGCGCCCAACGCCTTGCGGACATAGCCCGCGCCCGTCCAGAGGGTGAGCGCGGCTGCCGCCCAGAGCAGGATGACCCCGGCCTCGTGAGCCGGCGGCGGCAGTTCGCGGGCTGCGATCAGCAGTGTCAAGGCCGCCATCTGCGCCGCCGACTTGTATTTCGCGGCGCGGGTGACCGGAAGCCCGCCCACTCCCGTTGCCTCGCGCAGGCCGGAAACGGCGAGTTCCCGCACGAGGATCAGCAGCCCGGCCAGCGTGCCCCACAGGCCGAGAGCGCCGAGCCCGGCCAGCAGCAACACCGTTCCCGCCACGAGCACCTTGTCGGCAATCGGATCGAGCGCGGCGCCGAACGCGGTGACCCTGCCCTGCCGCCGGGCCAGATAGCCGTCCAGCAGGTCCGTCGCAGCCGCGAGCGCGAAAAGGACCGCAGCCCACCAGTTCTGTCCGGCTGCGAGCAGAAGCGCCAGCGGCAGCAAAGCCGCGATCCTCGACAGGCTGAGCAGGTTCGGAAGGGCGAGCATGATCCCGGATACGCTACCCGAACACGACCGGCAGTATGCGGCGGCGGCCGGTGCGGAGGCAAGGCGGCTCCGCTTCCCGAACGGCCTCCGCCATGCGCCGGTCGAGATCGTCTCCGCGCGGCGGGTCGGCGATAGAGCTGCAGATGGCGGGATCGGTCGTTCGGACGACTCCTTCCCCGCCGGAAACTCGCGGGCGCCGCGCCGCACCGGATTGACCCGGCCGGCGCATCGTGTTTCCTTCCGGCGTCATGTCGACACGCAGCGAAGTGCAGCGGTTGTTGCGGCTGGCGGTGGGGCCGGTGGCGGCTGCCTGCATTGCCGTTTACTTCGGCTATCACGCTCTTGTCGGAGAGCGCGGCGCGCTGTCGCTGATCGAGATCGAGCGCCGCATTACCGAGGTGCAGGCCCAGCACGACGTGTTGAGCGCGCACCGCCGCCGGCTTGAATTGCGCGCCGCCCAGCTTAAACAGGACCCGGCCGACGCCGACCTGCTCGACGAATATGTTCGCGCGCTCCTGCATGTCGGGCGGCCGGACGAAATCGTCATTCTGCTGGACGCGGAAGCGGGCTGAACGGGTTTCCAGGACCATAGAGGCCGGACATGAGCAGGCAGTCGTCGAAGAAACGGGCCGGCGCATCCGCAAAGCGGAACGGGCGCGCGGCCGCCAACGGCGCCGCGCCGGATTCCGGCCGGTTGCTGAGCTGGTATCGCGACATGCTGCTGATCCGCCGTTTCGAGGAGCGGGCGGGCCAGATGTACGGCATGGGCCTGATCGGCGGGTTCTGCCACCTCTATATCGGCCAGGAGGCGGTGGTCGTCGGCATCCAGGCCTGCCTCGGCGAGCGGGACTCGGTCGTCACCGGCTACCGGGACCACGGCCACATGCTGGCGGCCGGCATGGACGCGCGCGGCGTCATGGCGGAGCTTACCGGCCGCGAGGGCGGCTATTCCCGCGGCAAGGGCGGGTCGATGCACATGTTCTCGCGGGAGAAGAACTTCTTCGGCGGACACGGGATCGTCGCCGCGCAGGTGCCCCTTGGCGTCGGCCTGGGCTTCTCGCACCGCTACAAGGGCGAAGACGGCGTCTCGGTGGTCTATTTCGGCGACGGCGCGGCGAACCAGGGGCAGGTCTACGAGTCGCTCAATCTTGCGGCGCTCTGGGAGCTGCCGGTGCTGTTCGTCATAGAAAACAACAAGTACGGCATGGGCACGGCGGTATCGCGGGCCGCGGCCGGCTCCGGCCTCCATGCGCGCGGCGGCGGCTTCGGCATCCCCGGACGGCTGGTGGACGGCATGGACGTGCGCGCCGTGCATGCGGCCGCAAGCGAGGCGGTGGCGGAGGCGCGCGCCGGCCGGCCGGCCATTCTGGAGATGGAAACCTATCGCTACCGCGGGCATTCCATGTCCGATCCGGCGAAATACCGCACGCGCGAGGAGGTCAACCGGATGCGCCGCGACCGGGACCCCATCGAGCGGCTGCGCCATGTGCTGGAGAGCGAAGGCCACGCCGGCGCCGACGCGCTGAAGGCGATCGACGCGGAGGTGCGCGAAATCGTGTCCGACGCGGCGCAGTTCGCCGAGCAAAGCCCCGAGCCCGACCCGTCCGAGCTCTACACGGACGTCCTTCTGGAGGCGTGACGCCATGCCTGTCGCCGTAACCATGCCGGCCTTGTCGCCGACCATGACGGAAGGGACGCTCGCCAGATGGCTCGTCTCCGAGGGCGACCGGGTCAGTCCCGGCGACGTGCTGGCGGAGATCGAGACCGACAAGGCGACCATGGAAGTCGAAGCGGTGGACGAAGGCATCGTCGCCAGCCTTGCCGTCCCGGAAGGCACGGAAGGCATCGAGGTCAATGCGACGATCCTGTGGTTGAAGGCCGAGGGCGAGAGCGCGGAGGCTGCGCCGGTTGCCGAGGCGCCCCGTCCGGTCGCGAAGGCGCCGCCTCCGGCCAAGCCGAGTCGGGAAGCGTCGAAGCCCGCACCCGAGGTCGATTACCGGGGCGAGACGGTCGAGATGACCGTCCGCGAGGCGCTCCGGGACGCCATGGCCGAGGAAATGCGCCGCGACGAGGCGGTGTTCGTGATGGGCGAGGAAGTCGCCGAATATGAAGGCGCGTACAAGGTGACGCAGGGCCTGCTGGCGGAGTTCGGGCCCCGCCGCGTCCGCGACACGCCGATTACCGAACACGGTTTCGCCGGCCTGGGTGTCGGCGCGGCCTTCGGCGGACTGCGCCCCGTGGTCGAGTTCATGACCTTCAACTTCGCGATGCAGGCCATCGACCAGATCGTCAACTCCGCCGCCAAGACGCTCTACATGTCCGGCGGCCAGATGGGCTGCCCGATCGTCTTCCGGGGGCCGAACGGGGCGGCCGCCCGTGTCGCCGCGCAGCATTCGCAATGCTATGCGAGCTGGTATGCGCACATTCCGGGCCTGACGGTCGTGTCGCCGTTTTCCGCCGCGGATGCGAAGGGGCTGCTCAAGGCCGCCATCCGCAACCCGAATCCCGTCATCTTCCTGGAGAACGAGATTCTCTACGGGCAGCGCGGCGCGGTCCCGACCGACCCGGAGCGCACCGTGCCGATCGGGCGCGCCGGGGTGCTGCGTCCCGGCCGCGACGTGACGATCGTGGCCTTCTCGCGCATGTGCGCCGTGGCCCTGGAAGCGGCGGAGATGCTGGCCGGAGAAGGAATCGACGCCGAAGTGATCGATCTGCGCACGCTGCGGCCTCTCGACAGGGAGACCATCGCGGCATCGATCCGCAAGACCAACCGCATCGTTTCCGTGGAGGAAGGGTGGCCCGTAGCCGGCATCGGCTCGGAGATCGCGGCGATTGCGATGGAAGACGCATTCGACTGGCTCGACGCGCCGGCGATGCGGGTTACCGGCGAGGATGTGCCGATGCCCTATGCCGCCAACCTCGAGGCGCTGGCCCTGCCGGATGCGGCGCGGGTCGCCGCCGCCGCGCGCGCCGTCTGCTACGCCTGAAGGGAAACGCTTGCAATGGCGACCCAGATACTGATGCCGGCCCTGTCGCCGACGATGACGGAGGGCAATCTCGTCAAGTGGCTGGTCGGCCAGGGCGACAGGGTGGAGCCCGGCGACGTGATCGCCGAGATCGAGACCGACAAGGCGACGATGGAGGTCGAGGCGGTCGATGAGGGCATCGTCGGCCGGATCGTGGTGCCGGAAGGCAGCGAGGGCGTCGCCGTCAACGCCGTGATCGCCGTCCTGGTGGAAGAGGGCGAAGACCCGGGCGAGGAGCCGGCCGCGGCCCCCTCCGCGCCGGCCGCTCCGCCGCCCGATGCCGAGCCTGTACCGGCCCCGCCGGAGGGGGAGGCGAAGGCGACGCCGCTCGCCCGCCGCATGGCCGCCCTGGCCGGTATCGATCTTGCAACGCTCACCGGCAGCGGCGCGCATGGACGGATCACGCGCGACGATGTGCGCCGGGCCGCCGGGAGGCCGCCGCCGGCCGAGGCCGATGAAGGGCGCGGGCGCCTCTTCGCCAGTCCGCTGGCCCGCCGGATGGCGGGTGAGGCCGAACTGCCTCTGGAAGGCGTATCCGGCAGCGGCCCCGAAGGCCGGATCGTCAAGCGGGATATCGAGCGGGAGCTCCGGCAGGGAGCGGCGCCGGCGCCCGCGGACCTGGAGCATCTGCCCGGTCTGCCCCCCTTCGAGCGCATCCCGCATTCCAACATGCGCAAGGTCATTGCGCGCCGGCTGACGGAGTCCAAGCAGACGGTTCCGCATTTCTACCTGACGGTGGATTGCGAGATCGATGCGCTGCTGGAGGCGCGGCGCGAGATCAATCTGAGGGCGCCGGAGGGCGTCAAGGTCTCGGTCAACGACTTCGTCGTCAAGGCTCTCGCCACGGCGCTCCGCCGCGTGCCGGACGCCAATGCGGCATGGACCGACGAGGGGCTGCTGAAGTTCCGGCATGTGGACATCTCGGTTGCGGTGTCGGTGCCGAACGGGCTGGTCACGCCGGTGGTGCGTCAGGCGGATTCGAAGGGGCTGGCGCAGATTTCGGCGGAGATGGCGGATTTCGCCGCCCGCGCCCGCAGCGGCAAGCTGATGCCCGAGGAATATCAGGGCGGCACGTCGAGCGTCTCCAATCTCGGCATGTTCGGCATCCGGCAGTTCGACGCCGTCATCAATCCGCCCCAGGGGACCATTCTGGCGGTCGGCGCCGGAGAGCAGCGGCCGGTGGTGAAGGACGGCTCGCTCGCTGTCGCGACGGTCATGACATGCACGCTGTCCTGCGACCACCGCGCGGTGGACGGCGCGCTCGGCGCGCGGTTGCTGGGCGCGTTCAAGGCGCTGGTCGAATGTCCGGCCGCGATGCTGCTGTAGCCCGCCCGGAGTAAGGCAATGGCCGACAAAGAGTTCGATATCGTCGTCGTGGGCGGCGGGCCGGGCGGCTATGTCGCCGCCATCCGCGCCGCGCAACTCGGCATGAAGGCGGCGCTGGTCGAGCGCGAGCATCTGGGCGGCATCTGCCTCAATTGGGGCTGCATCCCGACCAAGGCGCTGTTGCGCACGTCGGAGATCAACCACCTGCTGGCGGGTCTGGACGATTACGGCTTCACCGCGGGCGAGGTCTCCTTCGACCTCGGACGGATCGTGAAACGCTCCCGGAAGGTCGCAGGGCAGTTGTCGCGCGGCGTGGCGCATCTGCTCAGGAAGAACAAGGTGGCCGTCATCGACGGCGCGGGCCGGCTGGCGGGAAGCGGGCGCGTCGCGGTCGAGAAGGACGGACAGGAGGTCGATACGCTCGCCGCGCCCCATATCGTCCTTGCGACCGGTGCCCGCGCCCGTTCGCTGCCCAATCTGGAGCCGGATGGAAAGACGATCTGGAGCTACAAGGAGGCGATGGTCCCCGAAGAAATGCCGAAAAGCCTTCTGGTCGTCGGCTCCGGGGCCATCGGCATCGAGTTCGCCAGCTTCTACCGCGATCTCGGCGTGCCGGTGACGGTCGTGGAGCTTGTGGACCGCATCCTGCCGGTGGAGGACCCAGAGATTTCCGAATTCGCCCTCAAGGCGTTCCGCAAGCAGGGCATGACCGTGATGACGGGCGCGCAGGTGACGGAGGTGTCGGACGGCAAGGCGACCGTGCGGACCGCCGAGGGTGAAACGGTGGCCGTGGACGCCGACAGGACCGTTCTGGCGGTCGGCATAACCGGCAATGTCGAGGGTCTCGGCCTCGAGGACACGGGCGTCCGGGTGGAGGCCGGCCATGTCGTCGTGGACGAATGGCTGCGGACCGGCGAGCCCGGCGTGTATGCCATCGGCGACCTGGCGGGGCCGCCCTGGCTGGCCCACAAGGCAAGCCATGAGGGGGTGCTCTGCGTGGAGAAAATCGCCGGCGAGGGCGGGTTGCACCCTCTCGACCCGGGCGCGATTCCCGGCTGCACCTATTGCCGCCCGCAGGTGGCCAGCATCGGCTATACTGAGCCTGCTGCGAAGGAAGCCGGTTACGAGGTCCGCGTGGGGCGGTTCCCCTATGTCGGCAACGGCAAGGCGATTGCGCTCGGCGAGCCGGAGGGGCTCATCAAGACCGTGTTCGACGCGGCGACGGGAGAGTTGCTGGGGGCGCACATGATCGGCGCCGAAGTGACGGAACTGATCCAGGGATACGCCATCGCCCGCAATCTGGAGGCGACGGAAGCCGAACTGATGCATACCGTCTTTCCGCATCCGACCCTTTCCGAGGCGATGCACGAATCGGTGCTGGACGCTTATGGACGCGCTATCCACTTCTGACCGCCAGGCAGCGCGGACGGAGCGCCCCTTCCGGCATCCCGAGAAGCGGCTGCGTCCGGACAATCCGAGCCCGCGCAAGCCGCCCTGGATCCGGGTCAGGGCGCCGACCTCGAAGGCGTATGCGGAAACGCGCCGGATCGTGCGCGAGCACGGCCTTTCGACGGTGTGCGAGGAGGCCGGCTGCCCGAATATCGGCGAGTGCTGGGCCGAGCGCCACGCCACCATGATGATCATGGGCGAGATCTGCACGCGCGCCTGCGCCTTCTGCAATGTGGCGACGGGCAGGCCGGGCGCGCTCGACCCGGCCGAGCCGGAGAATGTGGGCAAGGCCGTGGCGAAGCTGGGCCTTGCGCATGTGGTCGTCACCTCGGTGGACCGCGACGATCTGGACGATGGCGGCGCGGCCCATTTCGCCGAGACGGTCGGCTGGGTCCGCACTTACGCGCCCGGCACCACCGTCGAACTGCTCACGCCGGATTTCCTGCGCAAGCCGGGCGCGCTGGAGACGGTGATCGCCGCGAAGCCGGACGTGCTCAACCACAATCTGGAAACCGTGCCGGGCCTCTACAGCGCCGTCAGGCCGGGTGCCCGCTACTACCACAGCGTCCGGCTGCTGGAGCGCGCCAAGGAGCTGGACCCCTCGGCGTTCACCAAGTCCGGGATCATGGTCGGTCTCGGCGAGACCCGCGAGCAGGTCGCGCAGGTCATGGACGACCTGCGCTGCGCCGATGTCGATTTCCTCACCATCGGGCAGTATCTCCAGCCGACGCCGAAGCACCATCCGGTGGACCGCTTCGTGACGCCGGAGGAATTCGAGGCCTATGCGACGCTGGCGAAGGCCAAGGGCTTCCTGCTCGTCTCGTCTTCGCCGCTCACCCGTTCGTCGTACCATGCCGACAGCGACTTCGCGAAGCTGAAGGCCGCGCGCGGCTGATGCCGAGCCACGCCGAGCGGCGCTTCCTGCCTTATTCGCCCGACAAGATGTTTGCGCTCGTTGCGGATATCGAGCGCTATCCCGAATTCCTGCCCTGGTGCGCGGGCGCCCGCATCCGTCAGCGCCAGGGGCAGATCGTCGTGGCCGACCTCCGGGTCCGATTCGGGATGCTGCGCGAGACGTTCACCTCCCGCGTCACGCTCGAGGAGCCGGAGCGCATCGACGCGGCCTATCTGCACGGCCCGTTCCGGCACATGGCGACCCATTGGCGCTTCGTGCCGGCAGCGGACGGGACAATGGTGGGTTTCAGCATCGAGTGCGAGTTCCGCTCGGCGGTGCTGCGCGGCGTGGCCGGCCGGTTCTTCCGGGAAGCCGCGAAACGCATGGCGGGAGCCTTCGAGGGCCGCGCCCATGCGCTCTACGGCGGAGGCCGCCTGTCGGCCCAGGCCGGAGTCCGATCCTGGAGCGGCCTCCTTTCGGATTGAAACGGCATTGGCGGCCAAGCCCGAAATTGTCGCCCCGGCCCCCGAGCCGGGGCCCAGTACGGCCGCTGCGGCAGGCCCGGCGGTCGAGCTTGCTCTCCACCGGCGGCGGCAGGCGCAAACAGTCGGGGCTGGACCCCGGATCGAGTCCGGGGTGACAGCTTGGGGGCCAGGGTGACAGTGTGGGGCAGGCCGGGGCGACGTGGAGCGCTGTTCCTCACGGGTCCCAGTCCGGCAACACCGATATTGTCCTGCCGATTCAAAGAATTGTAAGAAAATTATCCGATATTGTCATTTTTTGTTCCTGAATTACTTGACTTTCCGAGGAATGATGTAGAATAGAGGCAGAGAAAGGCGGCTTCCGGGGCCGCCATTCCGCTTTTCTGCAGAAAGCATGGCTGGGGCGCCGCAAACGCCCCGGTGTGAGCGGACGGGAGAGGGACGCGCCTCCGGCAACGGACGGCCGGGACCATGGACGGAAAGGAGGTTTCGATGCCTTGCGAACGGCTCCCGGACCGGCGCAAACGGC
>JAJDYL010000143.1 GCA_022825195.1 Alphaproteobacteria bacterium
ACCGCGTCTTCCAGAACTACGACGATATCCTCGATCACTGCTGCAATGCCTGGAACAATCTCGTTTCACAGCCAGAACGGATCGCCTCTATCGGTACACGAAAATGGGCCAATGGGTTCTAAACAGTGACCCTTGGTATACCACCACTCGCGCCGCGCCGAGGCGCGGTCGGGGCTGTCGCAGCTGCCGGCCAGCCAGAAATGGACGATGTCGGCGATCACGGGCGCGCTAGACGATGGGGATTCGGCCGGCGGCGATGTCGGCGGGCGAGAGCACGTCGGGGTCCAGCGCCCCCTGCCAGCGCTCCGTGAAGCGCACCTTCGGCGGTGCGGAGGCGGGCGCGTCCAGCACGAATCCCTCGAATCCGGCGGCCAGCACCTCGTTGCATTTCTGCACATAGACGGGGAAGCCGCCGATATAGGGCATGAAGACGCGCGGGCGGCCCGGAATGTTGGCCCCGACATACCAGCTGGAGCAGGTCGAGCGCAGCGAGATGGACGCGACATCGGCGACATGGGCCACCCAGTCGTCCTCGTTGCGCTCCAGCGCCTCGATGGACCGGGCGCCGATATCGCGCATATGCGCCATGCAGTCCGCGATCCAGTCCGCATGCTGCTCAATGGAGGGGAGCATGTTCGCCAGCACCGAAGGACTGCCGGGCCCCGTGATGGTGAAAAGGTTGGGGAACCCCGCGACGGCGAGGCCCAGATAATTGCGCGGTCCGGCCCGCCATTTCTCCGCCAGCGTCAGCCCGTCCCGCCCGGTAATGCGGATTTTGTCGAAGGAGCCCGTCATCGCCGCAAAGCCGGTCGCGAATATGACCGTGTCGGCGGGATATTCGACGCCGTTCGCCACGATGCCGCCGGAGGTGAAGCGCTCGATGGGCCGTTCCGACACATCGACGAGCTTCACATGGTCCTGGTTGTAGGTCTCGTAATAGCCGGTATCGACGCAGAGGCGCTTGCAGCCGAACACATTGTCCGGACACAGCAGGTCGGCCGTTTCCGGGTCGTCCACGCGCGCGCGGATCTTCCCGCGCGCGAACTCCGCGGCCGTGTCGTTCGCCGCCTTGTCGAACAGCAGGTCGCCGAAGGCGCCGAGGAAGGGCAGGCCACCGCGCGCCCAGAATTCCTCATATTGCCGGCGGCGGTCCTCCGGCGTCGAGTCGAGTGCGGGGCGCGTGTTGTAGGGGAAGTAGAAACCGGTCGGGCGCGAGCGCGCCTTGGCGCGGAAGCCCGGATAGTCGGCCTTGAAGGCGCGCACGCGCTCCGGGTCGAGCGGGGCGTTCCAGGCCGGCACGGCATAGTTGGGCGTGCGCTGGAAGACGGTGAGCACCGCCGCCTGTCCGGCGATGACGGGGATCGACTGGATCGCCGAGGAGCCCGTGCCGATGACCGCCACCCGCCTGCCGGAGAAGTCCACCGGCTCGTGCGGCCACTCGCCCGTATGCAGCACCTCGCCGCGATAGTTCTCGAAGCCGTCGAAATGCGGCCGGTTGGCGGCGGAAAGGCAGCCCACCGCCATGATGCAGAACCGGGCCGAGCAGGCGTCGCCCCGGTCGGTTTCCACATGCCAGCGCTGTCCGTCCTCGTCGAAGGCAAGCGCCGTCACCCTCGTATCGAAGCCGATGTCGCGGCGAAGGTCGAACCGCTCCGCCACATGGTTGGCGTAAGCCAGGATTTCCGGCTGCGGGGCGTATTTCTCCGTCCACTCCCATTCCTGGTCGAGTTCCTCGGAAAAGGAATAGGAGTATTGCAGGCTCTCGATATCGCAGCGCGCGCCGGGATAGCGGTTCCAGTACCAGGTGCCGCCGACATCGCTGCCGGCCTCGAACACGCGCGCCGAGAAACCGAGCCGGCGCAGGCAGTGCAGCATGTACATGCCCGCAAAGCCCGCCCCGACGATGACGGCGTCGAAATCCGGTCTCGGAGCGGTTGCGGTCATGGAATGCGCGCTGCCGGAAGGTCGTGAGGGACGGCCGCATGTCTATTCCGAATCGTGCAGACTCCGCAACGGCGCGTGGACCTGCCCGGCGTTCAGCGCCCGCCAGACCTTCTCGGAGGTAATCGGCATGTCGATATGGGCGATGCCGAGCGCGTCGGCGACGGCGGCCGCGATCGCCGCCGGCGCGCCGCAGGCGCCGCCCTCGCCGATGCCCTTGACGCCGAGCTCGTTGGAGGGATTCGGCACCGGGTTGAAGCCGACGTCGATCTCGGGGAAATCGGCGGCCCGCGGCATGCAGTAGTCCATGAAGGAGCCGGCGAGGAACTGGCCGGTCCCGGCGTCATAGGCCGTATGCTCCAGCAGCGCCTGCCCAAGCCCCTGGCCGACGCCGCCATGCACCTGTCCCGCGGCCAGCAACGGGTTGATGACGATGCCGCAATCGTCGACGGCGGTGTATTTCGCCACCTGCACCTGCCCCGTTTCGGGGTCCACCTCCACCTCGCAGACATGGCAGCCGTTGGGGAAGTTGCATTCGGTCGGGCGCTGGTAGCGGCAGGTCTCGTCGAGGCCGGGCTCCTCGCCCTCGGGCAGGGCTGCCGGATCGCGGGCAAGCCGGGCCACCTCCGGGAGGGAAACGGCGAGATCGGTGCCCGCCACGCGGAACGTGCCGTCGGAGAACTCGATATCGGCAGGCGCGGCCTCGAGCCGGTGCGCGGCGATGCGCGATGCCTTCTCGACGACCTGCGCGCAGGCGCGCGAGACCGAGACCCCGCCCATCTGCGAGGAACGCGACCCGCCGGTGCCGTTGCCGAAGGTCACGAACGCCGTATCGCCCTGCAGGAGGCTTATGTCCTCGAAGGCGATACCGAGCTTCTGATGGACGATCTGGGAGAAGGCGGTCTCGTGGCCCTGGCCGTGGCTGAAGGTGCCCATGATGAGGGAGACGCGCCCGTCCTCCTCGAAGCGGACCTGCGCCTGTTCCACCGGCGCTCCGCCCGATGCCTCGACATAATAGCCGAGACCGAGGCCGCGGCGCTTGCCGGCCGCTTCCGATGCCGCACGGCGCCGGTCGAATCCGGCCGTATCGGCGCGCTGGAGCGCCGCGGCCTGGGTGTCGGCGAAGTCGCCCGAATCGATCACCATGCCGACGCGGTTGGTATAGGGCAGCGCTTCGGGGGCGATGAAGTTGCGCCGGCGGATCTCGGCGGGCGAAAGGCCGAACGCCCTGGCCCCCGCATCGAGCAGGCGCTCCATCTGGTAGCAGATTTCCGGTCGTCCGGCCCCGCGATAGGCGTCCGTCGGCACGGTGTTGGTGAACACGCAGCGCACGGAAAGCTGCATGGCCGGCACGTGATAGACCGACCCCGCGATGCGGGCGCCGGCCACGGTGGGGATTCTCGGTCCCATATCGGAGAGGTAGGCGCCGAGATTGGCGAGCGTGCGGGCCTTCATGCCGAGGATGCGCCCCTCGCCGTCGAAAGCCATTTCCGCCACCGTCGCATGGTCCCGTCCATGCGGGTCCGCGAGCATGGTCTCCTGCCGGTCCGCCCGCCATTTGACCGGCCGGCCGAGGCGCCGCGCCGCCCAGAGCACCATCACCGTTTCCGGAAACAGCTTGCCGCGCAGCCCGAAGCCGCCGCCGACATCGGGCGAAACCACGCGCACCCGGTCCTTCGGCACCTCGAAGGCGATGTCGGCGAGGCCGTTGCGCACCCGGACGGCCCCCTGGGTCGGCGAATGGAGCAGATAACGCTCCGCATCCGCCTCCCACTGCCCGATGGCGACGCGCGGCTCCATCGGGTTGCCGACGACGCGGTTGTTCGCGAGTTCCACCCTCACGGTCTTCGCCGCCCGCGCGAACGCCGCCTCGACCTCCGCGCCGTCATGGCTGAGCCAGTGCACGCAGAGATTGGAGCCGACCGGCTCGTGGAGGACGGGCGCGCCCGGCGCCTCCGCCTCGGCGGCCGTGGTGACGGCCGGCAGCATCCCGTATTCGACCTCGACCAGCTCCGCGGCGTCGCGCGCCTGTTCCGGAGTCTCGGCCACGACGAAGGCGACCGGATCGCCGACATAGCGCACCCGGTCGGTCTGGAGCACCGCGCGGCCCGGATTGGCCATGCGCGCCCCGCCTGCGCCGGGCACGTCCACCTGGCAGGGCAGCAGAGGCAGCCCGTCGCCAGCCGCATCGCGCCCGGTGAGCACGGCCGCGACGCCGGGCGCGGCCTCGGCAATGCGGGTGTCGAGGCTCAGGATGCGCGCATGGGCATGGGGACTCCGGAGCATGACCGCATGGGCCTGGCCGGCGATGTCGATATCGTCGGTGAAGCGCCCGGCGCCGGTGACGAAGCGTGCGTCTTCCTTGCGCCGCACCGGCTGGCCGATGCCGAATTGTTCCATTTGCAGACCTTTCCGGAGGCGCGGCGGCGGCCGCGCCTATTCGAAATGCTTCTCCATCACTTCCGTGACGGACTGGCGAATGATGGGGATGACATGAAGACTGATGTCCGCCGTGTAGCCCGGCAGTTTCCTCTCGATCGCCTTGCCTTCCGGCGAGCTGTAGAACGCGGTCATGGCGTCGATCTCGCTCGTGCTGAAATGTTTCGCGACGATCTTCACCATGATGTCCTCGATTCCGGCTTCGGCCAGTCCCTCGGATACGCCCTTGCGGAACAGGTCGCGCTTTTCTTCCGGGATAATCAGCATGATGTTGCGCGCCACATTCTCGGTCATCCGCTCGACCGGAACGAGCTCAAGATAGGTCTCCGCTGCCTCGATTCGGCTTTCCGGCGTGTCCGGGCGGTCTTCCGCCGCCGCCGGCGCGGCGAACAGGCAGGCCGGCAGCAGGACCGGCAGCAGGAGCCGCCGCCCCTTGCGGCAGGCGGCGGGAAGGCGGAAGCGGATCGTGCGGGGTCCCGCGCTGTCGTGCATGGCGGCCATACTCCTCGCGGTCCGCCGGACCGCGGACGGGGCGGCGCCCGCAGGATGCGGCAACCTGGCGCCAGCCCGTCCATGCTGCGCCGAAAGCCAGGCCGCCGCAACCGCCGCCCGGCGGGAGCGGCGCGCCCGGCCTCAGCGCTTCGGCTTGAAGAAGGGTGCGGCCTCGAGGATGCGGTTCTCCTGGCTGAGCAGATAGCCCGCCTCGCCGGAGCGTGCGAGATAGGCCTGCCATTCCGGGTCGGCCTGCATGGCGGCCCGGCGCCGGGCGCGGTCGGCCGCGTCCTCGTAGGCCCAGACATGGACATAGGTGTTGATCGGCCCCGTCTCGGTAATGCCGTAGAGCACAGGCTCGCCGAGATGGCGGGTCTGCACGGGGTAGCCGTGCTCCTCGTAGAGGGCCATCGCCTTGGGCACGGTGCCGGGGCGGCAGGTATAGATGCGGTGGTCGAAGATCATGGGAGCGTTCCTTCCTCGCGTAACTCCGGCGGGACGCTATGATGAGCACGCCTACCGCCGCAAGGGGAGCCCTCCCGAAATGAGCGAAGAAGCCGCCGTCGGCGCCGCCGAACTCCGCACACTTGCCGTCAAGCTGCAGGACCTGCTGAAGATCCGCACCCTGCCGATCGGCATGAAACAGTATGAGAGCCTGGAGGAGATGGAGAAGGTGCCGGGCCTGCGCCGGCCGAAGCCGGGGCGCTTCCATACCACCTGCCAGCTTGTGACGCAGAGCCGGATCGCCGGCTTCACGCTGGGCATCACGGCGGAGAACGTGCGCCCGCAATCCAATTGCGGCGGCGTCATGGGCATCGACCTGCCGGACGAGGGCACGCTTTCGGGCGAGCATATGGACGGCGTGTGGTTCGCGGACCGCGAGGCGGCGCGCGAGCACCAGGCGCACATGCCCCGCCAGACTTTCGGGACGTATATCGGCACGGTGGTCTCGCCGCTCAGGGCAGGGCGCCTAGACCCGCCGGACATCGTGCTGTTCTACGGCACGCCGGGGCAGATCATCCTGTTCGTGAACGGCCTGCAGTGGAAGCGCTACCGGCGCTACGACATGTCGATCACGGGCGAGAGCGCCTGCGCCGACAGCTGGGGCAAGGCGCTGCTGACGCGCGACACGTCGATCTCGATCCCCTGCTATGCCGAGCGCCGCTACGGCGGCGTGGCGGACGACGAGATGCTGATCGCCATGCCGCCGGAGGAATTCGCGCGCGGCGTCGAGGGCATGGAGAAGCTCTCCCGCGTCGGCCTGCGCTACCCGATCCCGCCCTACGGCGCGCATATGGACCCCTCGGAAGGCATGTCCGCCAGCTATGGCTGAGGGTGTCAGCCCGCATTTCTCACCAAGGTCACGGCCTGCGTCGCGTCCAGGCGTTCGCTCCGCAAGGAGTGGGCCGAAAAGCGTAGCGGTAGCTACGGTTGAGGCCCGCGACGCCGCGGGCGGACGCCTGGGCGCGACCCGAAGGGCGGCGCTGTCGGGCCGTCAGGCTGCGTCGATCCGCTTGCCCGATGCCCCGCATCGCGCTGCGCGGCTCTCCTACCCTGACGGCCCGACAGCGCCGCGCAGACCATGACCCTGGTGAGAAATGCGGGCTAGGCCCGACACCGTCCGCCTGCAGCGCCTCGCCCGCGCCTACCGGGAAAGCGGGGCGCTGCTCGCCGCGGTCGAGCTCGGCCTGTTCACCGAGATCGCGCGCGGCGCCGACACGGAGGAGGCGCTTGCCGCCGCACTCGGCCTGGAGCCGCCCAATGGCGAGCGGATCATCGTCGCCTGCCTCGGCCTCGGCCTGGTCCGCCGCGAGGGCGGCAGGCTCGTCAATGCGCCGGATGTCGAGCGCTTCCTGGTGGCGGATTCGCGCCACTACGCCGCGCCCTGGATGTTCTTCACCAGACCCGACTGGAACGAATGGGGCCGGCTGGCGGACCATTTGCGCCGGCCCGGCCCGCCGCTGGAAGAGAACGCATCCGTCGCGGATATCACCGTGGAGGAGGCGCGGCGCTACCATGAGGCGACACGCGCCGTGGGCGCCGGCGCAGGCCGCCATTTCGCCCGCACGACCGACCTCTCGGGCAAGACCCGCATGATGGATATCGGCGGCGGCTCAGGCGCGTGGTGCATCGCGGCCTGCCGGGCGAACCCGGAGCTGCAGGCGGTGGTGCTCGACCTGCCGGCGGTCTGCGAGGTCGCCCGCGGCTATATCGCCGAGGCCGGCCTTTCCGACCGCATCGAGGCCGTGCCCTGCGACTTCAACAAGGACGATTTCCCGACCGGCTGCGACCTCGCCGTGATGGCGTCGAACCTGCCCATGTACGGGCGCTGGCAGATCGCCTGGGTGGTGAAGAAGACCCACGGCGCGCTGCTGCCCGGCGGCGACTTCCACCTGATCGGCGAGGCGCTGGCGCCGGACCGCTCGGGGCCGGCGGACCCGGCGCTCTGGGGCCTGGCGCAGACGCTCCATGCCTCCACCGGCCTCGCCCATTCGAGCGCGGAGGTCGCCGGCTATTTCGAGGCAGCGGGCTTCCGCGACACCGCCGTGGAGGACTTCCTGCCCGGCATTCTCGTACGGATTTCCGGCAGGAAGGGTTAACTGGTCGATCTCGCCTCGATTGCAGGGCAATCGAAGAACTTCGTCGCGTCTGAGCAGGTCGAAGCCCGATTCACGGCGTCGAAATAGACAATTTGCGTCGGCGCGTCGCCGGGATAGCGCCACATGAACGACCGATAGATACCGAATTTGAAATAAACCTGCTGGCCTGGCTTCTTCGTCGGACCGCTCCAGGAATGCCGTGGCTCCGTTTCTCCGTTCACATAAACGTAAAAGAATCCATCGCGTTCACTCGTCCACCGTGCATGGACCAGGATGTCGTTCCACTTTCCGCGCATTTCACCGTCGGTCAGGATCGGGGTCATCCAACCCGATAAACCGCTGGTCTGGTTGTCGACGATATAGCCGCCGTTGCCGTTCTGAAACATCCAGACGGGGTGGCTTCCCTTCTGATGGAATTGGCCAAGCGCCACCTTGACGGGATAGATGATGGGATAGTCTTCTGGGAGATAGATCGACCAGTGGTACCATCCCTCGCCACCGCTCCAAGAATCGGTGGACAGCATTTCATGCCGTTCGCGACCGTTGTCGCAATCGTTCCAACCGGGGCCCCAACTGCAATCGCCAGCGCGTACCTCGAAGCGCAAGGCGTTATCCCCGGCGCGGACGGGGTGACCGTCGGCCTTGGAAACGACTTGGTAGCCATATCCCTTGAAATTGGCTGGTAGGCTCTTCTTCAGGGACCAGCCTGAGACCGTATCACCGGAAATTGTCTGGCAACCGGCAAGGCTGATAGAGAACATCCCGATCAAAAGAACGAAGCAGGCCTGCTTCATCGATGCTGCCTCCCGGCAAGCGGCAACCGTACCGGAAGCATACGCTTCCGTCAGTGCCGCGCATATTGCACTGCCGCGCGGCCGACGGTCTCCCGCGCGATCACCATCTTGGAGATCTGCGCCGTGCCGTCGCCGATTTCGAGGCCCATCACATCGCGCAGGCGCTGCTGGTGCGGCAGGTCGCGGCTGTAGCCGAGATGGCCGTGGGTCAGCAGGCACTGGTGGATGGTGTCCACCGCGAGCTTGGGCGCCCACCATTTGCACATCGCCGCCTCCTTGGTGTGCGGCATCCCCCGGTCGCGCAGCCAGAGCGTACGGTAGCAGAGCAGGCGGCAGCCCTCCACCTGGGTGTCGTATTCGGCCAGCGGGAAGGTGACGCCCTGGAACTCGGCGATCGGGCGCCCGAACGCCTCGCGCTCCAGCGTGTAGGGCCAGGTCTCGTCCAGCGAGGCGCGCGCCGGGCCCAGGCATTGCAGGCCGATCAGGGTTCGCGAATAGTCGAAGCCCTGCATTGTCTGCGTGAAGCCGGCGCCCTCCTCGCCGACGCGGTTGCGGTCCGGCACGCGCACGCCGTCGAACCAGATCGAGCCGCGCCCGACCGCGAGCGAGCCCAGATCGTCATAGGCCGAGCGCGAGACGCCGGGCGCGTCGAGGTCGACCAGGAAGGCGGTCACGCCGCGCGCGCCGGGGCGGTCCGGGTCGGTGCGCGCCATCGCGAGCACGCTGTCGGCATGGGCCGCCATGGAGATCGAGGCCTTCTCGCCGTCGATCACCCAGTCGTCCCCGTCGCGCCGGGCGCGCAGTTGCAGGTTGGCGGCGTCCGACCCCCCGCGCGGCTCGGTGAGGCCCAGCGCAATCGTCTCGCGGCCCTCGGCGATGGCCGGCAGCCGCGCCGCGGCCAGCGCCTCGTCGCCGTGGCGGGCGAGAATGTCGGCGCTAAGCGAGGAGAGCAGCGGCACGTAGCTCACATTGAGGTCGCCATAGGCGATCTCCTCGATCAGCAGGCCGGCGGTCACGCCGTCGAGGCCCATGCCTCCGTAGCGTTCCGGCAGCGAGGGCGCGATGAGGCCGAGCCGGCCCATCTCGCGGATGAGCTCGGCGCCCATCGCGGCTTCGTCCTCGCGCTTGCGGTAGCCGGGCCGCAGCACTTCGCGGGCGAAGCGGCCGGCGGCTTCCTTGAGGGCGGTCTGGTCTTCGGTCAGTCCGAACTGCATGGCGCGCTTCGCTCCCGGTGCCGGATATAAAGGCCGCTGGCTATGATGATGGCCGCCGCCGCCAGGGTCCAGCTATCGGGGAAGAACCCGAACACTGCCAGCCCGAGCGCGATCGACCAGACAAATTCTATGTACATGAAAGGCGCTACCAGGCCCGCCGGAGCGGTTTCGTAGGCGCGGATGAGGACGTATTGGCCGACGGCGCCGAAGAGCGCGGGGAGCGCCAGCAGCCCCCAGCCGGCGAGGTCCGGCTGGCGCCAGAAGAACGGCGCGACGGCCGAGGTCGCCACGGCGCCGGCCAGCGCGGCGTAGAAGAGGGCGGCCGGCGCGGGCGCGGCATGGCGGAGCGCGCGCGTCGCCACCTGGTAGAGCGCGTAGAACAGCGCCATGCCGAGCGCCAGCAGCACGCCCGCATTCGCGGTCAGCCCATCGGGCCCGGCCGCCATCGCAACCGCTCCGAAGCCCACGAGCGCCGCCGCCCAGCGCCTGGCGCCGACGCGCTCGCCCAGCCAGAGGACGGCGAGTGCCATGGTGAACAGCGGCGCCACGAAGGTGATGACCGTCATCTCCGGCAGCGCCAGCAGCTCCAGCGCCGCGAAGGAGCAGGCGGTCGAGGCCACGAGGAAGCCGCCGCGCAATGTCTGCAGCGCCGGGCGTTCGGTGCGGAAGAGCGCGCCCAGCCGGTGCGGCATCAGCAGGACGAGCGCCGCCAGATGCAGGGTGAAGCGCGCCCAGACGACCTGCACCGCCGGATAGCCCGCCTCCGTGCCGGCCTTGGCGGCGGCCTGCATGCACACGAAACAGGCCCCGGCCAGCACCGCGAAGCCGATGCCGCGCAGCGCCGGGGCGGGCGCCGCCGGCGTCACGGCGCTCCGGCCAGGCGGGCCACCTCGTCGGCGATGGCGGGCGACGCGGTGAGGCCCGGAGACTCGATGCCGAACAGGTTGACGAGGCCCGGAACCCCGTGCGTTTCCGGCCCCTGGAGCAGGAAGTCCGGCTGCGGCTCGCCGGGGCCGTGGATCTTCGGCCGGATGCCCGAATAGGCCGGTTGCAGCGCGCCGTCGGCAAGCCCCGGATAGTAGCGCCGGACGGCGTCGTAGAAACGCTCGGCGCGGGCCGGGTCCACGTCGTATTCCGGCGCCTCCAGCCATTCCAGGTCCGGGCCGAACTTGCATTGCCCGGCCAGATCGAGCGTCACATGCACCCCCAGCACCGAGGCCTCCGGCATGGGATAGACGAGGCGGCGGAAGGGCTGGCGGCCGGCGACGGCGAAATAGTTGCCCTTGGCGAACCGGGCCTTCGGGATGTGCCGCGCGTCCAGCCCCTCGATCCCGTGCGCGACGGCGGGCGCGGCCAGACCGGCGCTGTTGACCACGAGCCCGGCCGCGAGCGTCATCGGCTCCGCGCCGCCCACCTCCAGCTCGACGCCGTCCTCCAGCGCGCGGCCGCGCGCGACCGGCGCGTGGAAGGCGATCATCGCGCCCGCCTCCTCCGCGTCGCCCTGGAAGGCCAGCATCAGCGCGTGGCTGTCGATGATGCCGGTGGAGGGCGAGAGCAGCCCGGCCTCGGCGTGCACGGCGGGCTCCAGCGCGCGCACCTCCGCGCCGGTCAGCAGCTCCAGGTCGGGCACGCCGTTGGCGGCCGCGCGCGCCTTGAGCGCCTCCAGTTCCGGGATGCGGCTCTCGTCGCCGGCGACGATCAGCTTGCCGATCCGCTTGTGCGGCAGGCCGCGCTCGGCGCAGTAGCCGTAGAGGAAATGCTTGCCCTCGACGCAGGCCCGCGCCTTGAAGCTGCCGGCGGGGTAGTAGATGCCGGCATGGATGACCTCGCTGTTGCGCGAGCTGGTCTCGGTGCCGATGGCCTCGGCGGCCTCCAGCACCACCACCTCCAGCCCGGCCATGGCGAGGCGGCGCGCGCAGGCGAGCCCGACCGCGCCCGCGCCGATGACGACGCATTCCACCCTCTCCGCCATGCCCGCCGGCGCCTCCCCACGGCTTCCAGGTCACCGTTATGTGACCGCTTGTAGCCTTGGCGCGCGGGGGAGGAAACGCCATAGTCGCCGCAGCCGTCCCGCAAGCAAGGCTGCCGACCCATGCGCTTCATCGCCGGCCTCGTCCTCCTCGCCCTCGCAGCCGCGCCTGCAATCGCCGCCGCCGATACGGGCCCCGGCCAAGCCTGGCGCAAGGCCTGGCCCAAAACGGATTTCAGCCGCCATTCGGTGCCCTTCGAGGAGATCGCGTCCGGCGGCGTCGCGCGCGACCAGATCCCGCCGATCGACGATCCGGTATTCGTCTCCGTGGCGGAGGCGGAGAAGCTGATCGCGCCGACCGAGCCGGTGATTTCGCTGGCCGTCGGCGGCGAGCGCCGCGCCTATCCGCTGGCGGTGCTGATCTGGCACGAGATCGTGAACGACACCATCGCCGGCCGGCCCGTGGCGGTCACCTACTGCCCGCTCTGCGACGCGGCGCTGGTGTTCGACCGGCGGGTCGCGGGCCGGGTGCTCGATTTCGGCACGACGGGCCTGCTGCGCTTCTCCGACCTCGTGATGTGGGACCGGCAGACGGAAAGCTGGTGGCAGCAATTCCTCGGCGAGGCGATGGTGGGCGAGCTGACGGGCGAGCGGCTCGCCATGCTGCCCTCGCGCGTCGAGAGCTTCGAGCGCTTCGCCGCCGCCGCGCCGGACGGCACGGTGCTGATGCCGAACGACCCGGCCCTGCGCAGCTACGGCTCCAACCCCTATGCCGGCTATGACGGCGCGCACTGGCCCTTCCTCTACCGGGGCGAATACGGGCTGGCGGCGGTGCCGCCGCTGGCGCGCGTCGCGATGGTCGGCAGGCAGGCCTGGACGCTGGACCTGCTGAAGGAAAAGAAGCGCATCGAGGCGGGCGACCTCGTGATCGAATGGGCGCCCGGCCAGAACTCGGCGCTCGACCAGGGGGTGATCCGCGAGGGCCGGGACATCGGCAATGTCACCGTGCAGCGCCGCGCCGCCGGCGGCGGGCTGGTGGATGCGGTCCACGACGTGACCTTCGCCTTCGCCTTCCTCGCCTTCGTGCCGGACGGCACCATCCACACCGTCTGCGGCCCGCATGTGAAGCCGGAAACCCTGCCGGAGAACCTCGCCTGCGGGTAGCGGCCGGTGGCTGGTGGCTAGTGGCTAGAGTTCCGGCCGGCCTGCTGTCCACCATTCGCTAATCACCGGCCACTGACCCTTGACAGGCGTCTATATGTTCGCTATATATTCCATCTTGATAAGAAAACAGGCCGAGGGAGCCATGACCTGGACCTGAACCACTCGCGGCGGCAGCACGGGGCCGCGCTCGATCTGCACGAATCCGAACCCGGATGGCCGATAGCCGCTGCAAGGCGGCGGGGCGGGGGGCGCAACAGACGGGAGAGGTGCGCGCGCGTTGCGGAGGTGGTTGCCGTCGAATTCGGCGGAAAATGGCGGTTTGTCGCATTCGACATCGGTGAAAAGGGCGGCGTCGCCGGGAGAGGAGGAGGCGCGATGACGGACGGAGCGGCGGAGGCGCCGGCAGGCGGGCTGCCGGCGCGGCGGCGGGGCCGGGCTGTGAGCGAAGACCTGCGGGGCCCGGTGGTGGCGGCCGTGCTGTACGAGGGCATGAGCATAGCCGCCGCGGCGCGGCGGTTCGGTCTGGCGCCGAGCACCGCCGGCGTCTGGGTGAGGCGCTTTCGCGAGCGCGGCCATCTGCGCCCCGACAGGCGGGGCGGCAGCGTCTCGCGGATCGGGCGGGAGCGGGGCCGGATCCTCCGCATTCTGGAAGCGCAGCCGGATATCTCCATGTACGGGCTGCGCGACGCGCTCGCCGCCGAGGGCGCGGCGTTCAGCGCGATCGGGGTGCAGCGCTTCCTGAAACGCCACGGCCTGGACCGCGAGAGCCGCCTCGGGAACCGGCGCGGGCGGGGGAGGGGGCGGAAATAGCCGCGCGGCGGGGCGGTGGATGGGGGCAGGCCCGCCCGCTTACGAGCGGCCGGGTTCTTCCGGGGCCTCGAACATCTCTTCGACTGTGGCGAAGCGCACCCTGCCGGCCTTCACGATTTCATCGGCCTCGGCCATGGCCGCGCGGGTCTCGGCGTTGGGCACCTTCTGCTTCGGGCTGCTGTCGGCCCCGGCGTGCGGCATGGCGCTTCGCTCGGTCATGGCTGACTCCGGTGTCTTGGACAGGAATGGAGGTATGGTTGGTGTGCGGCGCAGTCAACAGCCGAGAGAGGTTCGGGTCCGCCTATTCCTTGGACGGGAGTGCCCGGTGAAGTTTCGATATTTCATTCCGGTTGTCTGCCGGTGGGCATAGTTCGATGATTTCGTTCTAATAATCAATACCCTCGACAATAGGTCCAAAGACTTCACGATGATGCCATTTCAGGGATTTAAAATTCGGGTAATCTTCCGTTCTTTGGGGAAGATAGATCGGGAGTTGTGAAAATCGCCTCAAGTATCTGTCTACACCGGACCCGGTCGCCGCAGATGCCACTACAATGGTGTATTTTGGTGAAAGCGTGAATGCACCAGCGTCGAACAGGCGATGGTGCAGAGCACAGAGTGCAAGCCCGTTGCTAATCTTGTCGCGGTCGTGGCCACCAGCCTTGTGCCATCGAATGTGGGCGGCGTCCAGTGCTACGGTCGCGCCCCGCAGGCGGATGGAAAATTCGCAAACTGCGCACCGGTCGCCATATGCATCCAAAACCGACCTTGAAAACGCCGGATTACGGGGTCTCCGCCGGACATGCTGGAATTGTAGTTCGGCTTCCGGTTCATCCATAAATCCTGTATCTACGATAGTTGTGTTCAGAAAACTGGAATCGATCCCGACAGCGCGCAACACATCGTCATGGAGAGATTCTGGGAAATGAGCTTCGACCAGAGAATAGGCAATGTCGAGCGCCATCGCTTTGTTCTTTCGGAACGCCGAAAATATTTCAGAAGACAACCCACCTTGCGCCCCTTCCCGGCGCAGAGAGGAGATATGGGCATGGCCGCTTGCGGTTTGGGTAATGCGGCCCGCTTCCGGGATATCCCACACGCCGTCGTTGCGCAGGTGCCAGAACGGTAAATCTGGATTCACGCCTTTACGGGGAGGTCCGAAGCGGCGCAGCAGGATTCCCAACTCTTGGGCAACCATATCGTAGGGCGCCAACCGAGCTTCGTTCCTGAGGCAGCGCCCTATCGCCCACAACGCCAACAACGGCTTATTCGGAGCCCGCCATCCCTTGGTGTGCCACACCTTGAGATGGGCGAAGACATTGCGTAGCTCGTCAGGCGTCATGGCGGGTATTCTACAGCCCCGACCGCTTAATCGTCCTTGAACCGTGTCGATCTATCGAGTCGGAAGAGAAGCGCTAATGCAGGACGGGACGCGACAAAAGTCGATTTGGCCTCGTAAACCATGTCTTCATAAGTACAGAATTCCAACCAGAAAAGGGGCAGATGGCGCACCGTCAGCCGGTCGGGTACGGCGGCTCTGGGGGGCGCCGCCCATGCGGCTGGCACCGACTGGGTGGATGATGGTGGGGCCGGTATCGACTGCGGCCTTTGCCAACCGATACAGCCTCTCCTCGGGTCAGTCTCCATAGTGGTCCTTTCGTCGAAGACTACCCTGCCGAAATTATCGAAATCCCGGCTAAACGTTAACTGTTTCAAATTTTCCTTTTCCGGACATCCGCCAGCCGACGAGGAAGACGCCGTTGGTCACGCCTCCGGCATGGTCGATGATCCGAGGCCACCATTTCACCAGATTGTGGGCCTTGCTCCAGAAACCGTGGTTGCTCCACGCGCTTTTGAGCATGAATGTGACGATGCCGGTCTGCCGCAAAGCTTTCCTCTCAAGATCGTTTTTTCCTATCCGATCCTGAGTGATTATTGCCCAACCTCCTTCGGACGCCAGTGCCTCGATCCACTCATGGTCCGGCGTGTTGGCGGGAAACTTGTTGCGGAGGTGGACGACGCAGTGGCCTTCCGGTGCCGAGAGGGCGTGGAGAGCGGAGGCCAGATGGGGCGACAGGTTGTTGTCGAAAAGGAATTTCAAACTCAGGCCGCAGCCTTCCGCTCGAAACTGATCGCCGCTCGCACCGCCGGTTTGGGCACGTCATACCAACTGGACACCTTGTCAACAGAGCCCTCGACCTCGAAGGCGGCGAACAGCACCTCGGTGGGAACGCCGTAATCGGCCAGCACGGGGCGGCCGAAACTGCGCGCGGGATCGATGACGACTTTCCGGCCTTTTGCCGGATACCAGCGCGCTGCCTGCCCGTCCTCGAACTCGATACCTTCGAACAGGCTTCGTTGCACGATCGGCTTGCTCACCCATTGCCGCCTGTTCATGTCCAGGAGACGCTCATTCCGTTCCTCGGCAGCCTCGCCGAAGATGCGATTCCCATCGGTCCGGAAGCGGCGCATCGTAAATGGGTGGTTGTCGCGAAAGAGCTCGCATGCGTGGCGCGCGGCGTCGCGGATAACGACCCAGGAGACGCCGTGTCCGCGAAAGGCGTTCACCATCCTGACTTCCATCATGTCGAGGAAGCTGAGGCCCACGGTCGTGTCCGTCGCCGGCATATCTGCCTGCCACAAAGGTTCGGAGGCCGCTTCCGCGCCGTCGCGCCCCCGATATCTGTAGCCGTGAACCCAGCGACGGATTCGTCGAGGGGGCACGGCGACCAGACGGGCGGCTTCGGGAACCGTGTAGAGGCCTACGCCTACCATGCCCCGGTTGCTCCACTCCATGGGATCCTCCTGCTTCGCTTTTACTGGCTTGCCGCGCAATCGGCAAAGGACCCTGAGCGAGATGCGATGGAAGGATTGCAAAATGCGCCCGCCAACTCCACCCCTTATCATTCCCTGCAGCGGCCGTGACAGGGGTACGGGGCAGGCGTAGCTTGGCTGGAGACTTGGGAGCGGAGAGCATGGCATGAGCGAGCAGGCGGCGTTGCGGCGAACCGGGCGGTTGGTGGACCGTGTTCGAGTCGAAACTCCTTTTCGACAAGGATATTCTGGTGCCCGGCCTTGCCTGCTGATAGGGAGCTTGGAGGCTGCGGTGATGCGAGCCGCTGGAAGGGGGCATTTTCGTTGACCAATCTGGTGCTGCTTCACAAGTCCAGCTCAAAGTACAATGACCAGCCTGAGAAGCACTACCACTTTCCTAATCGGCCCTATCTGAAGGCCATGAAGGAAGCGGTGGGAGAATGGGTCGTTTATTTCGAGCCGCAGGGCAAGAGCACGACAACTCTTGGCCGACACGTCTATTTTGCGGCAGCGCGCATTGATTGTATCGACCAAGACCCGGCAGACCCGGATCGTTCTTATGCCCGGATCACCGACTATCTAGACTTCCCTGAATTGGTGCCGTTTAGGCGTTTGGATGGCACGCATTACGAAAGCAAGCTACAACAACCAGATGGCTCCACGAATGCGGGGCTTCGACAACGGGCTGTGCGTCGCATTGATACTGCTGACTTTCACTCCATTTGGGATATCGGCTTGAGGGTTCCCGAGAATCTTGTAGTTTCCGATTTGACAGGTTTGTCGGAGTCAAATTCGTTTTACCGCACAGTTGTACCTCATACAGGGAATCGGAAGGTTCGCGATCCATTGTTCAGGGCTGCTGTTTTGCGAACTTATGACTCTTGCTGTGCCTTTACAGATCTTAGAATCCTGAACGGCGGCAACCGAGCGGAAGTCGATGCTGCGCATATCGTGCCGGTAGGTCATAACCATCAGGGTAACGATAGTGTCCGCAATGGGCTTGCGTTGTCGAAGACTATGCACTGGCTATTTGACCGTGGGATACTTGCCGTCGGCGACGATTATCGAATTATGGAATCTCCAGGACGTTTACCCGACAAGATTAGGCCGCTCTTTCGCCCGAGTGGAATGATTCGTGTGCCCAAGATTCCAGGAGAGCAGCCAAATCCCGAATATCTGCGATATCACCGCCAAATGTTTGAAGATGACTACGGACGGTTCGAACCTCTTGCACTTACTGAATAAACAGTGGCCTTCTCACCCTATCCTGCCGCCGATACAGTGCGCGGACGGGACAGCGTCGGGACGCCCTTGCCATTCAGCCGCACGATTTCCAAAGTCGGGCCATGTTCGAATCGGCCGACACGATTCCGATTCTGCTCGCCATCGTCGGCGTCGGCGGCGTTCTTGCCGGCATGGCGTGGCGCATGGCCGCGCGCCTCGACAGGCGCATAACCGAGGACAGGCGCGCCGCCGATGCGGACCGCCGCGCGTTCCAGCGCGCCATGGACGACTTCCGGGCCGAGATGCAGCGCCTCGCCGAGCGGCAGTCCCGCGTCGAAGGGCGGTTCGACGCCGCCGGATAGTTGCGGACGCGACGCGGGGCTCCCGGCCCCGGTTTTGCTTGCCCCCGTACTATCCCCGCGCGTCCTCCAGCGCCATGGCCGCGCCTTTTTCGGCGATCATGATGGTGGGGCTGTTGGTGTTGCCGGAGGTGATCGCGGGCATGACCGAGGCGTCGATGACGCGGAGGTTCTCCAGCCCGTGGACCTTCAGCCGGTCGGAGACGACCGCCTCGCTGTCGCTGCCCATCCTGCAGGTGCCGACCGGGTGGTAGGTGGTGGTGCCGAGGTCGGCGGTGGCTTGGGCCAGTTCCTCGTCGGACAGGAATGAGGGGCCGGGCACGAACTCCTCCGGCGCATAGGGCGCCAGCGACGGCGCGGCGGCGATGCGCCGGGTCAGCCTCACCATGTCGATCGCCACCTGCCGGTCGCCCGGCGTGGAGAGGTAGTTGGGCCGGATCGCGGGCGGCTCCTCCGGGTCCGGCGACTTCAGCGTCACCCACCCCCGGCTCTCCGGCCGGAGGTTGCAGGGCGAGGCGGTGAAGGCCGGGAAGGTGTGCAGCGGCTCGCCGAACCGGTCGAGCGAGAGCGGCTGCACGTGGTATTGCACATTGGCGGTCTCGCGCGAAGGATCGGACTTGGCGAACGCGCCCAGCTGGCTCGGCGCCATGGTGAGCGGCCCGCGCCGGAACAGGATGTATTCCAGCCCCATGCCGAGCCGGCCCCAGAGGCTGTTGGCGCGCCGGTTGAGCGTCTCCACGCCGGAGACCCGGAACGCCATGCGGATCTGCATGTGGTCCTGGAGGTTGCCGCCGACGCCCGGAAGCTCGCGGCGCACCGCCACGCCCTTCTCCTGCAAGAGCGCGCCCGGCCCGACGCCGGAGACCTGCAGCAGATGCGGCGAGCCGATGGCGCCCGCCGCCAGGACGAGCTCGCCCGCGACCTCCGCCCGCTCGCCCCGCCCGTTGCGGCGGAATTCGACGGCGCTTGCGCGCGGGCCGTCGAAGAGGATGCGCCGCGCGCGGGCGCCGGTCAGCACGGTCAGGTTGGGGCGCTTCTCCGCCGGCCGCAGGAAGCCGCGCGCGGTGTTCCAGCGGGTGCCGCGGCGCTGGTTGACGACGAACCTGCCGGTGCCCTCATTGTCGCCGTCGTTGAAGTCGGGCGTCGGGTGCAGGCCGATATCGGCGCAGGCGCGCTGGAAGGCGTCGAGGATTTCCCAGCCGGTGCGGGGCTCTTCCACCCGCCACTCGCCGCCCGTGCCGTGGAACGCGTCCGGCGGCCCGAAATGATATTCCGACTTCCTGAACCAGGGCAGCACGTCATCCCAGGACCAGCCGCGGTTGCCCATCTGCGCCCAGCCGTCATAGTCGCGGGCCTGGCCGCGCATGTAGACCATGCCGTTGATCGACGAGGAGCCGCCGAGACCCCGGCCGCGCGGATAGGGAACCGTGCGCCCGTTCAGGCCGGGCTCCGCCTCGGTGGCGAAGCACCAGTCGGTGCGCGGGTTGTTCTGGGTGTAGAGGTAGCCGACCGGGATCCGGATCCAGATATAGTTGTCCCGGCCGCCGGCCTCCAGCAGCAGCACCCGGTTGCGCGCATCCTCCGAGAGCCGGTTCGCCAGCACGCACCCCGCCGAGCCCCCGCCCACGACGACATAGTCGAAGCTGCCGACGCTGGCGGTGTCGCTCACGAGACAGGTCCTTCAGGCGGCGGACAGGCGCGGACGGTCTCCGCCATCCCCCCGTCACCCCGCCATGCCGCCGACGGTCATGGCGTCGATGCGCAGCGTGGGCTGGCCGACGCCGACGGGGACGGACTGGCCGGCCTTGCCGCAGGTGCCGATGCCGTTGTCGAGCGCGAGGTCGCTGCCGATCATGGCGACGCGGGTGAGCGCGTCCGGGCCGTTGCCGATGAGCGTCGCGCCGCGCACCGGGGCCGTCACCTTGCCGCCCTCTATCAGGTAGGCCTCGGTCGCGTTGAACACGAACTTGCCGCTGGTCACGTCCACCTGCCCGCCGCCGAACTGGACCGCGTAGAGGCCGTTCTCCACCGAGGCGATCACCTCCTCCGGCTCGCGGCCGCCGGCCAGCATGAAGGTGTTGGTCATGCGCGGCAGCGGCGCGTGCGCAAAGGACTCGCGCCGGCCGTTGCCGGTCGGCGCCACGCCCATCAGCCGGGCGTTCAGCCGGTCCTGCAGGAAGCCCTTGAGGATGCCGTCCTCGATCAGCACGTTGCGGGCGGTCGGCGTGCCCTCGTCATCGACGGTGAGCGAGCCGCGCCGGTCCTCCAGCCCGCCATCGTCCACCACGGTCACGCCCGGCGCGGCCACCCGCTCGCCGATGAGCCCGGCAAAGGCGCTCGTGCCCTTGCGGTTGAAGTCGCCCTCGAGCCCGTGGCCGACCGCCTCGTGCAGCAGCACGCCGGGCCAGCCGGGGCCCAGCACGACGGTCATCTCGCCGGCCGGCGCGGGGCGCGCATCGATCTTGACCAGCGCCTGGCGGAGCGCCTCGTCCACCTGCGCCTTCCAGGCCTCCTCCTCCAGGAAGGCCGCAAAGCCGACCCGGCCGCCGCAGCCGTGGCTGCCGGTCTCCACCCTTCCGTCCGGCGCGCCGACCGCGATCTGCACGCTGACATGCACCAGCGGGCGGATGTCCGCCGCCGCCTCGCCGCCGGCGCGCTGGATGCGCACCGCCTGCCAGGTGCCCGCCAGCGAGGCCGTCACCTGCACCACGCGCGGGTCGGCGGCGCGCGCATAGGCGTCGATGCGGCCGAGCAGCGCCGCCTTTTCGGCGAAATCCGGGCCGTCCAGCGGGTTCTCCGGGCCGTAGAGCCGCCGGTTGGCCGTTGCCGGCGGCAGCGCCAGCGTGCCGCCATGCCCCGAGGAGACCGCCCGCACCGCCTCGGCCGCGCGGCGGAGCGCCGGCTCGTCCAGGCTCGCCGCGTGGGCGTAGCCGGTGGTCTCGCCGGCCACGGCGCGCAGCCCGAAGCCCTGGGAGATGTCGTAGGTGGCGCCGGCGAGCCGGCCGTCGTCGAGCGTCAGGCCCTCCGAGACCGCATATTGCAGGTAGAGTTCGCCGTCGTCCGCGCCGCCCAGCGCGCCGTCGAGAATGCGTTCGGCGGCGGCCCGGTCGAGGCGCGCGCGCTCGAAGAAGACGGTCTCGGTTTCCTCGAGCGCTGCGGGGCGGGGGAGGGCGGCGGAATCGGCGGAAGTCATGGGGCTGGCGGCGCTCCTGCGGCGGGGTGCGGAAGGCGGAGTCTACAGCAGGGCGGGAAAACTTGGGACAACGGGTCGCATAAAACGCAGGCGCTGCCGCTTTTATTGTCGAGGCGGTCTCTACAAGGCCTGCAATCCGGGCTATGACAGGCCCCAGTCGAGGACGTTCGAGGACCATCGGCCATGCACAGATTCGCCGCTTACGGCGCTGCAGTCCTGCTTTCCGGCACGGCGGCGGGCGGCGCCTCGGCAGGCCAGCCGGAGCCGTGGGGCCTGGGCTTCCAGGAAGCCGTCACGCCGACGATGGAAAACATCGTGTGGTTCCACGACATCATCCTGCTGCCCGTCATCACGGTCATCACGCTGTTCGTGCTGGGGCTGATGGCCTTCGTCATCTTCCGCTTCCGGGAGAGCCGCAACCCGGAGCCGACGCGGACGACCCACAACACCCTGGTCGAAGTGCTCTGGACGGCGATCCCCACCGTGATCCTCGTGCTGATCGCCATACCGTCCTTCCAGATCATGTACGAGAACGACCGCATCGAGCAGGCCGACATGACGCTCAAGACCATCGGGCGGCAATGGTACTGGTCCTACCAGTATCCGGACCACGGCGATTTCGAGTTCGACAGCAACATCATCCCCGACGAGGAGATCGACCCCTCCAAGGGCCAGTTGCGCCAGCTCTCGGTGGACAACCCGGTCGTCGTGCCGGTGAACAAGAACATCCGGGTGCTGTTCACCTCCTCGGACGTGCTCCACGCCTGGGCGCTGCCGGCCGCGGGCATCAAGCTCGACAATGTGCCGGGCCGCGTCAACGAGACCTGGATGCGGATCGAGAAAGAGGGCGTCTATTACGGCCAGTGCTCCGAGCTTTGCGGCACCGGCCACGGCTACATGCCGATCGAGGTGCGCGCCGTCAGCCAGGAGGAGTTCGACGCCTGGGTCGAGAAGGCGCGCAAGGAATATGCAGAGGCCGGGGACGCCCCGGCCGATGAGGCGCCGGTCCGAGTCGCCAGCCTCACCGACGCCCGCTGAACGAAAGCCGGAGGGCCCGTCCCATGGCTTATGCCGCCGCAGACGACCATCACGACCACCGACCCGGCTTCTTCGTGCGCTGGTTCTTCTCGACCAACCACAAGGACATCGGCACGCTCTACCTGCTGTTCGCCATCGTCGCGGGCGTGATCGGCAGCGCGTTCTCGGTCATCATGCGCATGGAGCTCGCCGAGCCGGGCGCGCAACTCCTGGTCGGCCCGGACGGCCAGATGGACGGCCAGCTCTGGAACGTCTTCATCACCGCGCACGGCCTGATCATGGTGTTCTTCGTGGTCATGCCGGCGCTGATCGGCGGCTTCGGCAACTGGATCGTGCCGATCATGATCGGCGCGCCCGACATGGCCTTCCCGCGGATGAACAATATCAGCTTCTGGCTGATCCCCCCGGCCTTCACGCTGCTGCTGCTGTCGGCCGTGCTCGATATCGGCGCGGGCACGGGCTGGACGGTCTATCCGCCGCTTTCCTCCAGCATCGGCCATCCGGGCATGTCGGTGGACATGGCGATCTTCGCGCTCCATCTCGCCGGCGCGTCGTCGATCCTGGGCGCGATCAACTTCATCACCACGATCTTCAACATGCGCGCGCCCGGCATGACCCTGCACAGGATGCCGCTGTTCGTCTGGTCGATCCTGGTGACCGCCTTCCTGCTGCTGCTGTCGCTGCCCGTGCTGGCCGGCGCCATCACCATGCTGCTGACGGACCGGAACTTCGGCACCTCCTTCTTCGATTACGAAGGCGGCGGCGACCCGATCCTGTTCCAGCACCTGTTCTGGTTCTTCGGCCATCCCGAGGTGTACATCATGATCCTGCCGGGCTTCGGGATCGTGAGCCAGATCGTCTCCACCTTCTCGCGCAAGCCCGTGTTCGGCTATCTCGGCATGGCCTATGCCATGGTCGCCATCGGCTTCGTCGGCTTCATCGTCTGGGCGCACCACATGTACACGGTGGGCATGGACATCGACACGCGGGCCTATTTCACCGCTGCGACGATGGTCATCGCCGTGCCGACGGGCATCAAGATCTTCTCCTGGATCGCGACCATGTGGGGCGGGTCGGTGCGTCTGGACACGCCTATGCTCTGGGCGCTGGGCTTCATCTTCCTGTTCACGGTGGGCGGCGTGACCGGCGTGGTGCTCGCCAATGCGGGCGTCGATATGGCGCTGCACGACACCTACTATGTGGTCGCGCATTTCCACTATGTGCTGTCGCTCGGCGCCGTGTTCGCCATCTTCGCCGGCATGTATTACTGGCTCGGCAAGATGTGCGGGCGCCAATATCCGGAGTGGATCGGCAAGCTCCACTTCTGGATCACCTTCATCGGCGTGAACCTCACCTTCTTCCCGCAGCATTTCCTGGGCCTGCAGGGAATGCCGCGCCGCTATCCGGACTATCCCGACGCGCTGGCGGGCTGGAACATGGTCTCGTCCTTCGGCGCCTACCTGTCGTTCGCCGGCGCGATCCTGTTCGTGCTGCTGCTGGTCTATACGCTGACCAGCGGGCGCCGGGTTGCGGAGAATTACTGGGGTCCGGGCGCCACCACGCTGGAGTGGACCGTGCCGTCGCCGCCGGCGTTCCACACCTTCGATGAAGTTCCGGAGATCAAGGACGAATATGCGCACTAGCGCCCGTCCCCGATGCCCGCAGCGCCGGAGGTTCTAGCCGTACCCGTGAGCGACGCGTCCACCGCAGGAACCGCCGGTTTCGCGCCATCCGCCAGCGTCGGCGACTATCTGGCGCTGCTGAAGCCGCGCGTCATGTCGCTGGTCGTGTTCACCGGGCTGGTGGGCATGGCGATCGCGCCGGGCTCGCTGCACCCGCTGCTGGCGGCTGTCGCCGTGCTGTGCATCGCGGCCGGAGCCGGCGCATCGGGCGCGGTGAACATGTGGTACGACCGCGATATCGACGCGGTGATGGAGCGCACGCGCGCCCGTCCGCTGCCGCAGGGCCGCATCGAGCCGGACGACGCGCTCGCCTTCGGCATCCTGTTGTCCGCGGGCGCGGTCGGCATGATGGGCCTCGCCGTCAACTGGCTCGCCGCCGGCCTGCTGGCGCTCACCATCGCCTTCTATGTCTTCGTCTACACCATCTGGCTCAAGCGCCGGACGCCGCAGAACATCGTGATCGGCGGCGCGGCCGGGGCGATTCCGCCGGTCATCGGCTGGGCCGCGGTCACGGGCGAGCTTGCGCTGACGCCGCTCTGCCTGTTCGCCATCGTGTTCGTGTGGACGCCGCCGCATTTCTGGGCGCTCGCGCTCACGCGCTCCGGCGACTACGCCGCGGCCGGCGTGCCCATGCTGCCGGTGACCGCCGGCGCGAAGGAGACCCGGCGGCAGATCGTGATCTACAGCGCGGTGCTGGCCCCGCTCGGGCTCGCGCCCGTGGCGGCGGGCGGGCTCGGCTGGCTCTACGGCGCTGCGGCGGCGGTGCTGGGCGCCGAGTTCCTGCGCCGCGCATTCGCCGTCTGGCGGCGCGCGGACGATGCGAGCGCGCGCTCGCTGTTCGGTTTCTCGCTCGTCTATCTGGCGGCGCTGTTCTTTGCCATGCTCGCAGACCGGGCCCTGGGGCTATGAATGGCGGAACTTACGGAAAGAGAACGCCGCCGGCGCTTCAAGAACCGCGTGCTGCTGGTTGTGCTGCTCGCCTTCGTCGTCATCGTCTATGCGGTGAGCGTGGTGCGGATGGGAGGCGGCTGAGCCATGGCTGACCGCCAGCGCAACCGACGCATGGCCGTCCTGCTGGTGGCCGTCCCGGTCGCGATGGGCGCCCTCGCCTGGGCGTCGGTCCCGCTCTACCGGTTGTTCTGCCAGGTCACCGGCTTCGGCGGCACCCCCGGCATAGCGGCGGAAGCGCCGCAGGCGGCGGCGGATGCGCCCAGCATCGAAATCCGTTTCAACGCCGATATCGCGCCCGACCTCGACTGGCGCTTCGGCCCGGTCGAGCGGGCCGTCACGGTCCGGCTGGGCGAGCCGGCTCTCGCCTTCTACCGCGCGGAGAACCTGGGCGACGAACCCGTGACCGGCGCGGCGACCTTCAATGTCACGCCGCTCAAGGCGGGTGCCTATTTCAGCAAGATCGACTGCTTCTGCTTCACGGAGCAGCGGCTGGGTCCGGGCGAGAGCGCCGACATGCCGGTCTCGTTCTTCGTCGAACCCGAAATCGCGACGGACCCGAATGTCCGCGATGTCGGGACGATCACGTTGTCCTACACATTCTTCAGAACGGAAGACGAGAGCGCCGACAGCGCGGCGCCCCAGGCACAACAGGCCGACGCGGCGGTGCGGGAGCAAGCCGCCGCGACCGAACGGGAGCAGATCCATGGCGGATAGCCACGTCCAGAAGCACCCCTACCATCTGGTCGATCCGAGCCCCTGGCCGCTGATCGGCTCCGTCGCGGCCTTCCTCGCGACCATGGGCACGGTGCTCTTCATGCATGACGGGGTGGTGTGGGTCATGGCGCTCGGCCTGGTGCTGATCCTCCTCACCATGGTCGTCTGGTGGCGGGACGTGATCCGCGAGGCGGAGCATGAGGGCCACCACACCCAACCGGTGCAGATCGGGTTGCGCTTCGGCATGGCGCTGTTCATCGCGTCCGAGGTGATGTTCTTCTCGGCGTTCTTCTGGGCGTTCTTCGACGGCGCGCTGTTCTTTGGCGCAGAGGAAATGCCGGGCCGGATCGAGGCGACCGGAGGCGTCTGGCCGCCGACCGGCATCGTGCCCTTCGAGGCGTTCGGGCTGCCCTTCCTCAACACGCTCATCCTGCTGCTCTCGGGCGTCACCGTCACCTGGGCGCACCACTCGCTGCTGCACGGCGACCGGGCGGGGCTGATCCAGGGCCTCGCCTGCACGGTGGCGCTCGGCGTGCTGTTCACCGGCTGCCAGATCTTCGAGTACAGCCACGCCGCCTTCGGCTTCCGCGAGGGCATCTATCCCTCGACCTTCTTCATGGCGACCGGCTTCCACGGCTTCCATGTCATCATCGGCACCTGCTTCCTGACGGTCTGCCTGTTCCGGGCCATCAAGGGGCATTTCCGGCCCGACCACCATTTCGGCTTCGAGGCGGCCGCCTGGTACTGGCACTTCGTCGATGTCGTGTGGCTGTTCCTGTTCTCGGTCATATACATCTGGGGCAGCTGATGCGCTGTTTCGGGAATTGGCATTCGACGGCGTCGGTGCCGTTTCCCCGGCCCACCCATGCCCCCGGGCTGACAGGGCAGGACACCGCCTCTCCGTCATGCCCGGCTCCCCCTCTCCGTCATGGCCGGACTCGTTCCGGGCATCTCCCTCAACCGCTTTCGCCGGGCGGCCGCATGGATGGCCGGAACGAGTCCGGCCATGACGCGGCGGGGCATTAGGCCATTCGGCGGCGTTTCCCGTTCGCCCTGTTCGTCCTGCCGGCGCTCGCGGTCCTGATCGGGCTCGGCGTCTGGCAACTCGACCGCCGGGACTGGAAGCGGGAGCTGATCGACCGCGCGGCGGCGCGCCTGGCGGAACCTTCCCTGACCGCGCTTGCCGGCATCGGCCCCGGCGACGCCTGGCGGCGCATCGGGCTGGAGGGCGCCTGGGAAGAACCCGAACTGCTGCTCCAGAACCGGACCTGGAACGGGCGCGCGGGCTTCGACGTGCTGGCGTCCTTCCGGCCCTCGGGCGGCGCGGTCTCGGTGCTGGTCAACCGGGGATGGGTCGAGCCTGCCCGGAGCGCGCCCGACACCCGCCCGCCGCCGCTGACGAAGCTCGAAGGGGTGGTCCGCTTCCCGAGCGCGCCGGGCCGTTTCGCGGTCGATAACGACCCGGCGCGCGGCATGTGGTTCCAGATCGATCCGCAAGCCGCGGCGGCCCATCTCGGCCGGCCGCTGGCGCCGTTCTACATCCAGGCTTCGCCCGTTGCCGGTGCGCCGGACCGGCCGCGCGCCCGGCCGCCGGAGCCGCGCTTCCGCAACGACCACCTGCAATATGCGCTCACCTGGTTTGCGCTCGCCGGGGCCGTGGCTATCCTCTACCTGGTCTGGAGGCGCCGGGCGGGGAGGGAACGGGTCAGATGAGAGAACGGCATGTCGCGCCAGCTTCACCTTAACCTGTTCGTCCACAGCCGCGGCCACCATGAGGCGTCCTGGCGCCACCCGAAGGCCTCGCCGCTTGCGCTCACGGACTTCGAATTCCACCGGGACCTCGCCCGCAAGGCGGAAGACGCGGCGTTCGACTCGATCTTCCTTGCGGACAGCCTCTCCATGTCCAGCGAGGTGGCGCACACGGCGCGCAGCTGGCTGGAGCCGATCACGCTGCTTGGCGCGCTCGCCTCCGCGACCTCGAAGATCGGACTGATCGCGACGGCCTCGACCACCTATACCGAGCCCTTCAACCTCGTCCGCCAGTTCGCTTCGCTGGACCACATCAGCAACGGCCGGATCGGCTGGAATATCGTGACCTCCTGGTCCGTCGCCGCGGCCCACAATTACGGCGACGAGGTCCAGGTGAGCCATGCGGACCGCTATGCCCGCGCCGAGGAATACATGACGGTCGCCAAGGCGCTCTGGGACAGTTGGGACGACGATGCGGTGCTCGACGACCGCCCGGCCGGCCGTTATGCGCGGCATGGCAGCATCCGCGCGCTCGACCATGCCGGCGCGCATTACAAGGTCGCCGGCCCGCTGAATGTGCCGCGCTGCCCCCAGGGGCGGCCGGTGTTCGTGCAGGCGGGTTCGTCCGAAACGGGACGGGATTTCGCCGCCCGCCATGCCGAGGTGGTGTTCACGGCGCAACTCGAAAAGGCGACGGCGCAGGCGTTCTACGCGGACCTCAAGGCGCGGGCGGCGAAGGCCGGGCGGGACCCGGACCGGGTGGCGATCCTGCCGGGGTTCAGCCCCCTCATCGCCGACACGCGGGAAGAGGCGGAGCGGCTCGTTCTCGAACTGAACGGGCTGGCCGATCCGGAGGTCGGCAGGAAGCGGCTGTCCGGGCGTTTCGGCGGCTTCGACTTCGGCCATCTCGAACTCGACCGGGCGCTGACGCCGGCGGACTTCCCCGACCCCGACAGCGTGCAGGCGGCGCGAAGCCGGGCGGCGACCATCGTGGGCCTCGTCGAGCGCGAGCGTCCGACCCTGCGCCAATTGCTGGCGAAGCTCGCCGGCGCGCGCGGCCACTACACCTTCGCCGGCACGCCGGAGCAGACGGCGGACTTCATGGAGGAATGGCTGGCGGACGGCGCCGCGGACGGCTTCAACCTCATGCCGCCCGTGCTGCCCTGGATGCTCGATGTCTTCATCGCCCGGGTCCTGCCGATCCTGCGCGAGCGGGGCCTCTTCCGCGAAGCCTATTCCGGCCCGACGCTCCGGGAGCATTACGGCCTCGCCCGGCCCGCGCCCGAAATCCCGCCGGGCGCGCGGCCGATATAGCCCGAAGCAGGAGGAGCAACGCCATGAGCGCCACCCCCGTTACCTTCTACTCCGAGGGCTTCCGGCTTGTGGGCGACCTCTACCGGCCGGAGGGTCTCAAGCCCGGCGAGACGCGCGCCGGCATCGTGCTCTGCCACGGCTATACGGGGGTGAAGGACCTCTATTTGCCGGACAATGCCCGCGTGCTGACGGCGGCCGGCTATGTCGTGCTCGCCTTCGACTACAAGGGCTGGGGCGAGAGCGAGGGGCCGCGCACCCGCCTGGCGCCCTACAGCCGGGTGGCGGACGTGCAGGCGGCGCTGACCTTCCTCGGCGCGCAGGCGGAGGTGGACGAGACGCGGCTCGGCATCTACGGCACCAGCTATGGCGGGGCGACGGTGGTATGGACGGGCGCCGTGGACCGGCGGGTAAAATGCGTCGTCAGCGTGGTCGGCATCGGCCACGGCGAGCGGTGGATGCGGAGCGTGCGCCGGCCGGACGAATGGTTCGACCTGCTGGAGCGCTCCGCCGGGGACCGGGTGAAGCGCGCGATGGAGGGCGAGTCCGAGTTCGTCGAGCGCAGCGAGGTGCTGCTGCCGGACCGCCAGTCGGCGGCGCTCGCGGCCGCCGCGCGGCGCAATGTCCCCTCGGCGCTCAACACGCTGCCGCTCGAATATGTCGATGAGACGCTGGGCTTCCACCCGGAATGGATCGTGGACCGGATCGCGCCCCGCCCGGTGCTCTTCATCACCACCGACGACGACCGGCTGGTGCCGCCGGAAGAGTCGGAAGCGCTCTACGAGCGGGCCGGCGAGCCGAAGAAACTGGTCGTGCTCAAGGGCTACGGCCACTACGAGGTCTATGTTGACCCGGCCTTCACCGAGGTGATGGACGAAACGCTCGCCTGGTTCCGGGAGCACCTGCCGGCGGCGTAAACCGAAAAGGGGACGCCAGTGGCGCAACGCAAGCTCCTGGTCGCCAACCGAAGCGAAATCGCGATCCGGGTCATGCGAGCGGCCACCGAACTCGGCCTCCGCACCGTCGCGATCTATGCCGAGGAAGACAAGCTCGCCCTGCACCGGTTCAAGGCCGACGAGAGCTACCGCATCGGCGAAGGCCTCGGCCCGGTCACGGCCTATCTCGACATCGACGAGATCGTCTTCACGGCCAGGCGGACGGGTGCGGAACTGCTCCACCCCGGCTACGGCTTCGTCTCGGAGAAGCCCGAGCTGGCCGAAGCCTGCGCGCGAAACGGCATCACCTTCGTCGGGCCGCCGGCCGGGGTCATGCGCACGCTCGGCAACAAGGTGGCCGCGCGCAACCTCGCCGCATCGGTGGGCGTTCCGGTCATGCCGGCGACGGGTCCGCTGCCGCCGGACGAGGCCGAATGCCGGAGGCTGGCGGGGGAGGTCGGCTATCCGCTGATGCTGAAGGCGAGCTGGGGCGGCGGCGGGCGCGGCATGCGCATCGTCGAGACCCCCGCCGAACTGATCGACCGGATCGAGGCCGGGCGCCGGGAGGCGGAAGTCGCCTTCGGCAATGGCGAGGTCTATCTGGAGAAGCTGGTCGAGCGGGCGCGGCATGTCGAGGTGCAGGTTCTCGGCGACCGCCACGGCAATCTGGTGCATCTCTTCGAACGGGACTGCTCGCTTCAGCGCCGCAACCAGAAGGTCGTCGAGCGTGCGCCGGCGCCCTATCTCGACGACGGTGCGCGCCGGGACATCTGCGAGGCGGCCCTGGCGCTCTGCCGCGCCGCCGATTATGTCGGCGCCGGCACCGTCGAGTTCCTGATGGATGCCGACAGCGGCGCCTTCTATTTCATCGAGGTCAATCCGCGCATCCAGGTCGAGCACACCGTGACCGAGGAGGTGACCGGCATCGACATCGTCAAGGCGCAGATCCGGATCGCGCTTGGCGGGCATGTCGGCGACGAGCGCTCGACCGGCGTGCCGGCCCAGGAGGACATCCGCCTGCGCGGCCACGCCCTGCAATGCCGGATCACCACCGAAGACCCGGAGTCGAACTTCAAGCCCGACTACGGCCGCATCACCGCCTACCGGGGCGCGACCGGTTTCGGCATCCGGCTGGACGGGGGCACCGCCTATTCCGGCGCCGTCATCACCCGCTACTATGACAGCCTGCTGGAAAAGGTGACGGCCTGGGCCGCCAGCAGGGAGGAAGCCGTCCGCCGCATGGACCGGGCGCTCCGGGAGTTCCGGATACGCGGCGTCGCGACCAATCTCGTCTTTCTCGAGAATGTCATCAACCACCCGCAGTTCCTGGCCGACGAGGTCACGACGCGCTTCATCGACACGACGCCGGAGCTGTTGCACTTTCCGAGGCGCCGCGACCGGGCGACGCGCCTGCTGCGCTACATCGCCGACGTCACCGTCAACGGCAATCCCGAGGTCGCCGGCCGGCCGCGGCCGTCGGCCGCGGCCTTCGCGCCCGCCGTTCCCGCCTTCGATCCCGCCGGGCCCGTCGCGTCCGGCACGAAGCAGCTGCTCGACGAGCGCGGGCCGGAAGGCTTCCGGGACTGGATGCTGGCGGAGCAGCGCGTGCTGGTTACCGATACCACCATGCGCGACGCCCACCAGTCGCTGCTCGCGACGCGCATGCGCTCCTACGACATGGCGGCGGTCAGCGAGGCCTATGCGCACCGGCTGCCGCAGCTCCTGTCGCTGGAGTGCTGGGGCGGGGCGACCTTCGACGTCGCCATGCGGTTCCTCAAGGAGGACCCGTGGGACCGCCTGAGCGACATTCGCCGGCGCGTCCCGAACATCCTCCTGCAGATGCTGCTGCGCGCCTCCAACGCCGTCGGCTACGCCAACTATCCCGACAATGCGGTGCGCTACTTCGTCGAGAAGTCGGCCGATGCCGGCATCGACCTGTTCCGCGTCTTCGACAGCCTCAACTGGGTCGAGAACATGAAGGTCGCGATCGACGCCGTGCTGGAGACCGGCCGGCTCTGCGAAGCGGCGATCTGCTACACGGGCGACCTCTTCGACGGGGACCGGGCGAAATACGGTCTCGACTACTATCTCGCCATGGCGCGCGAGCTGGAGGCGGCCGGCGCGCACATTCTCGGCGTCAAGGACATGGCCGGCCTCTGCCGCCCCGATCACGCCCGCGTCCTGGTAAGGAGGCTGAAGGAGGAGACCGGCCTCCCCGTCCACTTCCACACGCACGACACCTCGGGCATATCGGCCGCAACCGTGCTGGCCGCGTGCGAGGCCGGCGCGGACGCCGTCGATGCGGCGATGGACAGCTTCTCCGGCCTTACCTCCCAGCCCAATCTCGGCTCCATCGTCGCGGCGCTCGGCGACGGGCCGCGCCGGAGCGGCATAGACCCGGCGACCGTCCGCGCCTTCTCCGACTACTGGGAGGCGGTCAGGGCGCAATATGCGGCCTTCGAGCCCGACCTGCGCGCCGGCGCCTCGGAGGTCTATCTGCACGAGATGCCGGGCGGCCAGTTCACCAATCTCAAGGAGCAGACGCGCGCGCTCGGCCTGGCGGACCGCTGGCACGAGGTCGCCCGCATGTATGCCGAAGCGAACCGGCTGTTCGGGGACATCGTGAAGGTCACGCCCTCGTCCAAGGTGGTCGGCGACATGGCGCTCTACATGGTCGCCAGCGGGGTGACGCCGGAGCAGGTCCTGGACCCGGAGGTCGAGACCGCCTTTCCCGGCTCCGTGGTGTCCATGCTGCGCGGCGAGCTCGGCCAGCCGCCGGGCGGCTGGCCGGAGGCGATACAGGCCAAGGCGCTGCGCGGCGAGGCGCCGATCGCCGGCCGGCCGGCCGACCATCTGCCGCCGATGGACCTCGATGCCGAACGCAAGGAGGCCGAGAGGGCCGCCGGGCGCAGCGTGTCGGACTACGAGCTCGCCTCCAGCATCATGTATCCGGCCGTCTTTGCGGACTATGCCCGGCACCGCCGCCGGTTCGGGCGGCTGGACGTTCTCTCCACCCCGGTCTTCTTCTACGGCATGGCGCCGGGACAGGAGATCGCCGTCGAGATCGACGCCGGAAAGGCGCTGGTCATCCGCCTGATGGCCGTCGGCGAGGCCGACGAACGCGGCGAGCGCGAGGTCTTCTTCGAGCTCAACGGGCAGCCGCGCGTCATCGCGGTGCCGGACGCCGGCGTCGCGCCCAGGGTTGCGGCCAACGAACGCGCCGACCCGGACGACCCGAACCAGGTCGCCGCTCCCATGCCGGGCGTGGTGTCGACCCTGGTGGTGGCCGCCGGCCAGCCGGTCCGCGCCGGCGACGTGCTGCTGACGCTGGAAGCGATGAAGATGGAAACCTCCGTCACGGCGCCCGCGGCCGGCACGGTCTCGCGCCTGCCGGTTTCCGTCGGCAGCGTCGTCGATGCGAAGGACCTGCTGGCGGTCATCCAGCCTCCGGCCTGAGGGCGTCCCTCTCTCGCGCATAATGCGCGCGCGCGTTTCGCGGCGGCGCGCGTGTGCGTGCGCGGGGCGGCGGGCGGGAGGACCCTCCCGGAAATGTCATGAATTGTCATGTTCCGTCATGGCCGGGGGCGAAATCCACGCGGTCGAACCGGTCCCCGCCCTGCCGGTCTTCCTCTTCTTCTTTTTCTTCTTCCTCTTCGCCGGTCCGGTCCTCGCGGGCGCGGCGGTCCTCCGCTTCCCGTTCGAGCCGGCTACGCCTGCGCTCCTCGACCTCCTCCGGCGCCCACGGGTCGTAGATGTCGCCATAGCCGTTGCGGCGCTGGTAGAGCCAGTCATGTTCGGCCCCGTCGGCGCGGTCGTCGTCGATCC
>JAJDYL010000216.1 GCA_022825195.1 Alphaproteobacteria bacterium
AACCGGACAGCAGTGGAACAAGTCCGGGCATGACGGAGGGGGCGCATTCAGGCAAGACGGAAAGCGAAGGAACAGGAGCCGTTGCGCGCGTCCAAAACCCCCGCTCGGCTTCGCCCAATGGCTAAACCGGACAGCAGTGGACTTGTTCCGGGCATCCATGCGGCCGCCCGGGGGAAGCGGTGGCGGGAGATGCCCGGAACAAGTCCGGGCATGACGGAAGAGCCTGTGGAAGGAGGGCCGGTTGGGGCGCCGGGCGCCGAAGCCGTCATGGGTTCCGGTCAATGACCGTCGGTATAAGCTCCCGCGTCGCAACCTCGGGAATATGCCGCGCCTGTGCAAGCAGGCCCCGGCTGCCGGCGCCTAGCGGGCGTAGTCCGGTTCCTGGTCGGCGATTTGCCGGAGCAGGGCCGGCCACTCGAACTCTTCTTCCCTGCCGGCGATCTTCTCGCGCTGGAGCGCCACCTGCTCGCACACGGCGGCCGGAGGGCGAACCAGCTTTCCGCCGCCCGCCTGGGCCGCAAGCTGGACGCGGCAGGCCTTTTCGACGTTCAGCATGCGGCTGAAGGCGGCTGCCGGGGTCCGACCGCAAGTGAGCAGCCCGTGGTTGCGCAGGATCAGGATGTTCCTGTCATCCAGTTCTGCGACCAGTTTCTCGCACTCGCCCATGTCTTCGCCCGGACCGTCATACTCGTAGTAGGCGATCCGCCCGTAATAGTAGTTCGCCGACTGGGAGATGGGGAGCAGACCCTCCTCCTGAGCGGACACCGCCATGCTCGCTTCGGTGTGGGTATGGAGCACGCACAGGGCGTCCGGCCGCGCCTTGTGCACGGCGGCGTGCAGGACGTAGCCGGCCCGGTTGAACGGACGTTCCGGATTTCCCACCGCGTTGCCGTCGAAATCGAGCTCGACAAGGCTGGACGCAGTGATCTCGTGGAACATCAGGTCGAGGGGATTGATCAGGAAGCGGTCGTTCCGCCCCGGCATCTTCAGCGTGAAGTGGCCGTAGACCAGGTCGGTCATTTCATGGATCGCGGCGAGCCGGAAGCAGGCCGCAAGCTCGACCCGAGCCTCCCATTCGTCGATTGCAACGCGGTTTCCGCGAGTTTCGGTTGCCTGGACGGCATTGGAACCCGTGGGCATGGCCACCTTCTCCTGTATCGAAGCAGATTCGGTTCTGCGAGGGCGGACGCTTGGGGTTCGGCCATTCGAAGCGGCCGGCCGACTCAGGTTGGACAACCCGGACCTACTCCGCCAGGGCCGCACGCACCTCCTCGTCATCCATCTCCCTGCCCAGATAGGCTTCGACCACCCTGTGATCGTCCTTGATCTCGCCCGGCGTGCCTTCCCCGATCTTTTCGCCGTGGTCGAGCACCGTGACGGTATCGCACGACTCGATGACCACCTTGAGAATGTGCTCGACGATGATGATCGTCATGCCCCGCCTTTCCCGTAGCAGCCCGATGATCGTCTGCAGCTCCTCGACGTTGGCCGGGCTCAGCCCCGCCGCCGGCTCGTCGAGCATGAGCAGCTTGGGCTCCATGGATATGGCCCTGGCAAGCGCCACCATGCGGCGCTGGCCGAAGGAGAGTTCGGAGGCGGGCATGCCGGCAAAATCCGCCAGGCCGACGAAATGCAGAAGCTCCTGCATGCGCTCCTTGATGCGGCGCTCCTCGGACCAGACCCGGCCCAGGCCCATGCTGGCGGACAGGATGCCGTACCTGACATGGTGATGGTGCCCCACGAGCAGGTTCTCGAGCACCGTCATCTCATGGAAGATGCGCAACAGTTGAAAGGTCCGCCCCACGCCCCGGGCGGCGATGTCGTGGGGGCTCAGATCGGTGATGTCCTCGCCGTCGAAGGTGATGCGGCCGCTGTTCGCGTCCGGCTGGTAGATGCCGGAGATGAGGTTGAACAACGTGCTCTTGCCCGAGCCGTTGGGGCCGATCAGACCGCGGATCTCGCCTTCGGCGACGCTGAAATCCAGGTTCCGGATCGCCGTGAGCCCGTCGAAGCTCTTCGTCAGCCCCTCAGTCTGCAGCAGCATCGGCCTTGTCTTCCCTCAGTCGTATGAATTTCCGGGTGGAAAGGAACCGGTCGATCAGGCCCCCGATGCCCTTGGGCATGTAGATGACGATGAGCACCGCCGCCATTCCGAATACCAGCATCTGGTACTCCGGATAGGGGCGCGTCAACTCGTAGATCAGCGTGACCAGAATCGCTCCGATGATGCTGCCGCCCACATGCCCCAGGCCGCCCAGCACCACCATCAGCAACAGGGTCACCATGATCAGGATGGTGAAGTTGTCGGGGTGAATATAGGTGACCAGATGGGCATACAGGCTGCCCGCGCAGCCCGCGTACATGGCGCTGAAGACGAACGCGATCAGCTTGTACTTCCGCACCGCCACGCCGGAAGTGGCAGCGGAGACGGGATCGTCGCGCACTGCCTTGAACGCGCGTCCGATACCGGAACGGAGGATGTTTACCGATATGAATATCCCAAGGAGGGAGATCGGCATGATGATGTAGTAGATCTTGGAGGGAAGATCGAACACGATCCCCCCGATTTCGGGGTAGGGAATGTTGGAAATGCCGAAAGTCGCGCCGAGGAACTCGGTCGCGGAGATGAAGATGCGCACCGACTCGCCGAGACCCAGCGTGGCGAGCGCGAGATAGGCGCCCTCGAGGCGGAACGAGGGTATCCCGATGATGATTCCGGCAAGGCCGGTCACAATGATCGCGGTGGGCAGCGCGATCCAGAAGGACACCCCGAAGTGGATGCATACGAGCGCGGAGGTGTACGCCCCGATCGCATACAGTCCCACATGGCCGACCGTCACCTGACCGCAGAACCCCTTCACGATATTGAGGCCGGTCGCAAGCATGATGTTGATGAAGATGACGTTGATCAGGTGGATCTGATACTGGTTGGCGGCGAGTAGCGGAAACGGCAGGAACAGGATCACCAGGATCAGCCACGGCGCCGGCGGAAAGCTTGCGTTCAGGCGCCTCACCGCCTCGAAAATCAATGTCACGATCGCGCTCCTCGGCACAAAGAGGCCGCCGACAAATTGGAATTCCGCCCGGAAGGGCGAAAGGACCGGCCCGCGATGCCGCGGGCCGTGTCCGGATGGAAGGCCACGCTACTCGCGAGGCACCTCGATGGCCTGGATGAACTTGATCTCGTAGTCCCTGCCGCCCTTGGTGTATTGCAGCACCAGCGCGGTGCGGTTTCCGTCGCGGCAATCCGCCGTCGGTTCGCGGCAGAAGGTGATCGGGCCCGAGCCGACACCCCGGAAGTTCTTCGTCTCGGCCAGCGCGTCGCGAAGCGCGGCGCGGTCTGCGGCGAGCGAGTCCGGCGTGTTCTTGATGTCCGCCCGTTCGATCGCCTCCTTGACGATCCAGACCATGTCGTCGGACTGGGCGTAGTTGTGGTCCGGAAGGACGTCGAACCTGTCCTTCACCCACTTCACGAACTCCTGGATCTTGGGATCCGGGTTGGAAGCGGTGAAGGCGGCTACGTAGGTGCTGCCGATGATGTCGTCGCCGGCGAGGTCGGGCACTTCGGCCACGGAAGCAGCGGAGGTATGCACCCGCGTGATCTCCCTCGGTATGCCCACCTCGTAGGACTGCTTGATCCCGCGGGCGAGCTCGCCCATCAGGCCGGAGAACAGGAGCACATCCGGATCCGAACGCTTGGCCTTGAGCAGTTGCGGCCGCACGTCGACGGATTTCTCCTGATAGACCTCGTCCACCGTCGGCTCGAGACCGTAGGTGTCCTTAAGGTAGTCCCTGACGCCTTGGCTGAAGCCGAAGCCGGCCGCGTCGGTCGCATAGACGTAGGCCACCCTCTTGCCCAGGTTGTGATAGATGTACTCGCCCATCGCCTGCGAGTAGAACCTGTCGGAGACCGACACACGGAATATCCAGTCGCTTCCCTGCTCTGTGATCTTCCGGTTGGTGGACATCGGGGTGATCTGCGGCACCTCCGCCTTGGTCGAGATGGGCATGGTGGCGAGCGTGACTGCGCTGCAGGCCGCGCCCATGATCAGCAGCACCTTCTGTTCGTGGGCGAGCTTGGTCACGATGTCGACGCCGACATTCGGCTTGCACTCGGTGTCGAAGGCGGTGAGCTTCACCTTGCGCCCGTTGATGCCTCCCGCCTCGTTGATTTCCTCGAAACGGGCCTCGATCGTCTTCCAGTTCTTGAAGCCGTACTCACCCCGCATCCATATCATCACGCCTAGGTGCAGCTCGTCGTCGGCCGCGCTCGCGGACATGGGCGCTCCCAGCATGGTCAGGAGCGCCAGCGAGGCCGCCCCGACTGTCTTCGTCATTGTCGTTCTCATGTCGGTCCTCCTTGTCGGAAGTCTGCGCGAGACTTGACTCCCGTCCCGCCGATCTTCCGGTTTGCGAGGCCGAGGCCTTCCCTTCCGGCAGTGAACGATTTCCTTGCCATCGGACTAGGCCTTCAGCTTCGTCTCTACGCTGAACAGACCGCTCGGCCTGACCATCAGTACGAATATCAGGATCAGGAATGCATAGATGTCCTTGTAGTTGCCCGAGAGATAGCCGGCGCCCAGGCTCTCCGCCACGCCCACGATCACGCCCCCCACCACCGCGCCGGGCAGGCTGCCGAAGCCCCCCACCACCGCGGCCGCGAAGCCCTTGATGAGGATCAGGTAGCCCATGTAGATCTCGACATGGTTGATGGGACCGATCAGCACTCCGGCGGCGGCGGCGAGAGCGCAGGCGACGCCGAAGGTGAGACTGATCATCAAGGGCACGTTGATCCCCATCAGGAAGGCGATGTCCTTGTTGCGGGCCATGGCCCGGATTGCGAGCCCGAGCTTGGTGTGCCGCAGGAACACGTTCAGGACGACCATCAGCGCCACGGCCATGATCACGATCCAGAGATAGACCCTCGGATAGTAGATGTCGCCGATCACGATGGCGCGACCGAAGTCCACGGGGAACGGCTTGGGGGTGGGATCCCAGATGACATAGGCGAGATTCTGCAGGAAGAGCGCCATGCCGAATCCGCAGATGATGATGCCCATGCCGGCGACCGTGTACCCGCCTCCGCCCGCGGTGAGCCGGCGATAGAACACGCGTTCGATCACTATGCCCATCAGGGCGGTGCCGAGCAGAGCCACCACGAAGGTGAACGGGTACAGCAGGTTCAGTTGTGTGTAGACCGTCATTCCGATGAACGCGCCGAACATGTACATCTCGCCATGGGCGAAATGCACGATGTCGAGGCCTGAGTAGATGAGCGATATTCCGAGCGCGACCAGGCCGTAGATCATTCCAATCGAAAGACCGATCATCACCAGATCCACGAGCATCTTGTACGCCCCTTTTTTCTTGGCGGGCCTTGCCCGCCGTTCCGGCTCGCTAGACCGGAAATGCCGTCTCCTTAAAGCGTCGCCGCCGCGCCCGTCGTGTCCGCCACCGTGCCGCCCAGGTAGGACAGGCGGACGTTGTCGTCATTGATGAGGTCGCGCGCCAGGCCCTCCATGTGAATCACCCCGTCCTTGATGACGTAGCCGTAGTTGGCGAGCAACAGCGCCATGCGCACATTCTGCTCGACCAGCAGCACGGTCGTGCCGTCGCGCCGGATACGGTTGATGCTGCGGAAGATGTCCATCACCGCCTGGGGCGCGAGCGCGGAACTCGGCTCGTCGAGCATGATCATCTTCGGGTTCGCCATGAGCCCGCGCCCGATGCAGAGCATCTGGAGCTGGCCGCCGCTCAGGATGCCGGCGTGCGACTTGCGGTGCTCCTTCAGAATCGGGAAGTAGCTGTAAACGCGTTCGAAGTCGTCCGCGATGCCCTGCCTGTCACTGCGGACATACGCGCCGAGCTTGATGTTCTCCTCCACCGACATGGCGGGGTAGACTTCCTTGCCCTGCGTGACCTGCACCAGGCCGCGCCGGACGATCCTGTCGGGGCGAAGGCCCTCGACCGGCTCACCGTCGAACTCGACCGAACCGTTCCACGGGACGATCAGCCCGGAGATGGCCTTAAGCAGGGTCGACTTGCCGGTGCCGTTCCCGCCGAGCACCGCGGTCACCTGGCCTTCCTCGGCTTCCAGGTTTACGCCGGCGAGTATCTGGATCCTGCCGTATCCCGCATGCAAGTCCTTGATCTTGAGCATACCGATACGGCCCCGTTGGCAACCCGGCGCGCCTGCGCCTGGAACACCGATGAAGCCTTCCTCATCGGACGACTGCAGGCACTGCACCAAATTTAGACTAACACATCGCGGTCGGGGCCCCTTACTTTATTTTTTCGACCGGCCCGGCAACGAGCCGATGCAGCGATCTGGAATTGTCGCAACGACGGCGGGCATGTAGAAGCGCGCTCTCCAGAAGGCCGTTTTCGGTAAGAAGGCCATGGACCTCGGACTGCAAGGCAACAGCGCGATCGCGGCGGGCGGGTCCCGCGGGATCGGCAAGGCGATCGCAAGGGCGCTCGCCCGCGAGTCGGGGTGCTAGAGCAAACCGCGAAACGGCGCGGTACACTCGACCGGAGACCTGTCGGCGCCGGCGGGAGGCGCCTGTTCCGACTGGGGGTAACGCAACCCTTCCTCATCAGGATTATTCCGCTTGTCCAATATCTTAGCGTCGGACCAGCGGAGCCCGCCTCCTTGACGCTGCGCCCTGCCGCAATTAGGATCGCCCTTCAACGCAGGACCGATACCCGCCTGCCTCAGGCTCCCCGGAGCTTTGTGTCATGCAAGGTACCGGCATGCAATGTGAGGAGGACAGGCTATGAAGACGTCTCTTGCTACCTTGCATGCGGTTGTCGCCGCTCTATTGCTTTCGCTCGCAACAATGGGAGGAAATGCCGCCGCCTCCACCCTCGACGAAGTGAAGAATCGCGGCACGGTAATTGCGGGCGTGCGCTTCGACAGCCCGCCCTACGGCTCGGTCGACGATGCCGGAAAGAATGTCGGCTTCGACATCGATATGGCGAAGGAGGTCGCTGCGCGGCTCGGCGTCGATATCGAGTTCGTCCAGGTGACAGGGAAGACCCGGATCCCGATGCTGGAGTCCGGGAAGATCGACATGCTGGTCGCGGCGACGACCCACACACGCAAGCGGGACGACGTCGTCGACTTCACCATCGCCTACTTCACCGACGGCCAGAAGATCATGGTGAAGAACGACAGCGGCATCGGCGGCGTGGACGACATTGGCACGCGCACCGTCGCCACCGTCCAGGGCACGACCGTGGAGGAGCGCATTCGCGTCCTCGCGCCCGACGCCCGCATTCTCGTCTTCCAGGAGTGGCCCCAGGCCTTCCTCGCGGCGAAACAGGGGCTGGCGGACGTCGTCACCTCCAGCGTCCTCATTCTCGGCAAGTTCGCCAACGAGGACCCGAGCTTCGAGATCGTCGGGCCGTTCCTCAGCACCGAGCCGATCGCCATCGGCGTGCGCGAGAACGATTCCGATTGGCGCGACGCGCTCAACGCCGCGCTCCAGGACATGGCGCGGGACGGGGCCTTCCAGGCCATCTTCAACGCCTGGTTCGGGAAGGAGAGCGGCTACAGCATGCCCATGCAGCTGCCGGCAATGTGGCCGTGAGCGGCATGCCCGGTGCCGCTTGACCGAGGTCCGGCAAGCGTGAAGGCGGCGCCCGCTTCGGGCGCCGTTTTCGGCATCTGAGCCCATGCAGGTCGACTGGGAGTTCCTCTTCAGTCCCGCCATCCTCGACGCCCTTCTTCACGGGCTCGGGGTTACGGTCGTCGTTTCCCTCTATTCCGCCCTGGGAGCGCTGCTCGTCGGGCTGGCCATCGCGATCCTCCAGGTCAGCGGCCACCGGACCCTCAAGGCGGCGGGCGCGCTCTACATCAATTTCTTCAGGAACATTCCGCTGCTCGTGCAGCTCTTCTTCTGGTATTTCGGCCTGCCCGAGCTGCTGCCGCCGAGAGACTTTCCCCTCCTCTACGGTGGCCGCTTCGAGGTGACGGTGGCGATCCTGACGCTCTCGCTCGCCTGGGGCGCGTTCGTTGCGGAGGTGTTGCGCGCCGGGATCGAGGCCATTCCCTTCGGCCAGATCGAGGCCGCGCTGGCGTCCGGACTCTCGCGGCCGCAGGCGTTCCGGCGCATCGTCTTCCCGCAGCTCGGCCCCATCGTTCTGCCGGGCGTCTCCAACGAGTTGATCAACATCGTCAAGAGCACCTCGCTCGCCATGACGATCGGGGTGAGCGAGCTCACCTGGCAGGCGCAGCAGATCGAGTCGGAGACCTTCCGCGGCTTCGAGGCGATGACCGCGGTCACCGTGATCTACCTCGCGCTGTCGCTCTCCGTTTCGGGCCTCGTGCGCGCCGTCGAGCGCCTCGTGCGCGCGCCGTAGGCCGGCCGTATGCAAGCCATATTCGACAGCCTGCCCTACCTCATGATCGGGCCTTATCCGGACGGTCCGCTCGGCGGGCTTGCGCTTACGGTTCTGCTGGCGGTCTTCATCGGCGCCGTCAGCTTCGGCATCGGCGTCGTCTTCGCCGCCCTCGCCCTGGTGCCGTTGCTGCCGGTGCGGATGGCCGCGCGGGCGACGGTCGAGTGCGTGCGCGGCGTCCCCTCGCTCACGTTCCTGTTCTGGATGTACTTCCTCGTTCCCCGGCTGCTGCAGATCGACCTGTCGCCCATGACCAGTGCGGTCATCGCACTCTCGATCTATCACGGCGCCTACATGGCCGAGGACCTGCGGGGCGGCGTCCAGGCGGTCCACAGGGGACAGTGGGAGGCCGCGCGGGCGACGGGCCTCCGCGGCCGGCAGGCGTTCCTCCGGATCGTGCTGCCGCAGGCCGTCCGCGCAGTGGTGCCGGCGCTTATCAACCGCTTCGTCAACCTGTTCATGTACACCTCGATCATCTCGACCCTCGGGATTCTCGAATTCATGCGCTCGGCGATCATCGTGAACAACCGGGAGCTCATCTATCCGGTCGAAATCTTCGGGTTCGTCGGCATCGTCTATCTTGCCATCTGCTACGGCATCACACGGCTCGGCCGCATGCTGGAAAGGCGCTGGTCATGGGCGCCGAGGTTCGGTTCCGTGCAGGTCGCCGCGTGAGAAAGAGGTGGCGGGCGGTGCCGAATTACGCGATACCGGAGAGCGGATCGGCAGTGTCCGGGAGGCTGCGGCGTGGAGTGGAAGACCGTTGAGTTCCTCTACCTCAACCATGACGAGGTGAGGGAGAACAGGCCGCCTTACGGCGAGATCGTCGAGGTCGTCGAGACAGCGCTCAGGGACAAGGTGTCGGGCCGGGCGGACATGCCGACGAAGATCAACGTCGCGCCTCGCGACGAGATGTATATCCACGCCCTTCCGGGCTATCTGGAGTCGATGAACGTCGCCGGCCTGAAATGGCAGAGCAACGTGATCGACAACCCGTCGCGGGGCCTGCCCTTCAACATCGGTCTCGTCGTTCTCACCAATCCCGAGGACGGCGCGCCGCGTGCGGTCATGGACTGCACCTGGATCACCGCCATCCGCACGGCGGCCGGCTCGCTCGCCGCCATCCGGCACCTCAAGCCGAGCCAGGCCCGGGTGCTCGCCATCATCGGGCTCGGGGTGCAGGGCCGGACCCATCTCGACGCCATCGCGGAGGCGGGCATCCCGGCCGAACTGGAGCGTATCAAGGCCTACGACGTCTCGGAGGACGCGCTCGCAGGCTTCGTCGAATACGCCCGCCAGCGCACGGCCGTGGAGGTGGAGCCCTGCGCTTCGCCCGAGGCTGCGGTTCGGGACTCGGACGTGATCGTCACCTGCACGACCTTTCTCAAGCGCTCGGACCCCAAGGTGCTGCCGGACTGGCCCAAGCCGGGAAGCCTCGCCGTGCCGGTCGATGTCGGGTCCTACTGGACGCCCGCGTCGAGGGACGCGATGGACCTGATCGTCACCGACGACATCCCCCAGACAGAAGCGTTCGCGGAACGCGGGTTTTTCCAGGGCGGACCGGTGCGCCTCGACGCCGAATTCGGAGACGTGATTGCCGGCAACGTGCCGGGACGGCGTTCGGACGACGAACGGATCATGTGCATCAACGCCGGCCTCAGCCTCTACGACATCGGCCTGGCGCAGAAGGTGTACGAGCGCGCGCGCGGGCGCGCCGGCGCCTGGCTCAAATGGTAGGCAGGGCGTTCAGTATCCCGACTGGCGGTCCACGGTGTTGAGCAGGGGTTCGCCCGCATGGAAGCGCCGGATGTTCTCCGCGACATGGCGCGCGGCCGAAGGCGCATTGGTTCCGGTCGCCGCGTGCGGCGTGAGGACGATGCCGGGATGGTCCCAGAACGGGTGGTCGGCCGGCAGCGGCTCGGTGCGGGTGGTGTCGAGTGCGGCACCGGCGATCTGTCCGCTCTCCAGAGCGGCCAGCAGGTCCTCCTCGACGAGATGGCCCCCGCGCGCGGCGTTGATCACATAGGCGCCGCGCGGCATGGCCCCGAAGGCGCGCGCATTGAGGATGCCCCGGGTCTCCGGCGTGAGCGCCAGCAGGCAGACCAGGATGTCGATGCTTCCGAGAAACGGATCGAGTCCGTCATCGCCCCAGCTGCACGCGATGCCCTCCATGCTCTTGGCGCTGCGGCTCCAGCCGGCGACGGGAAACCCGACGGCCTGCAGCGCTCTTGCGGCGGGAACGCCCAGACTTCCCAGGCCCATGATGCCGACACGGCATTCCGGGGCGATCCGGGTCGGATAGGCCTTCCAGACGCGGTTTCGCTGCTGCTCGACATAAACGGGATCGCGCCTGTGGAAGCGCAGCACGTTGAGAAGCACGAACTCGGTCATCGAGGCGGCGCAATGCGCGTCCACAAGTCGCACGACGGGAATCTCCGGGGAGATGTCGGCCTGCTCAAGGACGTGGTCGGCGCCGACGCCGAGCGAGAGGATGAGCTTCAGATTGGGAAGACCCGCCAGCACGCCGGGCGGTGCGCTCCAGACGAGGGCGAGATCGATGTCCCCGGGATTCCCCGCTTCCGGCCAGACGCGGAAGTCCAGCGACGGCACAAGCCGGGAGAGCTCCTCGCGCCATTCCTCGGGATCGTCGACCTCGCTGTGAAACAGAAGGGCCATGTCCGCTTCTCCCGCTGCGCCGTTCCCGTATCCCGGACCATTGCCCGGGAGTATCTCACGAGTGCATGACGAATCAACGGGCAGCGGCCGGGACGGCGTCATGGCCCGCTCCCTTCGGGCAGGCTACACTGACTTCCGGTTGCCGCGGTTTCCCTAGCGGCGCCTTGCCGGCCCTCGGCGCGCGCGCTCACAACTCCGGGACGATTCGGGAATGCTTGCCCTGGAGATCGACGCCCTCAACAAGTGGTTCGGCACGCTTCACGTGCTTCGGGATGTGTCCCTCAGCATTGCAGAGCGGGCCGTGGTCGTCGTCTGCGGCCCCTCCGGGTCGGGCAAGAGCACGCTGATCCGCTGCATCAACCGGCTCGAGACGGCCGATTCCGGCGATGTCAGGGTATTCGGGGAGTCATATTCCGGCCCGAGGGCCGACCTCCTGCGGCTACGCTCCGAGGTCGGCATGGTGTTCCAGTCCTTCAATCTCTATCCGCACCTGACGGCGCTGGAGAACGTCACGCTCGCGCCGCGCATGGTGCGCCGCCTTTCGCGCGGGCAGGCGGACGAGGCGGGGATGGCGCTGCTCGAGCGCGTCGGGTTGGCGGACAAGGCCCGCGACCATCCCTCCACCCTCTCGGGCGGCCAGCAGCAGCGCGTCGCGATCGCGCGCGCCCTCGCCATGCAGCCCAGGCTGATGCTGTTCGACGAACCGACCTCGGCGCTCGACCCGGAAATGATCACGGAGGTCCTCGACGTCATGACCGGTCTTGCCGAGGACGGGATGACCATGATTGTCGTGAGCCACGAAATGGGGTTCGCCCGGCGCGTGTCGGACCGGATCGCGTTCATGGACGAAGGGCGGCTCGTCGAGCAGGCCGAGCCGGAGACGTTCTTCTCCGCACCGGCTACGGCCCGGGCGCGGCAGTTTCTCTCCAAGGTTCTGTCGCATTGAACGGGCTCCCGTCGACCGCGCAATAGTGAGGGGGCCACAGCAATGCGGCCCCGCCTGTCCCCGCCTTCGAGCGTGTTTTTCGGCGCCGGCGAGCGGCCCGTCTCCGCGGTCCGGAGCGCGGCGCTGCCGGAAGGCGAGCGGTGGTCGGATGGGCTCGGCGCCCGGATAGCCGAAACGCTGAAGGAAGAACTCGACCCGTTCGACGACCTGAATGCGGACGCGGCGATGCGCCGGCATCTGGCCGGCGTGCTCGTCAAGCGGACTCTGGGTCCGCTGGCGGCCTGAGGGAGGGAATCGATGGACACCAGCGTCGAAGTCAGCGTGCGCGTCAACGGGGAAATCTCGACCCGCCGCATCGAGGCGCGCATGAACCTTGTGGACTTCCTGCGCGAGGAGCTTGGCCTGACCGGGAGCCATGTCGGCTGCGAGCACGGCGTGTGCGGAGCCTGCACGGTGCGGGTCGACGGGCGTATCGTGCGCGGATGCCTCATGCTGGCCGCGCAGGCGGACGGCGCCGATGTGTGGACCATCGAGGGGCTGAGCGACACGGGTGAGATTCGGGGACTCCAGGACGCGTTCGTCGAGCGCAATGCGCTGCAGTGCGGATACTGCACCCCCGGCATGCTGCTCACCCTCGCCGAACTCATGCAGCGCAATCCGTCCGCGAGCCGGCGCGAGATTCGCGGATTCATCTTCGGCAACTACTGCCGGTGCACGGGCTACGAGGCCATCGTGGATGGCCCAGTGATCTGCACCATCACCACGTTGCTCCGCTGCGACCAACGCGGACGCCTCGACGATCCGCAGCCCTTCGAGGATCCGATACATGGGCCGCTACGCCCCCATCACCCGCTGGACCGAATGGCGCCGGTTGCGGGTGTGCGGGCGCACCTCGCCGGGCCAGCGCCCACGCTCGACGGCCTCCGCCCACGCTGCGCTCTTCATGACGTCGGGGCTTTCGATCTCGTAGATGGCGTGCCACGTCGGGGTCTCGCCGCGTGCCACGGATTTCAGTTCGCCGCCCATCGACACCTCGAAGTCCTGCGCCTTCAGGCGCGTGACCGCTATCACACCCGGCACCTCCAGCAGGTAGGGCACATGCTCGGTGTCGTAGACTTCGTTGAACAGATCCTCCTTCTCCGGGTCCACATCCATGCTTGCGATGAAGACGTAGCGGGTGCCGATGGGCATATCGGTGCTCCTCGTTTGCGGGTGGCCAAGCGTACCCGATCGGGAGGCTGCGCCATACGTGTTGTTCGGCGCCATTGCCTGACTCCCTGGAATCGCGGCGAAGCAACATGTTGCAGGGCTGAACGGCGTCCAATCTGCGCGCCGAACAACAACAGGGACGATCCACCCGCGTTCGGGCGGAAGACGGGGCGCAACGAGCCCTGTCCCTGCGGCTCGGGGCGGAAATACAAGCGTTGCTGCGGCGCGCACCGAGCGGAGGGCCGACCGAGGGTAGGACGAAAATTGCCAATTTATGAGATCGAAATTATTCAACAAACACAGTAGAATAATTCAGAATTCGCCATAAAATGAGCAATAGCTGATGCAGATTTTGTGTCATCCGTTGCCCTATGCTACTGATATTACTGTATATGTTCGCCGTGTTAATTTGACACGAAGAGCCCCTCGAATTCGCTGGATGTCGATAGGAACTCCCTGTAACGCATTGTTCTTATAGAACAATATGCAGAACCGGGCCTTACAGGCGGCCACTCTGTTCTCTATGCGACGGGGCAAGCCTCTCACGTCTCTGTTCCGATTGCCCGCCAGAGGCGCAGCGCCCTGCGAAGGGCGAAACCGTCATTCGCATGTCCCCACGAAAGCATGGACCACCTTCAGCACGTCCAGATGTTCCTTTTGCGAGACGAGCGAAAGCGTCTTCTTCCCGGTGTCGAGCGCGTAGAGTTCGGTGTGCGGTCCCCACGGTATCAGGAGGTGGCGGACTGTCCCCCGTTTGAATACCTCAATCACGGGAGCGCCGTAATCGCTTGCGCTCCTCGTCCAGTCCTTACCGTTGAGTTGACCTTTCAGGACGACATCCTGGACCTTGTCCGTTCCAAGAAAGATCATCACCGTATCAAGCGAGCCACGGTCCCAGCTGGCCTTGGCCGCACCACCGTCAAGGGGAAACGACTGGTAGTGGCTGTAGCCTTCCATAGGGCCGCAGGACGCAATGACTCCAGCCTCAGCGGGAATGACGCGGCCGACCGTTACAAGGACCAGCCCGAGCAGCCCCGCGAGGACGGATCTCATTGTGCTGCTTGGGCTGAGGCGTCAGCGTCAGTTTCGTCGGAAGCGTCCGTTTCGTCATCAATGGGTTCCGCTTCCGGGACCTCCGCCGCCCGCGCAACCGGCTGAGGCGGCGCCGGCTGCCAGGCCTTCAGGGTCACGGCGACAAGGTCGTAGAACTCCGGAACGATGCGCTCAAGGTCCTCGATGAATGCCTTCGGGCCGGAGAACCGCTTCCCGGACGGCTCCTCCGTCAGCAGGACATCGAAGGAATGCGGCAGCAGGGACGGGTTGGACGACTGCAGCCGGGCCGGGTCCTCGCGCAGCGCCGTTACGCTTTCCGAGGTCGGTGCTGCACGCCCCGGCCAGTAGGCCTGGATGCGCAGACGGGGATCGTCGGCCTTCAGCATGCCGAGCAGCCAGTTCACCCGGGCCCGCGTGGACTTCCGGTCCGCACGGGCCTTCACGGCCATGGAGACGGCGATCGTCCGCCGGGCGAGGTCCGCCCGAACCGTGATGTCGGACGCGCAGTCCGGCACGCGCAGCACCGACGTCAGCGCCTGACTCTCGGCGAAGGCGGCGATGCCGGCCTCGAGGCGCAGCTTCTGGTCCCCGGCGTGCCTGCGTTCGATCTGGATCGCAACCGGCCGGTTGAGGTGGGACGTCATGTGGAGACAGAGGTCGCGCTCCTCGGCGAACCAGCTGGCGACGACGTCCTCCAGGCCCGGCGTGCTCCTGGTAAGCGTCGCTCCGGTCGAGACGAGCTGGACGACATTGCGCCATTCGGGCCCCATCTGGGTAAACCGCTCGACCCCGGTGCTCGCGTGGGCGAGATAGTCGTTCAGCTGCTTGACCAGAAAGTCCTGCTCGGGGCTCTCCTCGACGCCCCGGGAGGCAAAAACCTCGCAGGAGGTCGCGAGATAGGCCCAGGACCAGTGGAAGAGCCCCACCTTGCCGGTCAACTGCCGCAGGCGCGGGATCGCTCCGGCGACCGGCGAATGGGTGGGCCTTGCGGCGAAATCGTTCGATATGGTGACGACCGCATCGATCCCGTTGTCGCGGGCGAGCTTCAGGTAGCGCTCGACCTGGTCCGGATCGAGCGCGGACCGCCCAACCTTGGCCTCGACGAGCGCGCTCCATGTGCTCCGCCCGGTCTCGACGAGGAGCAGGCCGTCGGGTCGGTCGGATGCTCCGGTATCCGTTCCGAACCCGACTTCCGTGTAAGCCGAAACCCGGGTCCGCGTGCCTGTCCTCACGCCGACGCTCCCCAGTATCTCTCGGTAGAACCCAGGAACCTGGGTCAGGACGGCGAGCAGGATGGACAGGGTCCTCTCTTCCCGCCGCGTGTCGGCCACGACCGGAAAGAGTCTTGCGGGCGAACCGCTGGACAGGAAATCGGGAAGGCTGCTCATGGGCTTCGCTTCCGGCACAATGAGGTGGAAGAGTTGCGGACCATGGACCGCAATGTATCCGTGATGCGGACATATTCGCCCGTCAAGCGGCCCGCGTCCACGGGGATGACGGACGAAACGGCCAAGAGCGGCGCCGATATAGGGAATCCCGGTCAGGGTCCGGGAAACGGGCTATCCACGGGTGATTGAGGCCGGAATGACCTGTCCGACAAAGCAGAACGGGCTGGAAGCGATTGAAATTCAGCAATTCACGGGAATTTGGATATGACACAAAATTTTCATCGGCTATGGCGGAGAGGGTGGGATTCGAACCCACGATACGGGGTTACCGTATACACGCGTTCCAGGCGTGCGCCTTCAGCCGCTCGGCCACCTCCCCGGCGCCGCGGAACATAAGAGCCGACCAGCGCCCGCGCAAGTTGCGGCCGGCTGTGCCATGATGGGCGCGCACAGCCGACGGGAGGAGAGTCGGACGATGGAAAAGACCTTCCAGTTCTCGAACATGCACCACGAACTCATGGCCCGCGACGAGGCCTATATCTACGGCTGGCGCTACGAGCCCAGGGTGATCTTCGAGAGCGGCCGGGGGATCGTGCTGACGGACGTGGACGGCAAGGAATATTTCGACCTCACGGCCGGCATGATGTGCATGGTGCTGGGCCACAGCCACCCGGAGCTGACCGAGGCGATCCGCGAGCAGGCGGACAAGCTGGTCCACACCTCCTCCTGGTATTCTAACCCCTGGCTGATCGAGTTCGCCGAGCTGATCGCGGGCACGCTCCCCGGCGACCTCAAGGTGGTGAATTTCGCCGTCACCGGCTCCGAGGCCAACGAGATCGCCATGCGCATGGCGCTCGGCGTCACCGGACGCTACGACATCGTGTCGGTCATCCGCGGCCTGCACGGCGGCAGCCTGGCGGCCGAGGCCGTCACCAGCGTCGGCGGCGGACGCAAGGCGCATCTGGGGCCCCTGATGATGCCCTCGCACCGCAATGCCATCTACGCCCCGCTCTGCTACCGCTGCCCGGTCAACCTCGAATATCCCGGCTGCAATGTCGCCTGCCTCGACCACAGCGAGGAGCTGATGGAGCACATCACCAGCCGCAATCTCGCGCTCATCATGGCCGAGACCATTCCGGTGGCGGGCGGCATGGTGGTGCCGCCGCCGGAATGGCTGCCGCGCCTGCGCGCGTTGGCCGACCGTTGGGGCGCGCTGCTGATGCTGGACGAGGCGCAGCTGGCGCCGGCCAAGACCGGCAGCATCTGGGCCTTCGAGCAATATGACGTGATGCCGGACATCGTGTCCTTCGGGAAGGGCATGACCGCGGGCATGGGCATTGCCGGGACCGTGACGACGCAGGAGATCGCCGAGGAGGCGCGCGGCAAGGCCGGCCTGCCCTGGGGCGGCACCTATTCCGGCGATCCGCTGCCGGCCGCCGTCGGGCTGAAGCAGCTCCAGATCGTGCTTCGCGACAGGCTGGCGGAACAGGCGGTCGCCAGGGGCGCAAGGCTGCGCGCCGGGCTGGAGGCGATCGCGCGGAAATACGATGTCATCGGCGAGGTGCGCGGCACCGGCCTCTACTACCTGCTGGATATCGTCGAGACGCCGGACAGCCGCCGGCCGGACCCGGCGATGGCCGAGCGCATCCGCTACAACGCGCTGCTCGAGGGCCTGGTCACGATCGCGGTCAAGAATTTCATCCGCGTCTGCCCGGCGCTCATCATCACCGAAGCGGAGATCGACGAGACCCTGCACCGCCTGGAGACCGCCGTGCAGCGCTCCGTGGAAGGGTTCCCGAGGGACCTCGACTACGCGACCTCCAGTTCGCTTGCCGCGCGCCCGCAGGTCGCCGCCGCGACCTGAGGCGGCCGCCGGCCGTGACGGCGTTCCGGGAGGTCGCGGAGGCCGGGGCGGCGGGCGACATCGCGCTCGTCTATGGCGAAATCCGCCGGACTTATGCCGTTCCCTACGTCTCGTCGCTGTTCCGCCATCTCGCCGTCTATCCGGGCCTCCTGCCGTGGGCCTGGCGGATTCTGTGCCCGGCGCTCGCCTCCGGGGCGCTGCAGCATCTCGCCTGGCAGCGTGTCGATGTTTCCCGGCTGCCGCCCCTGCCACCGCTGACGCATGGGGCGCTTGCCGGCCTCGGGGTCGATGACTCCGGCCTCGCCGCGATTCGCACGGTCTGCCGGAGCTTCGTCCGGGTGAGCCCGGTCAATCTCGTCGTCGCCGCCTGTCTCGCCGGCCTGCTGGGCCAGGAGCAGCCGGACGGGGAACCGCCGGCCCCGCTGGAGCCCGCCGCCCTGCCGGAACCCCTGCCGCCCATGCCCGGCATGGCGCCCGCCGCTGCCATGACGCCGGAGACGCGGGCGGCGCTTGCGGCCTTCGAGACGGAGCTTGCCGGCGAGGCGTTCGTGCCGGGGCTCTACCGCATCCTCGCCCGCTGGCCGGGCTTCCTCGTCCATCTCGCCGCGGCGCTCGGGCCGCTGCTGCGCGATCCCGCGGTGCTCGCGGCCTGCGAAGACATTGCCGACCGGATTACCGCCGCGGCCCCGTCCGTGCTGGCGGCGCTCGGTGAACCGGCGGAACCGGCGCCGCTCGCGCCCGAAGAAACCGCGGCCGTCCTGTCCGCCATCCGCACCTACCGCGGCACGAGCCCGCAGATGGCCGGCTTCGGAACCCTGATCCTGAAGGCGCTGCCCGCGGAGACGCGGGGCTGGAGAAAGCGATGCAGAGCTGGAAATACCTGAGGCTGGAGGAGAGCGGGGAACACATCGTCACGCTCACCTTCAACCGGCCCGAACGGCGCAATGCGCTGAGTTTCGACATGGCGCTCGAAGTGGAAGCCTGCCTGCGCGAACTTCACGAATCCCGGGACCTCCGGGTCCTGATCCTGACGGGGGAGGGCACGGCGTTCGGCTCCGGAGCGGACCTCAAGGAACGCGCGGGCTTCGAGCCGGAGCGCACCCGCCGGCACCGCGAGACGGCGCTCAGGATCGTGGAGCTTCTGGAAACGCTGCCCGCCCCGGTGATCGCGATGGTGAACGGGCCGGCTTTCGCGGGCAGCTTCGAGATCGCGCTCGGCTGCGATATCAGGATCGCCTCCGAGCTTGCCTCCTTCTCGCTGACCGAAGTGCGCAATGCGGGCTCCTTTCCCGGCGCCGGCGGCACGATCCGCCTGCCGAAGCTGGTCGGGCGCGCGCGCACGAACCTGATCGTGCTGACGGGCCGGCGCTTCTCCGCCGAGGAGGCGTTCGCGCTGGGTTTCGTCGAGATGGTGGTGCCCCACGACAGGCTTGCCGGCGAGACCATGGCCATCGCGCGGGAGATCGCCGGCGGCAGTCCGCTCGGCGTCCGCGCGGCCAAGAAGCTGATCCGCCAGAGCGCCGAAACCGATCTGTCCACGGCGACGGCGCTCTCGCGGGCGCTCAGGGACCCGCTGGACAGCACGCGCGACAGCGCGGAAGGCTATGCCGCCTGGGTCGAGAAGAGACCGCCGAGGTTTACCGGGAAGTAACCGGGGCTCATTCCTCCTCCCGCCTGTCTCGCGGCAGCCCCGCGCCGGCCACGACGCCATCGGCCGCCAGGCGGCCGATTTCCTCATCGTCCAGCCCGAGTTCGCCGCGCAGCACGGAGGCCGTATCCGCGCCTGTTTCGCGGCCGGCCCAGCGAATGCGGCCCGGCGTGGCGGAGAGCTTCGGCACGACGCCCGTGACCGTCACCGTCCCCCACTCCGGATCGGGGGCCTCGACCAGCATCTCCCGCGCCCGGAAATGGGGATCGGAGAAGATGTCGGCCACATTGTAGATCGGGGCTGCCGGCACCTTGCCTGCCTCCAGCGCCGCGACGACCGCATCGAGGTCGTGCGCGGCCACCCAGCCGGCGACCAGTGCCTCGCACGCGTCGGCGTTGCGGGCGCGGTCGGCGGCGGCGGCGAAACGCGGGTCCGCTCCGAGTTCCGGACGGCCCATGGCGTCCGCCAGCCGGCGCCAGACCGCATCGGCGGCCGCGGCGATGACGACATGGCGGCCGTCGCGCGTCTCGTAGAGCGAATTGGGCGTGTTGCCGGGCAACCGGCTTCCGGCCCTGGACGCGACGGCGCCGAGCCTGTCGAAGGCCGGCACATGCGGCTCCATGAAGGTGAAGGCGCCCTCGTAAAGCGCCGAATCCACCACCTGCCCGCGGCCCGTGCGGGCGCGCTCCTGCAAGGCCATCATGGCGCCGAACGCGGCATACAGCCCGGCGATATAGTCGGTAAGCGAGGTGTTCATGCGCGGCGGCGGGGCGCCGGGTTCGCCGGTGAGGTCCCGGAGCCCGCTCATGGCCTCGCACACGACCCCGTAGCCGGCGCGACCGCTTGCCGGACCGGTCTGGCCGAAGCCGCTGATCCGGACCATGACCAGCCCGGGGTTGCGGGCGCTCAGCGCCTCGTAGCCCAGCCCCCAGCGCTCCAGCGTCCCGGCGCGGAAGTTCTCGACCAGGATGTCGGCGCTGTCCAGGAGGCGGCGGACGAGGCCGCGCCCGGCTTCGCCGCGAAGGTCGATGGAGACCAGGCGCTTGCCCCGCAGGATGGAGGCCGCGTAGAGGGAGCGCCCCTCCTCCCGGCGGCCCATGGAGCGCACCGCATCGCCCTCGGCCTGCTCCACCTTGATGATTTCGGCGCCGAAATCGGCGAGCAGGCGCGCGCAGAAGGGAGCCGCCACGGTGGAACCGAGCTCGATGACCCGCAGTCCGCGTAACGGCCCGGATGCCGGAGGCTCGGTCGTCGGCTCGCTCATCGCATTCGCAGCCCCGTTGGAAAACCGTCCCGCCGACGGACGGGTTCAACGCGCCCGGCGTTCCTTCGTCACCGTCTCGTAGGCGGCGTTGATGGCGACGAGGCGGTCGTTGGCAAGCTCCATGAACTCCTCCGGCAGCCCCTTCGAGACCAGCCGGTCGGGATGGTAGGTGCGCACGAGCTTGCGGTGCGCCGCGCGCAGTTCTTCGTCGGACGCGGCCGGCGCCACGCCGAGCACGGCATAGGCATCCGCCGCGCCCCTCGGCCCGTCCTGCGCCCGCCCGGCCCCGGACTGCGGTCCGAAGCCGGCGGCATGGCGGGCGCGGAGCGAGGCCATCTCGTATTCGCCGAGGCCGAAGACCGCCCCGATGCGCGCGATCATGCCCTCTTCCGCCGGATGCAGCTCCCCGTCCGCCGCGGCGATGGCGTAAAGCGCGTCCACCACCTCGGCCAGCAGTTCGGGCTTGGCGGCGAGCGCGCCGCGCACCTGCTCGGCATAGGCCTCGAAGCCGTCCGCGCTCCGGCGCGCCTCGTTGTAGAGCTCGGCGATCCGGCCGCGTTCGTCCGCGTCGAACGGGAAGATGCGCTGGAAGGTGTGGATCTCGTCGCGCGTGACCGTGCCGTCCGCCTTCGCGACCTTGGCGGAGAGCGCGATCACGCCGAGCGCGAACACCACCCCGGCATCGGCATCGGCGGCCCCGTCGCCGCTTTCGATCGCGCGGCTTCGGCTGCGGTCGATGAGGCCGTGGCCGGCGACCGCGCCGAGCAGCGCGCCCAGCGGCCCGCCGACCGCGAAGCCGAGCACGCCGCCCAGGATCTTGCCGATTATGGCCATGAGCCGCCCTTGCCCCTCCCGGTTCCCGCCAGACTATCCTCTTGCCGGGCGGGAAGACAGGCCGCCGGCCGGCCCGGCTTGGAAAGCGCGGGGCAATCGGCTTCAATCCCGCCGCCCTCATCCGGGCGGAGAGACGCCGCGCCATGCAGCCGCAGAACCTGCTTTTCATCATGTCCGACGAGCATTCCGCCGGCGCGATGGGGGCCGCCGGCCATCCCTTCGTGAAGACGCCGAACCTGGACGCGCTGGCGGCGCGGGGGACGCTCTTCGCACGCGCCTATACCCCGTCGCCGATCTGCGTGCCGGCCCGCGCCGCCTTCGCGACCGGGCGCCATGTCCACGAGATCGGCGCCTGGGACAACGGCCACCCCTATGACGGCAGCGCGCCGGGCTGGGGCCATGCGCTGCAGGCGGCGGGCCGCCCGGTTCTGTCCATCGGCAAGCTGCATTACCGCGACGAGGCCGACCCGACCGGCTTCGACACCCAGATCCGCCCGCTGCATGTGGTGAACGGCAAGGGTGACATTTACGGCGCGATCAAGGACCCGATGCCGATCCGCTTCGGCGGGGCGAAGTTCTCGCGCGAGATCGGCCCCGGCGAGAGCGGCTACACCCGCTACGACCGCGCGATCGCGGACGAGGCGGTGCGCTGGCTGACGGATGAGGCTCCGGCCGCGGACAGCCCCTGGATGCTGTTCGTGTCGTTCGTCTGCCCGCATTTCCCGCTGATCGCGCCGGAGCCGTTCTTCGCCCTCTACGACCCGGCCGCCATGCCTATGCCGAAGGACTACCGCCTGCGCCCGCGCCACCCCTGGATCGAGGCCTATGCCGAGGCCCAGCCTTATGACAGCTTCTTCAACGACGAGGCGCGGCGCGTGGCCATCGCCTCCTATTACGGGCTCTGCTCCTTCCTCGACGACAATATCGGCCGCGTGCTGGCCGCTCTTGAGGAGGCCGGGCTCGGCGGGAACACGCGCGTGATCTACACCAGCGATCACGGCGAGAATCTCGGTGCGCGGGGGCTCTGGGGCAAGTCCAACATGTATGAGGAGGCGGTGCGCGTGCCGCTGATCGCCGCCGGGCCGGGCGTGCCGGCGGGGCGGGTCTCGGAAACGCCGGCGTCGCTGCTGGACTGCCACCCGGCGATCCTCGAATGCGCGGGCCTCGAACCCGGTCCCGATTTGCCGGGCCGCTCGCTCTGGACGCTCGGCGACGAGCCGGAGCGCGCCGCCTTCAGCGAATACCACGCGGCCGGGGCCGCCTCCGGCTGCTTCATGCTGCGGCAGGGCCGGTGGAAGCTCATCCGCTATACCGGCTTCGAACCGGAGCTGTTCGACCTGGAGGCCGACCCCGAGGAGCGCCGGAACCTGGCCGCAAGCGAGCCGGAGACGGTCGCACGGCTCACGGCGGCAATGCGCGAGGTCTGCGACCCGGACGAGGCCCACCGCCGCGCGCGGGCGAGCCAGAGCGCGCTGGTCGAAGCCCATGGCGGCCGCCTTGCCGTGATGCGGGCCGGCGCCTTCTCCGGCACGCCCGCCCCCGGCGACAAGCCCGTGTTCACGGCGTGAACGGCGGTCCGGGCGCTTGTCTGGCGCCGCCCGGGTTCCTATGCTCCAGGCCATGACCGGGGCTATCGCCTTCGACACCCACCGCTTCGTCAAGCGCCTGACGGACAGCGGCTTCACCGAGAAGCAGGCCGAGACCCTGGCCGAAGAGCATGTCGCCCTGCTCAACACCAACCTGGCGACCAAGGCCGACATCGCAGCGGCGCAGACCGACCTCGCGGCAGTCGAGGCCGGGCTGAAGGCCGAGATTGCCAAGGTCGAGGCCGGGCTGAAAGAGCAGATCGCGAAGGTCGAGGCCGGGCTGAAGGCCGAGATTGCCAAGGTCGAGACCGGGCTGAAGGCGGAGATCGCGAAGGTCGAGGGCGGCGTGGAGACGCTTCGGCTGGAGACCGGGGCCCGGATCGCGAAGGCCGAGGCAGAACTCAAGGGCGAGATCGCAAAGGCCGAGGGCAGGCTCAGGGCCGAGATCGCAGCGGTCAAGGCCGACCTGCTGAAATGGATGTTCGGCGCGATGATTGCCCAGGGCGGGCTGATCGTCGCCCTCGTCAAGCTGCTGTAGCGCACCCTTGCCGCGCCGGCCCCTTCTCCGACGCTGCCGGCGGCCCGTCGCAAAGCTGCCGGCGAACGGTCCAGCCGGCATAGACGCGCCATGATCGTCATCGACTCGATCACGCATGTCGAACCCGCCCATCGCGGGCGCGTCGTGCTGGCGGGCAGCCATGGCGGGGCCTATTGCGCCGGCGTGGCGGCGAAGGCGGGCCTGCGCGCCGTCATGCTGAACGATGCCGGCTTCGGCCTCGACCGGGCGGGCACCGGCGCATTGCCTCTGCTTGACGGCATCGGTATGGCGGCGGCGGCCATCGATCATATGAGCGCGCGCATCGGCGACGGCGCCGACATGGCCCGGCGGGGTATCCTTTCCGCCGTCAACGAGGCCGCCGCCCGCGCCGGCTGCCGCATCGGCATGGCCGCGGCGGAGGCGGGCGCACTGCTTGCCGAAGCGCCGGAGCCCCGGGGCGCCCTGCCGCCGCTGGAGGAGGCCCGCATGGAACTGGCGCCGGGCGTGGTCGGGCTCGACTCGCTCTCGCTGCTGCAAGCCACGGACGGCGACAAGGCGGTCGTCTCCGGCAGCCACGGCGCGCTGCTGCGGAGCAATCCGGGCTATGTCATCCACCATGTCGTGCGCGCCGTCGTCTGCCACGACGCCGGCATGGGCTGCGACGGAGCGGGAATCGGCCGGCTGGAGCCCTGCGCCGGCATGGGCGTGCCGGCCGCGGCCGTCGAAGGCGCCACCGCGCGCATCGGCGACGCCCGCTCGCTCTGGAACACCGGGCGGCTTTCCGCCGTCAACAGCCTGGCGCGCGCGGCGGGCGCGGCGCCCGGCATGACCGTCCCCCAATTCGCGGAGCTTTTCGCATGACCGAACGGCGCAACGACCCGACGCGGCGGATGAATGGCGGCCGCGCCGTCGCCGAGATGCTGAACGCCTATGGCGGCGCGCCGATCTGGGGCATGGCCGGCTTCCAGCTCCTGCCTTTCTATGACGGCGTGCGCGCGCTCGGCATGACCCACACGCTCATCAATGACGAGCGCTGCGGGGCCTTCGCCGCCGACGCCTGGGCGCGCGTCACCGGCCGGCCCGGCGTGGTCGATGCGACGCTCGGCCCCGGCGCCACCAACCTGCTGACCGCGCTGGTGGAATCGCTGAATGCCGGCGTGCCGATGATCGCCGTGGTGGGCGACGCCAACCGGACGCACGCCTGGAAGAACATGACCCAGGAGACCCGCCAGATCGAGATGCTGGCGCCGGCGGTGAAGGAGGTGATCCGCGTCGAGGTCGGCGAGCGCATCCCGGAGCATGTGCGCCGCGCCTTTGCCGTGGCGACGAGCGGCCGGCCGGGCCCCGTCATCCTCGACGTGCCGGAGGACATCGCCCATGGCGAGTTCGATTTCAGCGAGGAAGCGCTCTATGTGGACGAGGCGTGCAAGCGCATTCCCTCGCTCCGCGCTCGCCCCGATGCGGCAGCGGTGGAACGCGCGGCGGCCCTCCTCGACCGCGCCGAACGGCCGCTGCTGCTCGCCGGCGGCGGCATCCACCTCTCCGAAGCCTGGGAGGCGCTCAGGCGTTTCGCCGAGACGCATGGCGTGCCGGTCGCGCACACCATGTCCGGCAAGGGCGCCATCGCCTGCACGCACCCGCTGTCGATGGGGCTGTTCGGGCGTTACGACCGCATCGCCAACGGGCTGATCGAGGAGGCCGACGCGCTCATCGCGGTCGGCTGCAAGCTCGGCGAGATCGCGACCAAGCGCTACACGCTGCCGCCCGCGCATATCCCGCTCATCCACCTGGAAATCGAGGCGGGCGAGATCGGGCGCGCCGTCCGCGCCCATACCGGCCTCTGGGGCGACGCCGCGGCCGGCCTCGACGACCTGGCGGCGGCCTGCGACGCGCGCATCGACCGCAGCGCCTGGACCGGCGAGACCGCCCGCCGCCACGCCGCCTGGCGCGAGGAGGCCCGCGCCCGCTACGAGAGCGCCGAGAGGCCGGTCAACATGGCGCGGCTCGTTCATGCCATCCGCACCGCGCTTCCCGACGACGGCATTCTCGTGGCCGACGGCGGCTTCGCCGGCCACTGGACGGGGCTGCTCTACGACACGCGGCAGGCGGGGCGCACCTATATCGCCGACCGCGGCTTCGCCTCCATCGGCTACGGCCTGCCGGGCGGCATGGGCGCGGCGCTGGCCGCCGGCGACCGGCCGGTGGTGGCGCTCTCCGGCGACGGCGGCTTCAACATGACGCTCGGCGAGATCGAGACCGCGCGCCGCCTCGGCCTCGGCCTCACGGTCGCGGTCGTGAACAACGCCGCGTCGGGCTATGTGAAGGCGCTCCAGCACGCCATGTACGGGGGCCGCTACCAGTCCTCCGACCTCTCCGAGACCGACTATGCGGCCGCCGCCCGCGCGCTCGGCTGCCACGAGGTGCGCGTCGAAGACCCGGCCGACCTCGACGCCGCCTTTGCCGAAGCCATCGCCGAGCGGAACCGCCCGAGCGTCGTCGATGTGGTCGTCACCCGCGACCCGGCCCAGATGCTCCCCGGCATGGACAACCGCACTGCCGCCCCGAAGATCGAGCAGGGCGACAGGATCGCGTGAGGGCAGCGGCGCAAGCCCGGTTTCCGTCGGGGCCGCAAACGGTCTAGGCTGGAGCTTACCGGGGAAAGAGAGGGACAGCCGGATGGCCGGGGGTTGCGAGGATTATTGGCAGGAGACGGGCGTGGCGGGGGTGCCAGTGCGCTATTGCCGCTGCGGCGCGGGCAGCCCGGTCGTGATCCTGCACCACGATATCGGCTGTCCGGATCGCGCGGCGTTCGCGGAGGCGCTGTCCGCGAGCCACGATGTGCTGATGCCGGTCCATCCCGGTTTCGGCCTCGGCAGCGAGCGGGCGGAGTGGATGCGCAGCGTGCGCGACCTGGCGGTGCTCTATCGTGGCCTGCTGGCGGGGCTCGGCATCGGGCGCGCGACTCTGGTCGGGCTCGGCTTCGGCGGCTGGGTGGCGGCCGAGATGGCAAGCATGGCGCCCGCCGATGTGGACCGGCTGGTGCTGGTCGGCGCCATGGGCCTCCAGCCGCGCGAGGGCTTCATCCTCGACCAGGCGCTGGTCGGCTATATCGACTATGCCCAGGCCTTCTTCAAGGAGCCCGCCGCCTTCGACGCGGTTTACGGCCGCGAGCCGACCAATGACCAGCTCGAGGCCTGGGACATCTGCCGCGAAATGTGCTTCCGCATCGCCTGGAAGCCCTACATGTACAGCCAGACCCTGGCCCCGCTGCTGGGCAGCGTCACGGCGCCGGCGCTGGTTGTGCACGGGGCGGACGACGGGGTGGTGCCGGCGGACTGCGCGGCGCAATATGCCGCCGCCCTGCCCGACGCCCGCCTCGAAACGGTGGCGGATTGCGGCCACGCCGTCGCGCTGGAGCGCCCGGAGGTGCTGGCGCGGCTCGTTCAGGACTTCATCGGGGAGTAACGGCCGATGCACCTCATGTATTTCACCGAGCAGCCCATGTCCACTTACCCGGCGGACAAGGGCCTGGAGTTCGGCGCGACGGCGCTGATGTTCTCCAACCGCTATTTCGACCCGGTGGACGGCAGCCGGCTCTACAACGAGTTCCTTGAGCAGTATCTCTACGCCGAGGAAGTCGGCATAGACGGCATCATGCTGAACGAGCACCACAATGCGCCGTTCTGCATGCAGGCCAAGGCCAACATCTTCGCGGCGATCCTGGCCGGCATGACCGAGAAGGTGAAGATCGTCATGCTCGGCAACCCGCTGCCGCTGTCGGAGAACCCGGTCCGGCTCGCCGAAGAGCTGGCGATGATCGACATGATCTCCAAGGGCCGTCTGGTTTCCGGCTTCGTGCGCGGCGGCGGCCAGGAGCAGCTCGCCGCCGGCGTCAACCCCGCCTACAACCGCGAGCGCTTCGAGGAGGCGCACGACCTCGTCGTCCGCGCCTGGACCGAGACCGGCCCCTTCCGCTTCGAGGGCCGGCACTACCAGAACCGCGTGGTGAACCCCTGGGCGGTGCCGCTGCAGAAGCCCTATCCGCGCGTCTGGGTGCCGGGCGTCATCAGCCGCGAGACCATCGTGTGGGCGGCCGAGCAGCGCTATCCCTATATCGCGCTCAACACCTCCATCGCCGACACGAAGAAGATCTGGCAGACCTATGACGATGTGGCGCTGGAGGCCGGCTACGAGGCCGGGCCGGAGAACCGCGGCTACCTGATCCAGGTGCATGTCTCGGACAATGAGGAAAAGGCCATCGAGAACGCGCGCCAGTTCCGCTGGATGCAGGGCGAGTTCACGGGCCTGGCACACCCCGTCTGGTCCACGCCGTCCGGCTATTCCTCGCCGCGCAACCGGCGCGCCTTCGTCGAGTTCGCCGCCGGCCGGCGGGCCAATCCGCGCGGGCAGACGAGCTTCGAGCAGCAGATGGAGGACCTGCGCATCATCGCCGGCACGCCGGACACGGTGGTGCCGAAGCTGCGCCGCATCCTGGAGGAAACGCGGCCGGGCATCCTCGCGCTCTGGGGCAATGACGGGACCGTGAGCCAGGAGGACTCGATGACCTGCATCCGCATGATCGGCACGGAGGTCTTCCCGGCGATCCGCGAGATCGCGAAGGAGCTCGACCTCAAGAGCCCCTTCGAGGCCGAGGCCCCCGTCTCGATCAGGTATTCGACGGACCTGAAGGCCCCGGCCGCCGCGGCGGAATAGAGGCCGGCGGGCCGGTCTCAGGGGAAGAACTTGAGCGCAACCATGAGGCCTGCCAGCCCGGCGGCCACGGCGTAAAGCCTGTTGAGAAGTTCGGCCTTTAGAACCGCCAGATCGGCCCGGGTCGCCAATTGGTCCCGATCCGCGCTTGCAGCGGCGCGTCCCATTTCGGCAACCGCTTCGGCATGGTCAGGGTCCATGCCGGCGTCTTTCAGGCGCGGGCGGCGGCAAGCGTAACGAAGGCGGCGCTCACGGGCTGGCACTTCCCCGGATGACCGGGCCGTTACCGCCGTTCCCCAAGGGTTGTCCGCCGGTTTCGCAACGGAAGATCATCGGGAGAAGTCCCTTGTGCCGACCATGGACAATGGGCCATGGCGGGAGGCGCGATGTCAAGGCCGCCGGATAACCGCCTCGGAGAAGCGGCGGATGTTGGCGAGCGCCTCTTCGCGCTCCATGGCGCCGAAGGCGAGCTGGCAAAGGAGGTGGCCGACTCCGGCGTCGCGGAGCGCGGCGACCTGCGCGCGCACGCGGGCGGGCGAGCCCCAGATCGAGCCGGTTTCCATCGCCTGCGCCACCGCCTCGCCGTCGGAGACCGAGGGGTCGCTCATCGCGTTCAGCATGGCCGGGTCGATCTCGAAGTCCGGCGGGTTGAGGGCGGCGCGCAAATGCATGATATGGGCGCGGGCCGCCACCAGGTGCGCGTAGAGCCGGTCTTCCGCCTCGGCGTCCGAGTCCGCCACATAGACATTGCGCCAGACCGCGGCGTCCGCCAGCAGCCGGGCGCGGTCCGCAGGCGCACGGCCGCCCGCCTCCAGCCCCTCGGCATAGAGCTTCCAGCGCGCCGGGATCGCCTCCAGCGGCAGGCGCGTCGTGAGCAGCGGCAGCCCCGCCTCGCCGCATTCCCGGAATGACGCCGGCGAGATCGCCGAGCGCCAGAGCGGCGGTCCCGGCCGCTGCACCGGCCGCGGGCGGAGCTCCGGCATCTCGAAGTCGTGGAAGGCGCCCTTGTGGCGGAACGGCGCCTCGGTCCAGACCCGCTCCAGGATGGAGACGGTCTCGGCCATGCGCGCGCGGGAATCGCCGCTGCGCAGGCCGTAGCCGACAAATTCGTATTCGTTGTAGACGGTGCCCTTGCCGATGCCGATGTCGATGCGCCCGCCGGAGAGGTTGTCGAGCAGGGAGAGCTGCGTCGCAAGCCGCACGGGATGGTGGAACGGCGCCTGCACCACGGCGAAGCCGATCCTGAGCCGCGTCGTGCGCATGGCGAGCGCGGCGGCGAAGGTGAGCGCGTCGCAATAGACGCTCTCGCCGGTGAAATAGTGCTCCGTCAGCCAGACATCGGAGAAGCCCGCGGCCTCGGCCGCCTCCGCGAGCGCGATCTGGTCGGCGATGCGCTCCCGGTCCGCCTCCGGCGCCGGCGAGGCCGACAGCGTCAGCCAGCCGAACTTCACGCCTTCGTCACTTTCGCTGTCGCCTTTGCCCGGAAGAGTCCGCCGCTGTCAGGCGGCGGGGCGGCGCCCGGCGATCGCCTCGCGGAGGCCGTCGAGCAGGCCCTCGAGCCGCGCCTGCCCGTGTTCGACCGCCCGCAGCCGGTCGTCGATCACGTCTATGCGGGCGCCGAGGCTTTTGTTGAGGTCGTCGATGCGCTTGTTGGTCTCGTCGATGCGTGCGCCGAGGCTCTTGTTGAGGTCGTCGATGCGCCTGTTGGTCTCGTCGATGCGCGCACCGAGACGCTCCTCGAGCCGCGCGTTGCTGCGCAGCAGCAGCGCCGCGACGGCGATGAGGATGGCAGGCGTAAGCCAGGCGGACAGTTCCAGCGGCATAGACGACCTTTCTTTCGGCGCGGAGTGTGCCCGCAACGGAGCGCGCCGGCAAGGGTCGCCCGCGCCCGCTTGCCTTTGCATTTCGCGGCCGGCTGGATTATGGCAGGGGCTTCGAGGGAACGGGAGGGGCGCTTCCCCATGAATGCCACGAATAGGCGCAAGGTGCTCTGCGTGCAGGGCATGCCGAAGGCGGGGCTCGACCTGTTCGCGGCCCGCGACGACATCGAGGTCGAGATCGTCCATGAGGGCCCGGATTTCGACCTCCGGGAGCATCTGGCCGACATCCACGGAATCACCCTCTTCGGCACGCCCTACAGGCGCGATCTGATCGCGGCCACGCCCAACCTGGAGGTCTGCTCGCGCTTCGGCGTCGGCTTCGACTCGGTGGACGTGCCCGCGCTGACCGAGCGCGGCGTGCCGCTGATGGTCGCCGGCACCGCCAATTCGGTCACCGTGGCCGAGCACGCCATGTTCATGATGCTCGACCTCGCCAAGATGGCGCGCCCGTTCCATGCGGGCGTCGCGGCCGGGAATTTCGCCGTGCGCAACCAGTATTCGGCCCTCGACCTCTTCGAGAAGCGGCTCCTGGTGGTCGGTTTCGGGCGCATCGGCTCGAACACGGTGAGGCGCGCCCTCGCCTTCGACATGGATGTGCAGGTTTTCGACCCCTATGCGGACCCCGCGGCCGTGCGCGCGGCCGGGGCGGAGCCGGTGGACGGTCTCGACAGGGCGCTGGCGGAGGCGGACTTCGTCACCGTGCATTGCCCGCGGAACGAGGAGACCTACGGCATGATCGGCGCCGCGCAGCTCGCGCGGATGAAGCCCACCGCGATCATCGTCACCACGGCGCGCGGCGGCATCGTCAACGAGGCCGCGCTGATCGAGGCGCTGCGGAACCGGACCATCCTGGCGGCCGGCGTCGATGTGTTCGATCCGGAGCCGCCGCTGCCCGGCAACCCGCTCTTCACCATGGACAATGTGCTGCTCACGCCGCACACGGCGGGCGTGACCCGCGAATCGATGGACCGCATGGCGATCGTCACCTGCCAGAACGTGATCGACGTCTTCGACGGCAGGCCCGTCCCCGCCCATGTGGTCAACAAGGAAGTCCTCGGCTAAGGAACGCAAAAGACATGCGCAAGAACAACGTCCTCGAAACCTGGAAGGCCGGCGGCGCGGTCGTCAATGGCTGGCTCGCGATCCCGAGCGGCTTCTCCGCGGAGGTCATGGCCGGTTGCGGCTGGGACAGCGTCACCATCGACCTCCAGCACGGCATGGTCGATTACACCGCCGCCGTGCCCATGCTGCAGGGGATCTCGCTGTCCGACGCGACGCCGATGGCGCGCGTGCCCTGGCTGGAGCCGGGCATCATCCAGAAGCTGCTCGACGCCGGCAGCTACGGCATCATCTGCCCGATGATCAACACCCGGGAGGAATGCGAGAAGCTGGTCTCCTGCTGCAACTACGCGCCCAAGGGCTCGCGCAGCTTCGGGCCGATCCGGGCGGTCATGTACGCCGGCGCGGACTATGGCGAGCACGCCAACGACACGGTGCTCGCGATCGCCATGATCGAGACCCGGCAGGCCATCGACAATCTGGACGACATCCTGTCCACGCCGGGGCTCGACGGCATCTATGTCGGCCCCTCGGACCTCTCGCTCTCGCTCGGCCACGCGCCGCAGCTCGACACGGAGGTGCCGGAGGTGGTGGCGGCCATCGACACCATCCTCGCCGGGGCGAAGAGGCACGGCGTGCCGGCGGGCCTGCATTGCGGCGCGCCGGAATATGCCGCGCGCATGTTCGAGAAGGGCTTCCAGCTCGCCACCATCGCAAACGACAGCCGCCTGATGGCCGCCGGCGCCGCGGCCGCCGTCGCCGCGCTGAAGGGCAAGATGGCCGACAGCAACATTTCCGGCAGCCCCTACTGAGCCGGGGCTTGTCCGCGCCCGCTACCCGGCGGGCGCGGCGGGCCGTTCGTTGCGGCCGACGATACAGGCTTCGAGGAAGTCCATCCTGCCTGCTAGCCGGCTCAGCCGGTCGCGGATTGCGCCGGCCATCAAGGGCAATTCCCGGCCCACCGGGAAAGGCTCCTATTCCGCCTTCCTGCGGTCCAGCAGGGCGGCGGCGAGGCCCGCGAGGCCGGGGACCGGCTGGCCGGCGGCGAGCGCCTTGTCGCGCGAGCGCTCATGCACCGCGACCCCCAGCACGGCGAGCGCCACGCCCCACATGGCGCTGAGCGAGGCGGCGGCGGCCAGGATCGCCGGCGCGTCGGCCGGGTGCGCCACCACCGCCCAGGCGATGGCGGCCATCTGCAGCGCCCAGGCGGCCGTCACCGCATAGCCGAAAGTCGGCCGCCAGCGGCGGACATAGGCGTCTTCGGAGCGGGTCTCGGCGCGCATGGTGGCGTTGACTTCGCGGAGCGCAGTCTCGGCCTCGCGGGAGCGGGCCTGCGCCTCGATGCGCCGATTGGCGGCGTCGAGCGCGTCGGGGGCGATGGCGCCATTGCTCAGCACGCCGTCAACCTCGCGCAGCGCCTTGGCGGCCGTGTCCGCCACAGGGTTGTCGAGCGCCTCCAGCCCGGCGCCCGCAAGGCGGGCGATGAGCGGCAGGCCGATCTGGGCGAGAAGTGCGGGGATCATGGGGTTTCCTCCTGTGGAAGGTGGTTGGTGGATGGGGCGGGCCCGTCATGGAGGCCGTCCCTCGATACGCGGCTGGCGCCGCTATCCGGGATGAGGGGGCGGAGTTCCGCTCCCGGCCCCGCCTCAGATGCCGAAATCGGTGCGGGCGTGGCGGGATCTTGCCGCGGGGCGCCACTCCCGGCGCGGGGCGCGGCCGGACGGGCCGAGGCGGTAGGGTTCCGCCAGCAGCGCGCAGGCCGCCGCGTCCAGCCCGTCGTCCCGGCCCTTGCCGCCCGGCCGCCATTCCCTGAGTTCGCGCAGGAAGGGCGACTGGAACACGCTCGCATGGGCCCAGAGCGCCCGGGCGGCAAGCGGCGCGTCGAAGGCCTCAAGGATGCGCTCATGCTTCGGCCGGTGGTTGTGGAATGCCTGCACCGTCGCCCCGTAGCCCTTTCGCTTGAGCTGCCGGCGCAGGATGTCCGGCAGGAAGGCTCCGAGTCCGTTCTTTTCGACAAAGATGACCGGCAGATGGAGCTTGCGCGCCTGGGCCGCCACCTGCCGGCAAAGATCGGCCCCCCGGTTCGGGGTGTCCGCGGTTTTCGGGTCGTGGACCGTATAGACCACCCGGTGCAGCAGCCGCCGGCCGTCCTCGTCGGTATAGACTGCCGCCAGCACGGAGGCGTCGCCCCTGTCCGGCCTGCCGAAGGAGGGGTCCCACCAGGCCGACGCGGAGACCAGCCGCCGGCCTTCCAGCCGGAGCACGGGCTCGCCGTTCGCCTCGCTGTATTCGAGCCGGCCCTCGTAGCGGCGCAGCCATTCCGCGTTCAGCCGGCCCTCCACCGCCTGTACGGGTTTGAGCAGCATCTGGCTGGCGTAGCGCGCCGGCCCCGAGCGGCGGCGGATGGTCTCGATGCGCTCCGGCGTGTAGTGCTCCGGCCAGGAATCCTCCCTGAGCGGCTCCTCCAGCCGGTGGTAGTCGTGGAGGAAGGGCAACTCCTCGTCCTCTTCCGGCCGCGGGTCCTCGGCGTAGATGGAGTAATAGCTGTGCGGCGTGCCGCTGTAGATCTGGAGGCCGCCGGGGCTCAGCACATAGTCGGCCTCGGAGAGGCGCGCACGCAGGTCGGCCCGCTTCGCCGGCGTGCCGCAGGTGTTCGGCACTTCGACATCGTCGCAGATCACGACATCGGCGTGGCTTCCGGTAATGTTGGCCCCGATGCCGCGCGCCAGCAGCGAGGGGTCGCGCGAGACAAGGCGGCGCGGCACGGTCAGCCGGTCGGCCGCCCATTCTTCGGGCTTGTCGGGCCGGAGCGCTTCCGTGTCGGGATGGCGCTCGAGGATGCGGCGCACGGTGCGCACCGTCTTCGCGGCGAGCTGCGACTCGGCCGCCAGCACCAGGATGCGCCGGTCCGGGTTGCATTTGAGCAGCCAGGCGGACAGCAGGCCGAGCAGGGTCGATTTGCCCGAGCCCCGGAAGGCCAGCAGCAGCATGCGCCGCGCGCCCCCGGCGATCCGGCGGCCGAACCAATCGGCAATGTTCCGGTGGAGCGCCGGCGTGGCCAGCTTCTGGCTCCGGTTCCAGGCTTCCAGGAATGAGGAGAAGGTGGGAAGGGCGGGATTCATGAAACCTCCGTTGAAGTGGATCGCGGCTGGCGGCCACTGGCCGCCAGCCGCCGGTTACCGCCTGAGCGCGTCGATCTTCTCGGCCAGCACGGCGAGCGCGCGCGTATTGGCGACGATCACGTCGAGCACCTGCTGGCGGCCGCGCGCGTCGCGGTTCAGCAGCCAGGCGGCGAGCCCCCAGCCGAGCGCGAGCGGCCCGTATTCCGCGAAGACGCGGAGCGCGAGCGTGTCCACGGGGGACCGCCCTTGTCAGCGGCCGCGCGGGGCGAGCAGCCCGCCCGCGCGGCGCAGCAGCCCCAGCCGGTCGAGACGGCCGGCATGGGCGCGGTCGGCCCCCAGCGCCGCAAGCCGCCGGGCGGCCGCATCGCCCGCATCGCTCCCTTGCCGCGCGCTTTCGGCCGCGAGCCCGCCGAGCA
>JAJDYL010000057.1 GCA_022825195.1 Alphaproteobacteria bacterium
ACCGCGTCTTCAAAAGCTACGACGACATCCTCGACCACTGCTGCAATGCCTGGAACAATCTCGCCTCACAACCGGCGCGAATCGCCTCTATCGGTACACGAAAATGGGCCAATGAGTTCTAAACCATGCCCGATGGTATAAACCCCGCAATTTGCACCCACATCCACGAACGCGAAGCCCGGCTCGACGGAGTCCAGAATCCAGCTCTGCTCCACTCTTTCCCATCTGTGGGGGCGCAGCAGCACAACCTTTTCGCCGTAATTGTCCGCTTGGTACAAGCGCCAGCGCAAACCGAACCGTTCCGTATCGACGATCTCCTCACCGAACAGGACGGGTTCTATCCGCCGCAGACGGCCCACTACCCGGCGCCCAAGCCAGCCCCAGTCGAGGGCCGCGCCCATCGACGCGTAAAATCGGCGTGCGAATGGAGACCGCGGGTAGGTGCCGAACGGACTGGTGTCGTCTACCGGAATCGACATGGTCCGGAAACCGCTTCACCCGCGCGGCGCGCCTCCCAACTGGCGGCCTCCGACGATGTGCGCGTGGACGTGCGGCACTTCCTGGTTGCCGTGGCGGCCGTTATTGACGGTCGCGCGGTAGCCGCCTTCGGTCACCTCCTCGGCGCGTGCGACCGCCGCCATGGCGCGCACCCAGCCGGCCAGTTCGGCGTCGCTGCCCTTCTCCGCAAACTCGTGCAGCGTCTCGTACGGTCCCCTGGGGATCACCAGCACATGCGTCGGGGCCTTGGGCGCGATGTCGCGGAAGGCGAGCGCGTGGTCGTTCTCATATACCTTGTCGCAGGGAATCTCGCCTCGCAGGATGCGCGCAAAGATGTTGCCGTCGTCATAGCTCATGGGGATTGCTCGCTTGCATCGGGTCTGCCTTCGCGCCGGGCCAGCGCGGCCCACACATCCTCCGGCGCCACATCGGCGTCCGCCCAGAGCACCAGGAGGTGGTAGAGCAGGTCGGCGCTTTCCTCGATCAGCCGGTCCCGGTCGCCTCGCATCGCTTCGATAACCGTTTCGACGGCCTCCTCGCCCACCTTCTGCGCAATCTTCTCCCGGCCCAGCATGAAATAGCGCGCCGTGCGGGAGGTCCCGGGGTCGGCGCCGCGCCGGCTTTCGATGACCGCATAGAGACGGTCGAGAATGTCGGTATCGCTCATGCGCCGGGCTCCGGGCGCACCGGAATGCCGGCCGCCGCCATGGACCGCTTGGCCTCCGCGATGCTGTAGATGCGGTCGTGGAAGATCGACGCGGCGAGCACGGCCGATGCGCCGCCTTCCGCCACGCCCTCGGCCAGATGGTCGAGCGACCCGACGCCGCCGGACGCGATCACCGGCACCGGCACGGCGTCGGCGACGGCGCGGGTGAGCTCCAGGTCGTAGCCGTCCTTCGTGCCGTCCCGGTCCATGGAGGTCAGCAGGATTTCCCCCGCCCCGAGCGACACCATGCGCTCCGCCCAGCCCACGGCCTCGATACCGGTCGGCCGCCGCCCGCCATGCGTGAAGACTTCCCACCGGCCGGGTCCGGCCCGCTTGGCATCGACGGCGACCGTGATGCACTGCGTGCCGAACTTGCGCGCCGCTTCGCGCACGAATTCCGGGCGGGCCACGGCGGCCGTGTTGATCGACACCTTGTCCGCGCCGGCCAGCAGCAGGTTGCGGATGTTCTCCACCGTGCGGATGCCGCCGCCCACCGTCACCGGCATGAAGCAGCCCTCGGCCGTGCGGCGCACCACGTCGAGGATCGTGTCGCGCTGCTCGTGGCTCGCCGTGATGTCGAGAAAGCAGAGCTCGTCGGCGCCCGAGGCGTCGTAGAACCGGGCCTGCTCGACCGGGTCGCCCATGTCGCGCAGGTCCACGAAATTGACGCCCTTGACGACCCGGCCCGCATCGACGTCCAGACAGGGGATGACGCGCACGGTCAGCATTCGCCGCCCGCCGCAATGCGCAGCGCCGTCGCCGGGTCGATCCGCCCGTCGTAAAGCGCGCGTCCGCAAATCACGCCTTCGATGCCCGAGCCCCGTTCGGCATAGATGGCGCGGAGGTCGTCATGGTCCGCGACCCCGCCCGAAGCGATCACCGGCGTGGTCAGCGCCCAGGCGAGGTCCACCGTCGCGTCCATGTTGACGCCGCCGAGCGCGCCGTCGCGGGCGATGTCGGTGAACACGATGGCCGCGACGCCGGCATCCTCGAAGCGGAGCGCCAGATCGAGCGCCGGCGTTTCCGAGGTCTCCGTCCAGCCCCTCGTTGCGACCATGCCGTCGCGCGCATCGATGCCGACGACGATCCGGCCCGGAAACCGGCGGCAGGCGGCCCGGACCAGACCGGGATCGTTGAGCGCCGCGGTTCCCAGCACGACCCGCCGCACCCCCTTGCCGAGCCACATTTCGACGGTCGCCATGTCGCGGATGCCGCCGCCGAGCTGCACCGGCAGATCGACCGCCGCGAGCACGGCGTCGACAGCTTCGGCATTGACCGGCTCGCCTTCCACCGCGCCGTTCAGGTCAACGAGGTGGAGCCACGAAAACCCCGCCGATTCGAACCGCCCGGCCTGGTCGGCGGGGCTGTCGTTGAACACCGTCACCCGGCCCATATCGCCCTGGACCAGCCGCACGCAGGTGCCGTCCTTGAGGTCGATGGCCGGGAAGACGATCATCCGTCCCGCCGTTTTCCTGCGAACGGCACATCCTTGTAGAAGTAGATGCCGGGCACCCAGCGTCCGCGGACATGGGCATATTTCGGATGCAGGCCCCAGCGCCGGTAGCCGAGCGATTCGTACATGGCGATCGCCTGCGTCTGGGTTTCCCGCACATCCAGGTTGATGACCTTGAAGCGCCGCGCCCGCGCCTCGGCCTCGACGGCCTGCATCAACAGGCTGCCGACGCCCACGCCGCGCGCCCAGGGCGCAACGAACAGGTGCTGCACCGCGACGATCGACTTCTGGGCCTCGTTGTTGCGGGGCGGCGCCACCATCTGCACCGAGCCGCAGATCGCGCCGTCGCGCCGGGCGACGAACAGGCTGCGCTCCGGCACCAGCAGCACGCCCTCCCAGTAGCGTTCGAGCCAGCTGCGTTCCGGCGGCGAGACGAAACCGAACCCGCCTCCGTCCAGAATCGCCGCGTCCGTGGCTTCGCAGAGGTCGAACAGGTCCGATTCGTTGAGCGATTCGAGACGCTCTATCTGGATTTCGTTCATGTCAGGGCCGCCAATCGAGGAAGTTCGCGATGAGACGCAGGCCATATAGCTGGCTCTTCTCCGGATGGAATTGCGTGCCGATCAAATTGCCGCGACCGACGACGGCGGCGAACCGGCCGCCATGGTCGCTCGCGGCCAGCAGGTGCCCGTCATCGGCCGGGGCGAAACGGTAGGAGTGAACGAAATAGACGTAGCTGCCGTTATCGAGCCCGGCAAGCACCGGATGGTCCGCAACCGCCGACAGGCCGTTCCAGCCCATATGCGGCACCTTGCACGCCGGGTCGTCGGGCTCCAGCGCCACGACGCTGCCGGGCAGCCAGCCAAGGCCCTCATGCACGCCGTGCTCCAGCCCCCGCTCCGCCATCAACTGCATGCCGACGCAGATGCCGAGGAACGGCCGGCCCCTCGCGATAACCGCCTCCGCCACCGCCTCGACCATGCCGTCGAGGCCGAACAGTCCCGCGCGGCAGTCGCCGAACGCGCCGACCCCCGGCAGCACGATGCGGTCGGCGCCGGCCACCCTGTCGGGGTCGGAGGTCACGACGACCGGCCCGCCCCTGCCGCTCTCGTCGAGCGCCCGCGCAAACGCCTTTTCGGCCGAGCGCAGATTGCCGGACCCGTAATCGACGATGGCGACGGTCACGACGGCGCCCGGGCGAGGAAACGGGCTTCGGCGTCGGCGCCGCTCCGCCCGGCTGCGACCGCGACCGGCAGGAATCCCCGCCGGCCGAGGCTCCAGCGTGCGAGGTCGTTGCCCTCGAAGCCGGCGACGGAGGCCGCCAGCAGCAGCAGCGGCAGCGACAGCCAGAGCTGGCCCGAAAGAAGGGCCGCGGCCGCGACGGCCGCCAGAAGCCCCGCCGCGACCGCCCAGTCGCCGCGCCATGCGGCCCAGACCGGCCCGAGGAACAGGGCCGGCCAGCAGAAGCCTTCCTTGACGGCGCAGATGTCCGGCTCTTCCAGGACGCCCCGGCTGCGGCGGTGGATCGTGTAGATACGCATGGCGCCGGTCAGAGGCTGCCCTTCGTGGACGGCACGGTGTCGCTGCGGCGCGGGTCGATCTCGACGGCCGAGCGCAGCGCCCGCGCCAGCGCCTTGAAGCAGGCCTCGACGATATGGTGCGTGTTCGCGCCGTAGAGGCATTCGACATGCAGGGTCGCGCCCGCATGCTGGGCGAAGGCCTGGAACCATTCCCGGAACAGTTCCGTGTCCATGGTCCCGAGCTTCTGCGCCGGAAGCTCCACGCGCCAGACGAGGTAGGGCCGGTTGGACAGGTCGAGCGCGACGCGCACCAGTGCCTCGTCCATCGGCACATAGGCATGGGCGTAGCGCCTTATGCCCTTGCGGTCGCCGAGGGCGGCGGAGACGGCTTGCCCGACGGCGATGCCGGTATCCTCCGTGGTGTGGTGCGCGTCGATGTGGAGGTCGCCCTTCGCGGTCAGGTCGAGATCGACGAGGCCGTGCCGGGCCAGCTGTTCGAGCATGTGGTCGAGGAAGCCGACGCCGGTCGAGACGCTGTAGCGGCCCTCGCCGTCGAGGCGAAGCCGGACATCGATCTCGGTCTCGGTCGTCTTCCGCGCTATCGACGCTTCGCGCATGGGAGCCGGGCCTCACGGGGGGTGCGTTGCCGCGCCCTTTTAGAGCATGGACGCGGCATTTTGAACCGGCGCCTCAGGCCATGCCGACGGGGTCGTCGAACTTCTCCAGCACCTCGCCCGGCCGCGCGTGCAGCATCTCCTCCAGCTCCCGGCGCAGCGCCGCCGCGCCCGGATCGTCGAAGCGGTTGTCCATTTCGTTCGGGTCGCCGGCAAGGTCGTAGAGCTCGCCCGCGCCGGAACCCAGCTCCAGGGTCAGCTTCGCGGTCTTCGTGCGCACCGTGCGCAGGTCCAGCGGCACGCCGCAGCGGCTCGCATTCACGTTCCACTCGCTGTAGGCCGCCTCGCGCCCAGCGCCCGGCGCGTCCTCGAACAGGCCGCGCAGGCTCTCGGACTGGGCCCGCTCGTCCAGCGCCGTGCCGGCGTAGTCGCAGAAGGTCGCGGGCAGGTCGAGCGTGGAGACCGGGTCATGCGCCACCCGCCCGGCCGGGATTCCGGGCCCGCGCGCGATCAGGCCGACGCGCAGCAGCGCCTCGTAGGGCGTCGGCCCCTTGAGGTAGAGGCCGTGGTCGCCCAGCAGGTCGCCATGGTCGGTGGAATAGACGATGATGGTGTTGTCGCGCATGCCCAGCCGGTCGAGCTCGACCAGGATGCGGCCGACGGAATGGTCGATGAGCGAGATCATGCCGTAATAATTGGCCGTCATCTCGCGAAGCTGCGCCTCGGTCTGGTCCGGCACGCGCGACAGCTTGGCGCGGAAGTCGCGGAGGCTCGGGTCGGCGAGCGCCGGCTCGTTCTCCAGCGAGGCCCGGTGCCACCAGGGGCGCCGGTCCAAGTCCTTCCCGCCTTCCACCGGCAGTTCCACCTCGTCCGGATGGTGCAGCAGGCTCCAGGGCTCCGGGCAGTCGAAGGGATGGTGCGGGTCCGGGAACGAGACCCACGCGCAGCAGGGCGTGCCGGCCTTCCGGTTCTGCAGCCATTCGATCGTGCGGTCGGCGCACCAGGCGCTGCTGTGGACCGCGGACGGCATGCCGGAGCTCCAGGTCTGCGCCGCGCCCGCGCCCGGCCGGGTTTCGGCCGCCCAGAGGTCGAATATGTCCGGATAGCCGGCCTCCTCGAACGCCCAGCGCTCGAAATGCTGCCCGTTCGGCGGCGTGAATGCCTCCCTGCGGTGGTGGAACCAGTGCCCGAGCACCATCAGCTCGACATGGCTGAAGCCCATATAGGGGCCGAACCAGGACGGGTCGAAACCGGCCGTGCTGTGGGCGCATTCCGGCGTGCCGGTCGGCGCGAAGGTGCTGCTGGTCGCGAAATGCGCCTTGCCGATGAAGGCCGTATCGTAGCCCTGCGCGCCCAGGGCCGTCGCGAAGCCGCGCTCGCCCACCTCCGGGCGCAGGTCGATGCCGTTGTCCGCCACGCCGTGGGTCAGCGGCAAGAGCCCGGTCAGCATGGAGGCCCGCGAGGGCTGGCACACCAGGTTCGGCGTGATGCAGGCGTCGAAATGCGTGCCTTCCGCCGCCAGCCGATCCAGGTGCGGCGTCTTCACGCGCCGCCCGGCGAAGCCGTAGCAGTCCGCGCGCTGCTGGTCGGAGGTGATGAAGAGGATGTTCGGCCGGTCGGACATTACGCCTCGCGTCAGAAAGTGGATTGGCAGTCAGTCGGATGCCGCGTCGGTTTCCCTGGCGGCGGCGCGCTCGCGCTTCTGCCTGAGCGGCACGCGAATGCCGAAATGCCAGACGAAGAACAGCGTGAGCAGCAGGAAGGCGAGCGAGATGGGGTTGGTCAGCAGGACGGTCAGGTCCGCCTTGTTGATGAGCACAGTCTGCCGGAGATAGATCTCGAAATTCTCGCCGAGCAGGAAGCCGATCACCAGGCAGACGATGGAGAAGCCCGCCTTGCGCATCAGGTAGCCGACGCCCGCGAACAGGAACAGCATGCCCACGTCGAACATGGAGTTGGTCGGGATATAGACCCCGACCACGCAGAGCAGCACGACCGTCGGCAGCACGATGTGCTTCGGGATCCTGACGAACTGGACCCAGATGCGGATGCCGACGCGCCCGATGATCAGATGGGCGAGATTGGCCATCAGCATGGACGCGAAGATGGAGTAGATGAGCTCGGCGTGGTTCACCATCATCAGCGGCCCCGGCACGACGCCGTGGATCATGAACGCGCCGATCAGCAGCGCCGCCGCCACATTGCCCGGAATGCCGAGCGCGATGGTGGGGATGAGGTTGGAGCCGACCACGGCGCTGTTCGCCGCTTCCGTCGCCTGGATGCCCTCGAGCTCGCCGGTGCCGAACCGGTCGCCGCGCGGCGAGGCGCGCCGGGCGGCGCCGTAGCCGAGGAACGCGGCCAGCGTGACGCCCAGGCCCGGCAGGATGCCGACGCCCGTGCCGATGCAGGCGGAGCGGATCAGCGTCTTCCAGTTGCCCCAGAACTCCCGGGGCGCGATGCGGTTCTCGGCCCGGAATTGCGAGGCCGGCGGCAGCGGCGGCGGCGGCGGTTTGCCCCGGTCGCGGCGCATGTCGTAAAGCTGCGAGAGGACGGAGCTCAGCGCCAGCGTGCCGATGGCGAAGGGCAGCAGCGGAATGCCGTCGAAGAGGTAGATGGTGCCGAAGGTCATCCGCTCCGTCGAGTCCACCGGGTCGAGGCCCCATGTGCTGAGGAACAGCCCGAGCGCCGCCGCGATGAGGCCCTTCACCAGCGAGCGGCCCGCCAGCGCCGCGATCATGGTGAAGGAGAAGAGGATGATCGTGGTGAGTTCGTTCGGCCCGAAGGTCAGCGCGATGGCCGCGAAGGGCGCGGCGAGCAGGATGAGCACGATGTCGGAGAAGGTGTCGCCGAAGACGGAGGAGTAGAGCGCCGTCTTCATCGCCTTTTCCGGCCGGCCCTGCTTTGCGAGCGGGTAGCCGTCGAGCGCCGTCGCCGCCGCCTCCGGCGTGCCGGGCGCGTTGATGAGGATCGCCGGGATGGCCCCGCCCGAAGTGCCGCCCTTGTTGATGCCGACCAGGAAGGCGATGGCGGCAAGCGGCGTGAAGTAGAAGGTGATCGGGATCAGCATGGCGAGCGCGGTGACGCTGCCGAGCCCCGGCAGCACGCCGAAGATGATGCCGAGCACGATGCCGACGCAGATATAGGCGAGGTTCGTGAGCGTGAACGCGGCCTCGAAGCCGCCGAGCATGCTGTTGAGTATGTCCATGCGACGCGCCCGTTCCCGCCGCCCTCAGCGCCAGAAGGCGGGGAGTTCGGTGTTGAAGAACTGGTAGGCCGCCTGCGACAGCACGATCGGCGTGGCGATCGAGACCAGCGCGATGGTCCAGGGGTTGCGCGCGCCGACGAACAGCATGGTCGCGACCAGGAAGAGCGCCATGGCCGGCTCGAAGCCGACATGCTCGATCAGGAACCAGGAGACGCAGGCGACGGCGAACCAGATGAGCAGGTTGAGCAGCACATGGCCGCTGGCGCCCGTCGCGTCCTCGCCGAACTCCTCGTCCAGATGGTCTTCGCCGGCCTCGACCTTCCTGCCGCCGAAAAGGGCCTGCACCGCCATGACCAGCGCCAGGACCAGGCAGGCTCCGATGGCGATGGACGGCACCAGGGAGGGCGCCAGGTCGAGCTCGCTGTCGGGCGGGTAGGTGTTGTCCGGAATCACCCAGAACAGGCACCAGACCGACGCCGCGGCCAGCAGCACGCCCGCCCATATGTGGGTCGTCCTCAAGGGCGCGGCCTCATGCGGCTGTGTTCCCTCCGTTCATGCCCGGATGCCCCCCCCTCCGTCATGCCCGGACTTGTTCCGGGCATCCATTTCCGCCGCCGCAACGGCCCCGAGGGAGATGCCCGGAACAAGTCCGGGCATGACGATATGAGGGCATGACGGGAAGAAGGCATGACGATATACGATACGGGAAGAGGGCCGGAGCGCCCGGAGGCGCCCCGGCTCCCGGCCCCGGGGCCTATTGCATCGATGCGAGGACTTCCTCGAGGCTCTTCGTGACATCGGCCGCGAAAGCGGTCACGTCCGACGAGGGGATGAAGCGCTTCGGGAACTGGATGTTCTCCAGCACCTGGGTGAAGTCCGGATCGTCCATCGCCGCCTTGACCGCCGCTTCCAGCTTCGCCGCGATCTCGTCGGAAATTCCCGCCGGAGCGATCAGGATGGAATTGCCCGGCATGGCGATGCCGTAGCGCTCCTGGGTCGTCGGCGCTTCCGGGCTCTTCGCCAGGCCGTCCTTCAGGAAGGAGGCCAGCACGATCATCTTGTCGCCGTGCTTCTGGTGGATGCCGCCACTATAGGCGAAGTCGATCTTGCCGCCGAGCAGGAACGGCACCATCTCGCCGCCGCCGCGCGTCGGGATCGCGGTCCACTTCACGCCTTCCTTCGCGGCGATGTAATTGATGAAGGTCTTCGACATGCCGCCCATGTCCGCGACATTCAGCGGGTTGGTCTTCGAATATTCCAGCAGCTCGTCGAGCGTCTTGTACGGCTTGTCCGGCGTGGCGATGAGCGCCAGCTGGTATTCGCTCACGCCCGCGATGATCCGGACATCGTCCACCGTGTAGGCGACATCGTCCTTGGTCATCGGGTTCCAGATCAGGTTGCCGAGGTCCGTATAGGCGATGGTGTGGCCGTCGGGCTTCGCCTTGGACAGGAAGGTGACGCCGACCGCGCTGCCGGCGCCGGGCCGGGTCTTCACCACGACCTTGCCGCCCAGTTCCTCCCCGAGCGCCTTGGACAGCACCATGGACATGGTGTGCGTGGTGCCGCCGGCCTTGTAGGGCACGATCAACGTGATCGGCTTGTCCGGATATGCGCCGGCGCTTCCGGCGATCCCCGCGAAGGCCGTTGCCGCCGCGGCGGCCAGTGCAATTCTCTTGAGCATGGTGTCTCCCTAGCTTCTCCCGTTGCTCCCGTGACCGGTCCCCCTGCCGGGGCTCAGGCATCGACGACGAGGATCTCCTCATTGTCGAAATAGTCGGAGCGCAGCACGGGACTGCCCTCCGTCACCTCCAGCAAATCCTCCATGTGGTAGCCGCACTTCCCGACCCAGCGCACGCGCGTCTCGATGGTGCTCATCATGCCGGGCTCGAAGGCCATGTCCTCATGCGGGCTGATGAGCGGGCGCTCATGCACCAGCAGGCCGAGCCCGTGCCCGTTATGCGCGTAGGGGAAGGGAATGCCGTGGCGCTCGTGCAGCGCGGTCGCGCGCTCGAACAGCTGGCGCCCGGTATTGCCCGGCCGCACCATGTCGATCAGTTCGTGGTGGATTTCGCGCAGCCGCGACCACCAGGACCGGTCCTCGCCGTTGAGCGGGCCGAGCTTCGCCGTGCGGCCGACATTGGAGTAGTAGCGCCCGTAGCGCCCGCCGGCGTCCGCCTTCAATATGTCGCCGCGCTTCACCCGGTAGTCGGACGGGTCCTTGTGCGGAAAGCCGGTATTGGGCCCGCCATTGATATGCGTGAACGCCACGGACTCCGCCCCGTGGCGCAGGATGCCGTCGGCGAGCCGAAAGCACATGTCGCGCTCCGTGTCGCCCGGCCGCGTCGCCAGGAAGGCCTCTTTCAGCGCGCGTTCCGTGCCCCGGAAGCCTTCGGCGAGGCGCTCGCGCTCGCGCGGCGTCTTGATGACGCGGGCGCGGTCGAACACCGGCTCCGCGCGCCCGAACCGCGCATTTGGCAGCAATGATCGCAGCCGCTCGTAATAGACCGCCGGCAGGTAGTCCAGCTCCAGCCCGACATGCCCGCGCGCCGCGCCCAGCTCGTCGATGACCTCCGCCAGCATGTCGACGGGCGAGGTGACGAACTCCTTGTAGGCGCGGATGTCGGTGATCCAGCCCTCCTCCCGCGCGAAACCCTCCTCCACCCGGCAGAGGATGAAGACCGGGTCGCGGTCCCCGTCCCAGACGACCAGAGCCAGCCGGTCGCGGATATCGACCTGCGTGGAGATGAAGACATCGCTGGTGTAGAGCACGTTCTCCGGCGAGGCCGCCACGACGAGGTCGAATTCGCTCGCCCGGACCAGCCGTTTCAGCCGGGGCAGGTCGCCGAGCGCATCCTCCATCCGTTTCGCCACCGGCCCCCTCCGGGCAGTAAACAGAGCGCGGACCCTAGCAGACGGCCGCCGGGGCCGGAAGCCTGCCCCCGGAGCGGACGACAACGCCCGCCTAGCCCGCCAGACTCGCGGCCACGAGTCCCGAATTGATCGCCATCCTCGCAGTCGGCGTTGCGCTGGCCGGCGTGCTCCTGCAAGGCCAGGGCCTCGGCAGGCGCGTGGACGGCCTGGACAAGCGCATGGATGGCCTGGACGCCCGGCTGCGGGCGGTCGAGGCCGGCCTGGCGGAGATCAGGGAACAACTCATCATCGTCCGGGACTACATATCCGGCCGCAACACGCGCCCGGACGAGCCGCCGGCCGCCCCCGCCGAATAGCCCGCAGGCCGGCGCGGCGCTAATCCGCCGGCCGACGCCGCGCCGGGACGATGAAAGCGCATTTCGGGCCGGGCGCGCGAGTGAGCTTCCCGTCCAGCGTCGCGAGCGGGCAGTCCAGCGCTTCGGCCAGCGCCACATACCAGGCGTCGTAGCTGGTCAGATTGCTGCGGAGTTCCCAGACCCGGCGGGCGAACGGAGCGAAGGGGAACAGCTCGATGGCCATCCCAAGCAGATCGGCCTGCGCCCCGTTCGCTTCGATCCGGGACAGGATTTCCGCCCGCTCCATGCGGCGCAGGATATCGGTGGCCTCCGCCAGCACCAGCTCCGGTGCGGCCAGGGCATTCGCAGCCACAACCGACTCCGCCCATTCGCCGTGGGGACCGGAGTCGACCAGCGCCGCGACCACCGCGGACGCATCGACGACAGCGGTCACTTACGGTCGGCGTCCCGGGCCCGCAAAATGTCCGAAGGCCCGACGCGGCTGCCGGCCGCATCCTTGCGCCGCCGCACGCCCCGAAGCCAGCTGTCGACGGACGGGCGGGACGCTATGCGCTCCAGTTCGCAACGCAGGAATTCCTGCATGGACTGCCGGCGCTCGGCCGCCCGCAGCGCCAGTTCGTCGCGAACTTCCTCGGCAACGCCCCTTATCGTGATCTGCACCGGCATGACCGCAATTTGCCATTGCTGACAGCATATTGCAAGCAGATGGCTCCGTGCGGAATAGCCGGGCCGTCCTTCGATACGCGCCCGCCGGCGCAGTCGCTGCTCAGGATGAGGGGCTGCCGGACTCACGCACCTGTCCGCGGCCGGGACTTCCGGACGAGCTCTGCGGCGGCGAGGCGCTTCTTGCGTTCGAGGCCGTGGCGTTTCAGGAAGCGATGCACCGTTGAGAAGCTGAAGGTGAAGCCCTCGGCGGCGAGCGCCTTGCGCAGCCCATCGATGGACAGGCCCGGCCGCGCCTCCAGGATGCCGATAATCCGCTCCCGCTCCGGCTCGATCCGCGAAGGCGTGCCGACGCCGCCCTGCCTGTCGGGCCGGACATGGCCGCGCTCCCGAAACCGCTTCACCCGGAGCCAGACGCTGCTTTCGCTCACCTCGTAGAGCCGCGCGGCGCCTGAGATGCTCGCCGATCGCATGGCCCTGCCTGTTCACCACCGTCATGTCCCTCATGCCCCCCTTCCCGGATGCGGCCGCCCGGCCGCGATGAAGATGGCGCCCGCCCGGCCCCGGCAGTACTCGAACCCGGATGAATAGTCCCGGCCCGGCGCGCGCACCTGCCCTGTTGTGCGGCCGCCTCCTCGCCACCGCGCGTTCGCTTTCCGAGAGAGCGGCATCGCCGCTTTCGCCGTCAAACCATGGCCTCTTCCGGCTCCTTCGAAGCACTTGTCAGGAACTAAAATGGAACATTTCTGGCGGAATGCAAGCTGGAATAGGAAAAAATAGCAGGAACAGCAGCGCCGCACGGCCCGTGACCCTGGCGGGGAATGTGGGCTAGATTGCCGCCCGGCGCCGGGTGGGCCGGGCCGGAGGGGGAAAATTCGCATGGGAGCGGGGTCGAACCGTGAATGGGCCTGAGGCCGGGTCCTGGATCGTCGGGGTGGATGTCGGCGGCACCTTCACCGACTTCTCGGCCGTCAACGACCGGACCGGCGCGGTGCACGTCTTCAAGCGCCCCTCGACGCCGGACGATCCGAGCCGCGCCATCCTCGACGGCCTCCGGGAGATGGCGGCGGCCTGCGGGATCGGGCTGGACGCGGTCTCCCGCCTCGCGCACGGCACCACGGTGGCCACCAACGCGCTGCTCCAGGACAAGGGCGGCCGGGTGGCGCTGGTGACGACCGAAGGCTTCCGGGACCTGCTGGAGATCGGCCGGCAGGTCCGCCCGCACATGTACGATTTCCGCCGCACCTTCCCGCCGCCGCCCGTGCCGGCGGAGCGGCGCTTCGAGCTCGGCGAGCGCATGGACGCGGCCGGCGAGCCGGTGCGCACGCCGGGCGCGGCGGACATCGCGGCGGCCGTGGAGGCCGTGCGCGCGAGCGGGGCGGACGCCTGCGCCGTCTGCTTCCTGTTCGCCTATCTGAACGGCGCGCACGAGCGGGCGCTGGCAGACGCGCTGAGGGCGGCGCTGCCCGACCTGCACATCTCGCTCTCCTCCGAGGTGCAGCCGGAGTTCCGCGAGTTCGAGCGCTTCTCGACCACGACCGTTAACGCCTGCCTGCAACCGGTCATGGACCGCTATCTCGGCCGGCTGGAGGAGGGGCTGTCCGAGGCGGCTCCCGGGGCCAGCCTCGGCATCAACCAGTCGAGCGGCGGCCTGATGTCGGTAGCGCGCGCACGGGCTTTCCCCGTCCGCACCGCGCTTTCGGGGCCGGCGGCGGGCGTCGTCGGCGCCATCCACGCGGCGCGCGGCGCCGGCTTGCGCGACCTCGTCACGCTCGACATGGGCGGCACCAGCGCGGACATGGCGCTCATCCGGGGCGGGGCGGCGGATATCGCCTATGAGCGCGCCGTGGCCGGCTTCCCCATCCGCCTGCCGCAGATCGACATTGCGACCATCGGCGCGGGCGGCGGCTCCATCGCCTGGTTCGACCGCGACGGGCTGATGAAGGTCGGCCCCGGGAGCGCCGGCGCCGACCCCGGCCCCGCCTGCTACGGGCGCGGCAACACGGAGCCGACCGTCACCGACGCCAACCTGCTGCTCGGCCGGCTCAGCGCCCGCGGCCTGCTGGACGGCGGCATGAGCCTCGACGAAGGCAGGGCGCGCGCCGCCTTCGAGCCGGCGGCCCGGCGCCTCGGCCTTTCGGTCGAGCGCACCGCGGAGGGCGTGCTCGACATTGTGGCGGCGAATATGATCCGCGCGATCCGCACCGTCTCGGTCGAGCGCGGCCACGACCCGCGCGGCTATGTGCTGGCCGCCTTCGGCGGAGCCGGGCCGCTGCATGCGCGCGACGTGGCTGCCGGCATCGGCATCGGCGAAATCCTGGTCCCGCCCGCGCCCGGCATCGTCTGCGCCGAGGGGCTGCTGGTCTCGGACCTCCGCGAGACCTTCACCCGCAGCGAGCGCATCGCCGTCTCTGCGGAGGCGTTTCCCCGCATCGCGGCCATCCTGGAGGAGCTGGAGGAGCAGGCCCGGCTCTGGTTCGCGGGCGAAGGAGCGGCGGAAGACCGGCAGACGGAGGTCTCGCTCGACATGCGCCATGTCGGGCAGAATTTCGAGCTCGCCGTGGCGCTTCCCGGCAACCTCGACGATCTCCGCGACCGCTTCCTCGACGCGCATGAGTTCGCCTACGGCTTCCGCAATCCGGAGGACCCGGTCGAGATCGTCAATCTCCGCCTGACGGCGAAAGCCCGCCTCTACCGCGCGCCCGGGACCGAGCTGCCGCCCGCCGACGGGCCGCCCCCGCCGAGGGAACGCCGGCCCGTCCGGTTCGCCGGCAGAGAGTTCCCGGACACGCCGGTTTACGACCGCGCCCGGCTCGGCGCCGGAAGCCGCATCGCCGGCCCGGCCGTCATCGAGCAGCTCGACGCCACCGCCATCGTCTATCCGGGCGACAGCGCGGCGGTGGACGCCCAAGGCAACCTCACCATCCGGATCGCCGCATGACCGCTCTCGACCCCATCGGCCTCGAAATCCTCGCCAACGCGCTCCGCTCCATCACCGACGAAACCTTCGCCGCGCTGATGAAGAGCGCATTCTCCACAAACATAAAAGAACGGCACGACCACTCGACCGCGATCATGGATTCGCGCGGACGGCTGATCGCCCAGGCGGAGCAGTCGCTGCCGATCCACATCGCGTCGATGAGCGGGCTGATGGAATGCCTGCTGGCCCGCTACGGCGACGATATCGAGGAAGGCGACATCGTCATCGCCAACGACCCGCACACGGCCGGCGGCACGCACCTTCCCGACATCAACATGGCCGCGCCCGTCTTCGCGGACGGGCGCATCGTCGCCTGGGTCTGCAATATCGCCCACCATGCCGATGTCGGCGGCATGGCGCCGGGGTCGATGGCCGGCGGCATGTCGGAAATCTACCAGGAAGGCCTGCGTGTGCCGGTGGTGAAGCTGTTCCGCCGGGGCGAGCTGCAACGGGAGCTGTTCGATCTCGTGCTGCTGAATGTGCGGCTGCCGAACGAGCGGCGCGGGGACTATTTCGCGCAGGTCGCGGCCTGCAATCTGGGCGTGAGGCGCATGGCGGAGACCATCGACGCCTACGGCGCCGATACGGTCCTCGCGGCTTTCGAGGACATGCTGGCGCGCACCGCAGGCCGCATGGCGGACGCCATCCGGGCGATCCCCGACGGCGCCTACCGTTTCGAGGATGTCATGGACGATGACGGTATCGAGACCAGCGACATCCCCATCGTGCTCACCGTCGAGAAGACGGGCGGGCGGGCGCGCTTCGATTTCGCCGGCACCGCCCCGCAGGTGCCGGGCAACATCAATGTGACCATGAACGCGACCGTCGCGGCGGTCACCTACACGCTCAAGGCGCTGCTGGACCCCGAAGTGCCGAACAACCAGGCGGTGATCGACTGCGTGGAGATTTCGGCCCCGCGCGGGTCCCTGCTCAACGCCGTCTTCCCCGCCCCCGTGGCGGCGCGGGCCCACACCTGCCAGCGGATCATCGACGTGGTGTTCGGCGCGCTCGCCCCCGCCATGCCGGACCGTGCGCCGGCGGCCGGCAACGGCGCGAACACCACCGCCGTCTTTTCCGGCATCGACCCCAGGACGGGCGAAGGCTACCTCTATCTGGAGACGCTCGGCGGCGGCGCCGGCGGCTGGCCGGGCGGGAACGGCAAGGACGGCGTGCAGGTCGGCATCACCAACACCTCCAACCTGCCGGTCGAGGCCATCGAAACCGAATACCCGCTGATGGTGGAGCGCTACGGCCTGCTGGAAGGCTCCGGCGGCGCGGGGCGGTTCCGGGGCGGGCGCGGGCTCTACCGCGTCGTGCGGCCGGTCGGGCACGACTGCCTGTTCAACGGCGCGGGCGAGCGTTTCTCGAACGCACCCTGGGGCCTTGCCGGCGGCGAGCCCGGCGGCCGGGGCCGGTTCGCGCTTCTGGACGGCTCCGGGGCCGAAACCCCGCTTGAGATCAAGCCGTCGGGCGTCATTGTGCGGGACGGCGAAGGGCTCCGCGTCGAGACCCCCGGAGCGGGCGGGTTCGGGTCCCCGCCGTGAGTCCGGTCCGGGTCGAGCGCCGGGGACTCGCCCTGCACGTCCTGCTGACAAGGCCCGGGCGGCGCAACGCGCTCACCCAGGAGACGATGGAAGCGCTGCTTGTCGCGTTCCGAAATGCGAAGGAGTCGGATGCCCGCGCGGTGGTGCTGCGCGGCGAGGGCGGGCAGTTCTCGGCCGGCGGCGACATGTCGATGCTGGGAGACATTCCAGCGCCCGCGGACCCGGACCCGCTCTTTCCCGTCTATCGCAGGATGGGCCACGTGCTGGAGGTTCTGAACGCGCTGCCGCAGGCCGTCATCGCCGTGGTCGAGGGCGCCTGCACGGGCGGCGGCCTCGGCATGGCCTGCTGCTCCGATGTCGTGATCGTCTGCGAGGACGCGAAGATCGGCCTGCCCGAGGCGCGCTCCGGCTTCATCCCGGCGCAGGTCATCCCCCATATCGTGCGCCGCATGGGCGAGGGCTGGACCCGCCGGCTGGTCGCGACCGGCGCCATACTGGACGGCCGCGACGCGCTCCGCGACGGCCTCGCCCACATCCTCGCCGCCAATCGGGAAGAGGCCGATGCGGCGCTGGCCGACGTGCTCGATCAGGTCCGCCGCTCGGAGCCGAACGCGGTCGCAGAGGCAAAGCGCCTGGTCGTCTCAGCCGCCGACCGCCCGATAGACGAAACGCTGGACGACGCGGCCCGCACCATAGCCGCCCTACTCCGCGCCCCCGCCGCCCGCGCCGGCATAGAGGCCTTCAACGAAAAGCGCCCACCTCCGTGGGCCGAGCCGCCTTCATCAGAGGATTGAGCGCCCTCAGCCCTGCCCCGCAGTGCGCTCGGCCAATGCGAGCGTTCGGCGGGCCTTTTCGACGATGGGGTAATCGACGAAATAGCCGTCCACCTGGATGGAGGCGGAGCCGGCGGCCTCGGCTTCGTCGAACGCCGCGACGATGCGCCGCGCGCGTGTCGTCTCCTCCTCGGTCGGCGAGAAAGCGTCGTTGACCGGCCCCACCTGGCTCGGATGGATGCAGAGCTTGCCCTGGAAGCCGAGCGCCAGCGCGCGGCGCGCCGAGGCCGCGAAGGCCTCCGTTTCGCGCAGCTCGATGAACACGGTATCGACCGGCGGCTCGAGCCCGCCCGCGCGCGACTCCACCACCATCGCCGCGCGCGCATGCGCCAGCTCCGCCTCGTCCAGAGACCAGCGCATCCCGACATCGAGCGTGTAGTCGCCCGCGCCGAAAGAGAGCCGCCGGAGGCGCGAGCGGCAGCCGGCGATCTCCTTCAGGTTGGAGACGCCCAGGCCCGTCTCGACGATCGGCATGAGGTCGATGCTGCCGATTTCCAGCCCGGCCTTGCGCTCCAGCTGGGCTAGCGTCCAGTCGACGGTCTGGAGCATGGCCGCGCTTTCGAGCTTCGGCAGCACGATGCCGTCGAGCCACGGCCCGACGATCGCCTCCATGTCGCCGAAGCACCATTCGGTCTCGGCGGCGTTGACGCGCACGAAGCCCTTGCAGGGCCGCGGCCGCCTGAGCGCAGCGACCGCGTCCGCGCGGGCGGCCGGCTTCCCGGCGATCGCGACCGCGTCCTCAAGGTCGAGGATCGCCGCGTCGGCGCCCGCCTGGAACACTTTCTCCGCCATGCGGGCATGGTTGGCCGGGGCGAACAGGAAGCTCCGCCACGGCCCCGTCGAAAGAGCGTTCACGCCCCCGGCTCACATCGCGGTCATGCCGCCGTCGATGGTGAGGTTCTTGCCGGTGATGTAGTTGGCCCCCGGCGCGAGCAGGAAGCAGACGCTGGGCGCCACATCGCTGGTCTCGGCATAGCGGCCAAGCGGGATGCGGGCCATGGTCTGGGCGCCGAATTTCGGGCCCCGGATCACCTCGGTCATGGGCGTGACGACCGTGCCGAACGCCACCGAATTCACGCAGATGCCGTAGCGCGCCCATTCGCGCGCCGCGCTCATGGTGATGCCGAGCACGCCGGCCTTGGCGGCGCCGTAATTGATCTGGCCGATGGTGCCGGCCGTGCCCGCGATGGAGGACACATTGACGATCTGGCCGGGGCAGACGCCGAATTCGCCCGTCTCGGATTGCCGGATCATCTGCCTGCCGACCGACTGCAGCACCAGATAGACGGCGGTCAGGTTCACATTGATGACCTCGTCCCAGTATTCGCGGCTCATCTTGTGGATCATGGCGGCGCGGACGATGCCGGCATTGTTGACGAGCCCGGTGATCGAACCCCACT
>JAJDYL010000207.1 GCA_022825195.1 Alphaproteobacteria bacterium
CTATCACGAGGCCGACATTCTGGACGAGGCGCTGTTCATCGTGCCGGGCAGCGACAATCCCTATCCCGAGACCGATTACCAGCCGCCAAGCGAGATCGCGTGGCTCGGCACCGACTATCTGGGGCGCGATATCCTGTCCCGCACACTGTACGGCGCGCGCACCACCATCGGCATTTCGCTGGCCTCGACCCTGCTCGCCTATCTCGTCGGGGTCACGCTCGGCATCGCGGCAGCCGTCGGCGGGACCGTCATGGACTCTACGCTGAGCCGCCTCAATGATGCGATCCTTTCGATCCCGAGCATCATGCTGGCCCTTGTGGTCATCGCCGCCATCGGCAGCACCATCCCCATCCTGATCGTGCTGACCGGCCTCATATACGCCTCCACCGTGTTCCGGATCGCGCGGTCGCTCGGGCTGGACGTGAAGGTCAGCGATTTCGTCGAGGCGGCCCGCGTGCGTGGCGAGGGCCTGTGGTGGATCGTCACCCGCGAGATCCTGCCCAATGTCGCCATGCCGATGGCGACCGATTTCGGGCTGCGCTTCGTCTATGTGATCCTGTTCATTTCCAGCCTGAGCTTCCTCGGCCTCGGCGTGCAGCCGCCGCAGTCGGACTGGGGCAGCATGGTCCGGGAGAACCTTTCCGGGCTGCCCTACGGCGCCGTCGCGCCGCTGGTGCCGGCGCTCGCCATCGCCACGCTCACCATCGCCATCAACCTCATCGTGGACGATGTGTCCGCCCATGCCGGCGGGCGGCTGGCCAAGAGGATGATCTGATGCCCGCGCTCCTCGAAGTCGACGGCCTGAACATCGATGCGCGCAGGGATGATGGCGGCCTGACGCCCATCGTCAAGAATGCGAGCTTTACCGTGGGGCGAGGCGAGGTCGTCGCGCTGATCGGGGAGTCGGGCTCCGGGAAGACGACCATCGCGCTTTCCGCGCTCGGATACTCGAAGCCCGGCCTGGAGTTCACTGGCGGCGAGGTGCGCCTGGACGGGCGCGACGTGATCTCGATGCCTCCCGACGAGAAGCGCGACATGCGCGGCCAGCGCGTCGCCTATCTCGCCCAGAGCGCGGCCGCCACCTTCAATCCGGCGCTGACCATTGGCGAGCAGGTGACGGAGTCCCCCGTGCTGCATGGCCAGATGAGCCGCGAGGAAGCGGAGGAGCGGGCGGAGGAGCTTTACCGGGCGCTGGAACTGCCGGACCCGGACCGTCTCGGCAGGCGCTACCCTCACCAGGTTTCGGGCGGGCAGCTGCAGCGCCTGATGGCGGCCATGGCGCTCTGCGGCAAGCCTGACCTGTTGATCCTGGACGAGCCGACCACGGCCCTCGACGTCACGACCCAGATCGAGGTGCTCAAGGCGTTCAAGTCGGTCATCCAGCGGGAAGGGGCGGCGGCGCTCTATGTCACGCACGACCTGTCCGTGGTCGCGCAGATCGCCGACCGCATCGTGGTCCTCTATGCGGGCGACATTCTGGAGCACGGGGACGCCGACCAGGTCATCAACCGGCCCGCCCACGACTATACGCGCCGCCTGATGGCGGCGGTGCGCCCGCCTCCCGCCGCCGGCCAGGGCGACGAAGCATTGGCCGAGCACCTGCGTGACAGTCCCGCGCTCGAAGTAAAGGACATCAGCGCCGGTTACGGCCGGCGCATGGACGGCTCGGTGGCCGTCAAGGTGCTGCGCGATGTCACCATGGCCGTGCAGCGCGGCCATACGGTCGGGGTCATCGGCGAGTCGGGTTGCGGCAAGTCCACCCTGGCCCGGGTCATGTCCGGCCTGCTGCCGGCGACCGACGGGGACATATTGCTGGACGGGGAGGTGCTGCAGCCCGCCCTCCGGCAACGGGACCGCAGCGAGTTGCAGAAAGTCCAGTTCGTCTTCCAGATGGCGGATGTCGCGCTCAATCCGCGCCAGAGGATCGGCGGCATCCTGGGCCGGCCGCTGGAATTCTATTTCGGCCTGAGAGGAAAGGAGAAGCGCCGGCGCGTCGGCGAGCTGTTGCAGATGGTGGAGCTGCCGGCGGAGTTTGCCGGGCGGTATCCGGAGGAGCTTTCCGGCGGCCAGAAGCAGCGGGTCAACCTCGCCCGCGCGCTGGCGGCGTCGCCGGAGGTGCTGCTCTGCGACGAGGTCATTTCCGCCCTCGACACCATCGTCGGCGCCAATGTCATCGAGCTCCTCAAGCGGCTGAGGCGGCAAAGCGGCGTGTCCTTCGTCTTCATAAGCCACGACCTGTCCACCGTCGCCTCCTTCGCCGACGACATCGTGGTGCTCTATGCGGGACGGGTGGTCGAGCAGGGGCCCACGGACCGCGTGCTGTCGCCCCCCTACCATCCCTACACGCGGCTGCTGATCGCCTCGGTTCCCGAGCTGCGCATCGGCTGGCTGGAAGAGACGATGAGGACCCGGGAGGCGCAGGCGGGCATCGACCGTCTGGTCACGATGACCGACACGGGCTGCCCGTTCTTCGACCGCTGCCCGGTCGCGATAGAAGGCACCTGCGACCGCGAGACGCCGCCCGTGCGGCATCTCGGCGGGCGGCACGCCATAGAATGCCACCGAAGCGAGGCGGAGTTCCTGGAAGGTTCGCCGCCGGCCTGACCGGTCCCGGACCCGGCCGGGGAGGACAAGCTGAACTTCATGCTGGAAATACTGCTTCGTTCCCGGTGGAGGAAGCGCAAGGGCCTGCCGAATGCCGATGCCGCGGGCGCGTGGCGGCGGCTGGTCGTGCTGGCTGTCTATCTGGCCGGCATAGCCGCCGGCCACACGCTGGCCATGATGGCGTTCGAGGGGCTGGCCCTGGGCGACGCCGCCTGGCTCACCGCAACGACGATGACCACCGTCGGCTATGGCGACCTGTCGGCGTCGACGGCGGCCGGGCGCTGGTCCACCGTAATTCTGGTGTATGTCGGGGGCGTGTTCGCGCTGGGCAAGGGCGCGGCGGACTATTTCGAATATCGTTCGAACAGGCGAGCGCTCAGGCAGCGCGGCCTATGGAGGTGGCGGTTGAAGGACCATGTCTTGATCGTCAATGCGCCGAGCGCCGGCGCCGATCCCTATTTCGAGACGCTGGTCCGGCAGTTCAGGGAGACCGGATGGGGGCGGAAGAAGGACTTCCTGATCCTCTCGACCTGCTGGCCGGAGGGGCTGCCGGAAAGCCTGGTCCGCCTCGGCGTGGTCCACGTCCACGGCCGGGCCGCCTCGGACGAGAAGCTGGAGGACGCGGGTGCGGTGGACGCTGCGGCGGTGGTGGTGCTCGCCGATGACGAGAAGGACCCCGCATCCGACGGGACGGCGTTCGATCTCGTGCACAGGCTGGTGGAAATGGGGGCGAAAGGGCGGATTGCCGTGGAATGCGTGGACGACCGGAACCGGGACCGGCTGCGCGGCGCCGGCGCCTCGACGGTCATGCGGCCCATGCGCGGCTATCCGGAGATGCTGGTCCGGGCCCTGATCGCACCCGGTTCGGAAGCCATCATCGAGGACCTGTTCACACGCCGCGGCGATGAATGCGTGCGCTACGAGGTGCCCGTCGCCGGCGTCCCCTGGGGCCGTCTGGCCGCCCGGCTGGTCTCCGCCGGCGCGGGGACGGCGCTCGCCTATGCCAGCGCGGACGGCGGCGGGGTCGTCGTCAATCCGAGGCCCGACCGCCGGGTGTTCGCATCGGCGCTCTTCCTGATGGTCAAGGAGGGCCACGAACCCGCCCCGGACATGCTGGAACGGCTGATCCGGGAGGAAGGCGAAGACCCGGCGTGACCGCCCGGCCCGGTTCTCGCGGCGGCCCCGGATCGGGGTCCGGGGCATGACAAGAAGAGGCATGACGGGAAGAGGGTCGGGCCGACGGCCGGCATTTTGCGGTTGCTTTTTGTTCCTTTTTTGTGCAAACACGGCCTGTCGGTGAAAGAGGTCATGCGGTTATGCCGAAAGCGCTTCCTGTCGAATTACGGGACCGGGTCCTGGCGGCGATACGGACCGGGGCGACCCTCCGCAAGGCGGCGGACCGGTTCGAGGTCGGCATCGCCACCGCCGCCCGCTGGCGCGCGCTGGAGCGCCGGCAGGGCGATGCGCAGCCGAAGCCGGTAGGCGGAAACCGCCGGTCTGCAAGCATCGAGGCCGAACGCGACCGGATCCTCCGCCTTGTGGAGGAGGCTCGGGGCCTCACCATCCGCGAGTTGCGCGCGGCCCTGGAGGCGCGCGGCCTGGTGTTCAGCTACGGCGCCCTGCAACGGTTCCTCAAGCGCCACCGCGTCCGGCGCCGGCCGCGCCGTCGCCGGGCCTGAAGGCGCTCACAGATTTTTTTCCTGACAACCCTTGCGGCCCGGCGCAGGGCCGCCTACATGCTGCGGGGATGGAGAAGGCAGCCATGACATAGAAGAAGCGGCGCCGGGGGCCGAAAGGCGCATACCCGGCGCCGATGCCGAGCGGGGTCCGGGAAGCCGACAGGACAAGTGCGCCCGCTTCCCGAGACCCCGCGGCACATGACCCCATCGGGTCGATAACGAAAAGCGTTCCCCGGAGAGGCGTAAGACTCCACCGGGTCGATAACGAAAAGTACTGCCCGGCAGCGCCGGCCGGAACCTCCCGGAACGGCGCAAAACCCCACCGGGTCGATAATGGCGGGGCCGTCCCGCCGCCCCGCCCGCGCGCGGCAGGCGGGAGAGCAGCCTTTTGTCCGCCCGGCAATGATCGCGCCGCCGCAGCGCGGCCCAGAGCAGCGCCGTGTTCGCCCAGGCGGCCGCGCTGGTCGCGGCGGCGATGCCGACATGGCCGATGACGCGGT
>JAJDYL010000235.1 GCA_022825195.1 Alphaproteobacteria bacterium
ATGCGCCGGGCGGGCGCGCACAATATCGAGCGCCGCCTGCTGGAGAGCGAGCGCGACCGCTGGGTGCGCCGCCAGCGCGGCAAGTTCGACCGCGTGCTGGTGGATGCGCCCTGCACCGGCACCGGCTCCTGGCGGCGCAACCCGGATGCGCGCTGGACCCGCGACGGCCCCGGCCTCGCCGAGCTGATCGCGCTCCAGGACCGCATACTGGAAAGCGCCGCGCGGCTGGTGAAGCCCGGCGGGCGGCTGGTCTATGCCACCTGCTCGCTGCTCCGCGACGAGAACGAGGCGCGGGTCGGGCGCTTCCTGGACGCCGCGCCGGGTTTCGCGCGCGCCGGCGACGACCTCCGCATCTCGCCCGCCCGCGACGGCTCGGACGGGTTCTACGCCGCCATTCTGGAACGGGAAACGACCCCATGCGCGAACGACTCCGCGACCTGATCGCCGAACGGGCGCTCTCCACCGGAGAGTTCACCCTCGCCTCCGGGGTGGGCACCGGATATTTCTTCGACATGAAGCAGGTGATGCTGGACCCGGAGGGCCTGACGCTCATCGCCGAAGCCTTCCTGGAGCGGATCGGCGGGGAACCGGCCGACCATATCGGCGGCATCGCCATGGGCGCGGTCCCCATCGTGGCGGCGGTCTGCGCCTTCAGCCGGGCGACGCCGCGCCCGCGCCGGGCCTTCTTCGTGCGCAAGGAGACCAAGGACCACGGCACCGAACGGCGCGTCGAGGGCTACCTGCCGGGGGGCGGCGAGGTGCTGCTGTTCGAGGATGTGACCACCACCGGCGGCTCGGCGATGATCGCCGTCGAGGCCGCGCGCGCCGCCGGCTGCCGGGTGGAGACGCTCTACACCGTGGTGGACCGGCTGGAGGGCGCGGAGGCCAACCTCGCCCGCGAAGGCATCCGCCTCGCCCCGCTCTTCACCCGCGACGACTTCACGCTGTAGAATCGGACCGGCAGCAGGCGTGGAGCGCAGCGGCCATGTCGCGGACGGCGGACATCGACACGAGCGGCTTCCGGCGGTGTATCGGCACGCTGGACGCCGCGTTCGGGCATTTGCAGCGTGAAGCTCCCGACGGGCCGATGCGCGATATTTTCCGCGCGGCCTGCGTCAAGGAATTCGAACTCGTGCTGGAAGTCGGCGGCGCCCTGCTGCGCCGGCGCCTTCGGGACTTCCTTGCGAGCAACCGGGAGGCCGACCGGCTGACCTTCCGGGACGCGTTCCGCCACGGCGCGAAGCACGGGCTGGTTTCCGCGGAGGCCTGCGAGCGGTGGCTGCAATGCCGCGACATCCGCAATGCGTCCGCGCACGATTACGGCGAGCGCTTCGCCGAGACGGCGCTGGAGCTCATACCGGCGTTCGTGGCCGACGCGCGGGCGCTGGCCGATGCCGTCGAGGACACGGGCGATGGCTGACGGGCTTCTGCTGCCGGACCGCCACCGGACGGCGCTGGAGCGGCTTCTGGCCGAGCATCTGCCCGAGGTCGAGGTCTGGGCCTATGGCAGCCGCGTCACCGGCCGCGCACACGGTGGCAGCGACCTCGACCTGGCGCTGCGCGCGCCCGGCGGGGCCGAAATCGAACCCGCCCGGCTCGGCGCGTTCGAACGGGCGCTGGAGGCCTCCACCATCCCCTTCCTGGTCCAGCCGCATGACTGGGCCCGGCTGCCGGAGCGCTTCCACCGGGAAATCGAACGCCGCCACGCGGTGCTGCGGTCCGCTACCGGCCGGCCGGAATGAGGCCGCGGGGGCGGAAGCGCATGACGAGGAGCAGGATGAGGCCCATGACCAGCGGGCGCATGTGCGGGGCGGCGTCCAGCAGGTGCTCGCGGACGGCGCTCCCGGCCGGCAGGCCCGAGGTCAGCGCCTGCATGAGCCAGAGGCCCGCGGGCTCCGCCTCGATCCAGACGAACCAGACGAGGAACCCGCCCAGCACCGCGCCCAGATTGTTGCCGGAGCCGCCGACCACGACCATGACCCAGATGAGGAAGGTGAAGCGGAGCGGCTGGTAGCCGGCCGGCGTGAACTGGCCGTCGAGCGTGGTCAGCATCGCGCCCGCCACGCCGACCACGGCCGAGCCCAGGACGAAGACCTGCCGGTGGCGGCGGGTCACGTCCTTGCCCATGGCCCCGGCGGCGGTCTCATTGTCGCGGATCGCCCGCATCATCCGGCCCCAGGGCGAATGCAGCGCGCGCTCCGAAAGCAGGAACACGACAGCCAGAACGGCGAGGAACAGGCCCGCATAGCAGAGCTTCACGAAGAGGCTCGAGGACTGGACCGCGAATTCCCGGAGCGCGTCGGCATGCGCCGCGCCCGTCAGCGCCTCCAGGGACCCGCTGTGCAGCACCGCCACCATGTCGATGAAATGCGGGTCCTGCTGCAGGTCCACCTCGTAGGGCACCGGGCGGCCGAGGCCGGTCACGTTCTTCACCCCGCGCGTCAGCCAGTCCTCGTTCTTGAGCACGGCGATCACGATCTCGGAAATGCCGAGCGTGGCGATGGCGAAATAGTCCGAGCGCAGCCCGAGCGCGATCCGCCCGATCACGTAGGCGGCGGCGGCGGCGAACAGCCCGCCTACGAACCAGGAGAGGATGATCGGCAGGCCGAGCCCGCCGAGATAGCCGGTCTTGGCGGGCTCCACCGCCTCGATGGCGTCGACCGCGGGGTCGAAAAAGGCCCGCGCGCCGAAGAGCCCGGCGAGCGCGACCGCCGCCAGCGCCACGGCGCGGGCGCGGCTGCGCGGCAGCGTGCGGGCGAGTGCGAGCGCGAGGCC
>JAJDYL010000229.1 GCA_022825195.1 Alphaproteobacteria bacterium
TCGCTCTCGCGCCGCGTCGCCTTCACCCCGAAGGAGAGATCGGGCGCGTTGGCGTTGGCCGCCGGCGAAAGCCGCCAGCCGACGCTGTAGTCGCGTGCGCCCGTGGCGAGCCCCAGCCCGACATGCGGGCTGCCGGTGAAGCGGCCCGAGAAGGCCGGGAGGCCGTACGCCGCCTCCGCCCGCCAGCGGCTGGTCGCTTCGCCGATACCGGCACGGTCCGCCAGCGGGTCGGTCGCGAACAGCGCGTCGAGCCCGCCCTCGGCCGAACCGCCCCAGTCCTGGCTGAGCGTGAGCGACAGGCCGCGCTCACTCGACGGGTCCGGATCGAACGCCAGCGAGGCCGCGAAGCCCCGGTCCTCCAGGTCGTCCGAGCCGTGCGCGATCAGCGTCCGGCCCGAGACATCGAGCGAGAGCCCGATCGCCGGATCGGTCCAGGCGATGCCGCCGCCTAGCTCGACGCCGAAGCCGGTCTCGGCGTCGCCGCCGTCATGGCGGGCGCCGATCTCCACCTTGGGCACGATCCGGCCGCCGCCGTCGGTGGCGATGGCGTAGCCGCCCTCAAGACCGACCCTGAGCCGCGTCACGTCGGAGTCCGACGCCGCAAGCTCGTGCGTCTTCTCCGACGAGGTCCGCGCCCACAGCGCGTCCGCGGTCAGCGCGAGCGTGGGGCCGCTCCCTTCCTTCGGCGGAGGCAGCAGCTCGCCGCGCGCGCCGGCCGAGGCCATCGTCCAGGAGATGTCCGACTTGAGCACGCCGCCCACGTCCGGCTTCAGCGTCACCTCGCCCGTGCCGTAGCCCGCCGCGCCCCAGAGCCGGAGGCGTTCGGACGCCTGGATGGCGGCATAGGGAACCGCCGCCGTCAGCGACGCCTCCACGTCGCCGTCGCCCTCCTGCACGGCCCCGCCGCAGAGGACGCTCCGCGTCTCCGCGTCCAGGTCCTGCGGGCAGCGCACGGACCCCGTTCCGGTATCGGCATAGCCGCCCTCGCCGGAACTCTGCATCAGCGCGAGCCCGACCAGCCACCTGCCGCGCGCATAGTCCGCGCCCAGCATGGCGGTGGTCGTCTCGCCGTCGAGCGAGAAGGCGCCCTCGCGGCCGTCGAAGCTCGACTGCGCCGCGCGGCCCCAGAAGGCGAGGCTGCCGCCGGTGGCGTCGGTCTCCCCCGTCGCCGTGAAGCTGGAGCCCAGCAGCGCCTCAAGACCGGTCATGGTGCGGGATTCGCCGAGACCGAGACCGCCGTCCGGCCCATGGCCGCCGAGGCCTCCGGCGGAGGCGCCGAAGGCGCGGGCCACATCGGACTGCGCCAGCGACACGCCACGGGAAACGCCGCCAACGGGCATGTTGTCGTTCGCCGCGCCGGGCCCGTTCGCCGCGCCGTCAGCCTCCGAGCCCGTTCCGAAGTTCAGCGACTGCCCGGCAATCGTGCCTTGCGCGCCCGCCTCGCGCGGCGCCGCGATGCGGTTTGCGATGCCGTCGAGCGCCTGCTCGGCCACCGTGCGCCCGAAGCGCGCGAGCCATGCCGCCGGCATCGGGTCGTCGTTCACGATCGTGCCCACCCCTACACCGTCGGCGATCCTCGCACCGCCCGTCGGGCGCAACAGCGCGACCTCGAAGGTCTCCGGGTCCTCGTCGTGATTGTCGTCGAACAGGTAGACCCAGAACCGCTTGCTCGTCTCGCCCGGACTGAAGGTCAGATCCCCGAAGTCGATCTGGAGAAAGTCGCTGTTCTTGCGCGCCGACACCGGGTTCGACTCCCGGGTCCGGTAATCGACCGATACCGCACGGTCCGAGGCCGGGCTCAGCGTGACCGTGAACCACATGAACCCGTCGCCCTCGTTGGCCGTCACATCGCCGATGGCGAGTGCGGGCACCCCCGGCGCCGCATCGTCGTCAGCCACCGCCACCGAGGCCGTGTCGCCCGGCGAGGCCGCCACCGCGTAGCCCGCGCCGGCGGCAAGGGTTGCCGTGACCGAGCCGTCCGGCTCGTCGGCGCTGTCGTTCACCGTCGCGACCTCGAAGGTCGCGCTGCCCCCGGCCGGGATCTTGACCTCCCGCGCACCGGTCTGGCCCTCGGCGGCAAAGTCGCCGCTCTGGGTCACCGCGAGGCTCACCGTCAGCGCCGCGTGCGGCGCCGGGCTCGCCGTGAGGGTGAAGGCAGCCGGGGCTCCTTCCGTCACCCCGCTGCCGCCGGCGATGCCGATGACCGGCTCGTCATTGTCGCGCACCGCGACCGTGCCTGCCGCCCGGCCCGCGGCGATCGTGTAACCCGCGCCGGCATCGAGGGAGACGCTCACCGAGCCGTCCGCCTCATTGGCCTCGTCGTCGGCCGTGGCGATGGCGAGCGTGGCGCTCGCGGCGCCCGCCGCCAGGGTCACCTGCCGGCTGCCCGCGCCGGGCGCGCCCAGATACTCGCCCGTCTGGGCGACGGTGAAGGCCACGGTCAGCTCCGCCGCCGGCGCCGGGTCGGCATGGACGGTGAAGGTGGCGCTGCCGCCCTCGTCCACGGCGTCGCCGGCCGCAAGGCTGAGCTCGGGGACCGCCGCCGGCGTCTCCGCCTGCGGCGTTGCGGCCTTCTCCAGGCAGTCCAGCGCCTCGACCACCGGGTCCCAGCGGCCCGGCGAATACTTCGCCTTCATCTGCCGCGCCCCGGCCGCGGTCATGCCGCCGGTCTCGCGGTTCAGTCCCGCCAGCGCCTTCTTCCAGCGCGCCACATGCGCCGCGCCGTACTGCGTCTCCAGGATGTAGCTCTCCACGTCCGCCTTCACCGACGTGAGGTCGCAGGACGCCGCGCCCGCCTGGAGCGAATCCGC
>JAJDYL010000135.1 GCA_022825195.1 Alphaproteobacteria bacterium
ACTGCGCCGCATCGAAATCCTCCCTCAATGGGATCCCTGCCCTCATACCGATACTCCAATCGCTGGATCGGCATTGAGTCAGAAGTCGATCTCCTTGGGAATCCCCTCAATGAGTCTCAAACCTCAACCGCTGGTATTACCGTCCGGGGGATCAGCCGCGCGCTCGCCGCCGAGGGGGCGCCCTTCAGCCCGAGCGCGGTGCAGCGCTTCCTGAAGCGCCACAACCTGCAGCGCGTCCGCCAGCGCAAACGGCGGATCAGGCGGTAGGGGCGGCCGCGCCCAACGGCGAAGCGAAGGGGGGCCTCCGGGCCCGGGAGCTACCGGCCGCGTCGCCGCCGGACGGGACGTTTCGCGGCGGCGGCGCCTATACGTTCCACTATGCCGGCGCGTTCCCGGCCTATGCCAGTTCGCCTACCGCCGGACATCGGTAATCATCCGCTGCGCAAGGGCGCGGGCCTCCGTGCGGTTCGTCGGGATCGTTCCCGTCGGGCCGCGGGCGGCCCAGCCGGCGGCGTAGAGGCCGGGTTCGATTTCCGGGCCGGTGGGGCGGATGCCGTCCACGGGGGCCTTCTCGTAGCCGATGCAGGTGACGGCGAGGTCGGCCGGGAGCGTGCCGCGGTTCGTTTCGACCGCTTCCAGCCGGCCCGCGCCGAGGAAGGCCGTTGCCTGCGTGCGGAAATGGAAGCGGATCGGGATGCCGCGGCCCGGCGGGCGGGCTGCGAAGCCTCTCAAGATGACCGCCGCTTCGCCGCTGGCGTCGTCGAAGGCGTCCAGTTGGGGCCATGCCGCCGTCAGGTCGCCGATTTCGACGAGTTCGGAGGGCGTGAACCGCACGTCTTCCGGGCCGCCGCGGATCAGCAGGTCGATGCGCTCCAGCGCCAGCGGGTTCAGGCAGCCGATCTCGCGGTGCTTCGCCAGCAGGCGGACGGCGTCGAGTGCCACATTGCCGGCGCCGATGACGACCGCGCGCCCGGCGCCGGTGAGGTGGGCGGGCGGGGCGGCCTCGGGGTGGCCGTTGATCCAACGGATGAAGCGGCCGGACGGTTCGGCCAGCTCGTCGCCGGGGACGCCCAGCCTGCGGTCCACCGGCGCGCCGGTCGCGAGCGCCACGGCGTCGTAATCGTGGCGGAGGGAGGCGAGGCTCATGTCGCGGCCGATCTCGACGCCGAGATGGAGCCGCGCCGCCCCCTTGTCGAAGGGACGGCGCAGCACGCGGGTAATGGCGCGGGTCTGCTCATGGTCCGGGGCCACGCCGAAGCGCACCAGGCCGAACGGTTCGTCCAGCCGCTCGAACACGTCGATGACGGCGCCGGGCGCGGCCCGCGCGAGCGCGTCCGCCAGGTAGCAGCCCGCCGGGCCGGACCCGGCGATGGCGAAACGCGCCGTCAATGCAGCTTCACATATTCGTAATCGACCGGCTTGCCGTCGATGCCGCGCGCGGGCGGGGCGATCCAGCCCGCCATCTTTCCGGGCTCGGTGACGGCGTGCATCAGCGAGCGGATATAGGCCTTGTCCTCCTCCGTCGGCAGCCAGCCGGGCAGGCGTTTGCGATAGAGGTCGTCCGCCATAGGCGTCCCGTCAGGCGCGACGGAGGCCCCGGCCCAGCGGCCGATGGTGCGGCGGAAGCGGGTCGAGGGCAGGAACAGTTCGGCGTCGAAGCCCGCGCGCTTTATCGTCCGGTTCCAGCGGGTCATGCCGATGGCGCAGTCCTTTACATACAGGCTGCGCGTGATCTCGTTCATCGCATTGCGGGTCGGCACCTCCTCCTCGGCGATGCCGCCCCCGCCGTCCGGGACCGCGATGCGCTCGCTCGTGTCGAGGCACACATGGTCCTCGAACGTCGCTTCGTCGGGCCGGCCCTTGAGGCCCGCGGCGAAATAGGTCGCGGCGTTCGACGAGGTCTCGGAGCCGAACAGGTCGAGCGAGGAGGAGAACCAGAAATTGATGTAGCGCTGGAGCGTCGGCAGGTCGATGGCGCCCTGCGCGCGCACCGCGTCGGGGTCGTCCGTGCCGAGCGCCTGCATCACCTCCAGCGTGCGCCTGACGATCCGCCCGATGCCGGTCTCGCCGACGAACATGTGGTGGGCTTCCTCGGTCAGCATGAAGGAGCAGGTGCGGGCCAGCGGGTCGAAGGCCGATTCGGCGAAGGACTTCAACTGGTACTTGCCGTCCCGGTCGGTGAAATAGGTGAACATGAAGAAGGAGAGCCAGTCGTCGATAGGCTCGTTGAAGGTGGTCAGGATGCGCGGATTGTCCGGGTCGCCGGAGTGGCGGTAGAGCAGCTCCTCGGCCTCCTCGCGCCCGTCGCGGCCGAAATGGGCGTGCAGCAGATAGACCATCGCCCAGAGGTGGCGGCCCTCCTCGACATTGACCTGGAAGAGGTTGCGCAGGTCGTAGAGCGAGGGGCAGCTGTGGCCGAGACGGCGCTGCTGCTCGACGGAGGCGGGCTCGGTGTCGCCCTGCGTCACGATCAGGCGGCGGAGCGCGGCCCGGTGCTCGCCCGGGACCTCGGGCCAGGCGGGCCTGCCCATCTCGTCGCCGAAGCCGATGGTGCGGTCCTGCTCCGGCTCGGCGAGGAAGACGCCCCAGCGGTATTCCGGCATCCGCACATAGCCGAAGCTGGCCCAGCCCCTGGCGTCGACCGCCGTGGCGGTGCGCAGATAGACGTCCGCCGCCTGGAAGCCCTCGGGTCCCAGTTCGCGCCACCAGTTCAGGAATCGCGGCTGCCAGTGTTCCAGCGCGCGCTGCAGCCGCCGGTCGGCGGAGAGATCGATATTGTTGGGGATGCGCCCCCGGTAATCGACAGCCATCACACACGCCTCCAGTCGAAGCCCGGCTTCGCGCCGGAGCCGAAACGCTTGAGCGCCCCTTCCTCGCCGACGGCGTTGGGGCGGCTGAAAATCCAGTTCTGCCAGGCGGACAGTCGGCCGAAGATCTTGGTGGCGAGTGTCTCCGCGCCGCCGAAGCGCAGGCTCGCCTCCATGCCGGTGAGCGCGTCCGGCGAGAGCGCCGCGCGCTCCTCCAGCGCGATGCGCACTTCGTCGTCCCAGTCGAGCTCGTCCGGCGCGAAGGTCACGAGCCCGGCCGCCAGCGCCTCTTCCGGGCCGAAGCTCGCGGCCTGGAACTCCGGCACCGCGCCCGAGAAGCGGCAGTCGAGGCGGGTGCGCCCGTTCGCCGTTTCGAGGCCGGCCCGGTTCAGCGCGCCGAGCGCGATCCGGGGCGCGGCCTCCGGCTCGTCGAGGGGGAGGAACATGAAGCTGCGGTCGGCGGCGAGCGCCAGTTCCAGCAACGGGCCGGCGAAGCAGGAGCCGGGTTCGATGAGCGCGATCAGCGAACGCGAAGTGACATCCAGCCGGGCGAGCGCGCGCCGCCACCAGGCCACGGTCTCGCGCAGGAAGCAGTCGGTTTCGACGCCCCCGGCCAGCAGCGCGTCCAAGGCCAGCAGCGCCTCCGGGTCGCCCTCGGTCTTCAGCACCCAGGCGCCGATCTGCTCGTGGTTGGTGCGCAGCATCAGCACCGCGTCTTCGAGCTCGCGCGCGGCGGCAAGCGGCCACCAGCCCGCGGCGCGTTCCACCGCGACCGGCGCGGCGGGACCGGAGACCGTGATTTCCGCCAGCCGGCGCGCACCGTCGATCCGCACCCGGACATTCGGGTAGCGGTAGCCGTCCGGCTCGACCTGCCGGTCCAGCGGCGTCAGCGCCACCGGTTCGCCGGCGGGCAGGCCCGGCCGGGCGGCGAGCTCCTCCGCGCGCGCCTTCACCGCGGCCTGAAAGCGCTGCGGCGGCGCCGTGCGGTCCACGAGGCCCCATTCGAGCGCCCGCCGGCCACGCGCGCCGTCCGGGTCGGTGCAGAACACGTCGGCGAGGTCGCGGCGGACGCGGCGCTTGTCGGTGATGCGCGTCAGGCCGCCGGTGCCCGGCAGCACGCCCAGCAGCGGCACTTCCGGCAGGCTGACCGCGCTCGAACGGTCGTCCACCAGCCAGATCTCGTCGCAGGCGAGCGCCAGCTCGTAGCCGCCGCCCGCCGCCGTGCCGTTGCAGGCCGCGAGGAAGGCGATGCCGGAGCGCCGGCTTGCATCCTCCATGAAATTGCGGGTCTCGTTGGTGAAGCGGCAGAAATTGACCTTTGCCGCGTGGCTCGACCGGGCGAGCATGTAGATGTTGGCCCCGGCGCAGAACATGCGCTCCATGCCGCTGGTCACGATGACGGCGCGCACCTGCGGGTGCTCGAAGCGCAGGCGGTTGAGGGCGTCGTTCAACTCGATATCGACGCCGAGATCGTAGGAGTTCTGCTTGAGCCGGTAGCCCGGACGGAGGCCGCCCTCCTCGTCCACCCGGAGCGTGAGCGTCGCGACGGCCCCCTCCACGGCGAACGACCAGTGCCGGTAATGCTCCGGCTCGCGGTCGTAGGCGATGAGCGCATTGTCGATCATATATGCACTATATTTCCTCTCCGGGCGGGGTCAACCCTTCGCGACCATGCGGCGCGCGATACGCTCCAGTTCGTCGAGGCAGTTTTCGAGCGGACGGCCGGACGTGTCGAGGCGGGCGTCGGCGCGGGCGTAGTCGGGGCTGCGGGCGGCGAGGATCGCGCGCAGGTCCGCCATCGCTTCCGGATTGTCGGCCATCGGCCGGCGGTCGCCCTGGGCGGCGACCCGCGCCATGTGCTCCTCGGGCGAGGCGGCGAGCCAGACGGTGTGCGTCCGCGCGAGCAGCAGGTCGAGGCTGGCGCCTTCCGCGACGACGCCGCCGGGCGCGGCGATGACGGCGCGCGCGCTCTCCTCCACGAGCCGGTCGAGCGCCCGGTATTCCTGCCGCCGGAGGCCCGGCTGGCCGGACAAGGCCAGGATTTCCGCGACATCGGCGCCGTAATCCCGCTCGATCTCGCGGGTGAGTTCGACGAAGGGCCAGCCCAGCCGCTCCGCCAGCAGCCGGCCGAGAGTCGTCTTGCCGGCCCCGCGCAGGCCGACCAGCGCAATCCGCTCTCCCTTGTCGGCGGCCCGGCCGAACCGGCGTTCCAGCAGCGCGCGGGCGGCGGCCCGGTCCTCGGGGTCCAGCCGCTCCAGCAGCGCCATGGCGGCCGCCGCATCGCGGGACGGAGGCCGGAAGAGGGCGGCAAGGTCCACGCCGATCGCTGCCCCGATGCGCGCCAGCACGCCGATGGAGGGGTTCGCCCTTCCGTTCTCCAGTTCGGCGAGATAGCGTTCCGACACCGCGCTGTCGCGCGCCAGGATGCGCCGGCTCATGCCGCGCGCGGCCCGGAGCGTCCGCAGCCTTGCGCCGAGCGGCGCGGCGAGGTTTTCCCTGGCGGTGTCCATCACAGGAAGTATAATGCAGGATATGAGCAGCACTGTCACCATCTATGTCGCGACGATGACCGGCACGGCCGATCTCGTTGCCGAGGAGGTCCAGGCGGCGCTGGAGGACGAGGGGGCGGACGTGGACCTCCAGCCGATGGACGATCTCGACGAGAGCGCTTTCGCAGCGGCGGGCCTCTACCTGGTGGTCAGCTCCACCTACGGGCAGGGCGACGTGCCTGACAACGGGCAGGCGCTCGCCGATGCGCTGGAGCGCGAGCGCCCGGACCTCGCCCATGTCCGCTACGGCCTCTTTGCGCTCGGCGACATGACCTATGCGCGCACCTTCTGCGGCGGCGGCATGACCTTCGACCGCATACTGAGCGAGCTCGGCGCAAGGCGCGTAGGCGAGCCGATGCGCCACAATGCGTCCTCCGGCACGCTGCCGGAGGACGAGGCGGCGGACTGGGCGCGGGCGTGGTATGAAAACGCCATGGCGGAGGCGTGAGCGCAATGACCGGCTACAACGCGGCGGCGGACCTGATCGGGCGCAACCTCGCGGCCGGGCGCGGCGCGAAGACGGCGGTGATCGACAGCCGCGGCGCCTACAGCTACGCCGATATCGACGCGGCGACGAGCCGGTTCGCCCATGCGCTGGGCAGGCTCGGGGTCAGGCGCGAGGAGCGCATCCTCCTCTGCCTCAACGACACGGCGGACTTCCACACCTGCTTCCTCGGCGCGATCAAGGCCGGCGTGGTCCCCGTGCCGGTCAACACGCGGCTCACCCGCGGCGACTATGCCTTCATGCTGCACGACAGCCGCGCCCGGGCGGCGTTCGTCTCCGCCAATCTCGCCCCGGCCTTCGAGGGCCTGCACGGGCGCGTGATCCATGACGGCGACGAGCTGGCGCGAACGATCGCGCCGGAAAGCCCCGTGTTCGCAGCCGCCGAAACCGTCGAGGACGAGATGTGCTTCTGGCTCTACACCTCGGGCACGACGGGCCAGCCGAAAGGGGCGGTTCACCTGCATGGCGACATGGTGCGCACGGCCGAGCTCTATGCCGGGCCGACCCTGGGCGTGAGCGAAGACGATGTGCTGTTCTCCGCCGCCAAGCTGTTCTTCGCCTACGGGCTCGGCAACGGCCTGACCTTCCCCATGGCGGCCGGCGCGACTGCCGTGCTCCTCGAAGGACCGCCCGAGCCGGGGCCGATCTGCCGCCTGCTGCGCGAGGCCGGGCCCACGATCTTCTTCGGCGTGCCGACGCTGTTCGCCATGCTGCTCGCGAGCGGCGAGGCGCCGGGGCCGGGCGGGCACGCGCTCCGGCTGGCGGTCTCCGCCGGCGAGGCGCTGCCGCCCGAAATCCTGCGCCGCTGGCAGGAGGCCGTCGGCGTGGACATACTGGACGGCCTCGGCTCCACCGAGATGCTGCACATCTTCATCACCAACCGCGTCGGCGACATCGCGCCGGGCGCGTCGGGCCGCCCGGTCGAGGGCTACGAAGTGCGGCTGGTGGACGATGACGACGGGGTGATCGAAGAGGCCGGCGCGCTCGGCGCGCTGGAGGTCAAGGGGCCGACCAGCGCGGTGTTCTACTGGAACCGGCGGGCACGTTCGGTCGAGACTTTCCGCGGCGCCTGGACCCGCACCGGCGACAAATACACCCGCGACGAGAACGGCGTGTACGCCTTTGCCGGGCGCGCCGACGACATGCTCAAGGTCGGCGGCATCTACGTGTCGCCCTTCGAGGTCGAGGGCGCGCTGCTGAGGCATGAAGCGGTGCTGGAAGCGGCGGTGGTCGGCGCGGAGGACCCGGACGGCCTCGTCAAGCCCAAGGCCTTCGTGGTGCTGCGGGAGGGCGGAACGGCAACCGCCGAAGAGCTCCAGGCGTTCGTGCGCGCCCGGCTTGCCGCCTACAAATATCCGCGCTGGGTCGAGTTCGTGGACGAGCTGCCGAAGACGGCGACCGGCAAGATCCAGCGGTACAAGCTCCGCGCATGACCGCTCCGCCGGGGCCGGAAGGCCGGCTCGCCCTCGACGAAGGCGAGATCGAATACCGCCTGGTCGAGGGCGACCCGGCCCTGCCGGCGATGGTGTTCCTGCATGAAGGGCTCGGCTGCGCGGCCCTCTGGCGCGACTTTCCGGACCGGGCGGCGGCAGCGACGGGCGCGGCCGCGCTGGTCTATTCCCGGCTCGGCTATGGCGGGTCGTCCCTGCCGGCCGGCGGGGCGTTTCCGCTCGATTACATGCATGTGGAGGCGGAGCGGCGCCTGCCGGCCGTGCTGGCGGCGCTCGGGATCGAACGGCCGGTGCTTGTCGGCCACAGCGACGGCGGCTCCATCGCGCTCATCCATGCCGGCGCCTATCCCGACGCGGTCGCCGGGCTGGTCCTGATGGCCCCGCATGTCTTCGTCGAAGACTGCTCGATCCGCGCCATCGCGGAGGCCCGGCGCGCCTTCGACAAGGACGGCCTCGACAGGCGGCTCGCGCGCTGGCACCGGGACGCCGCCGGGACCTTCGATGCCTGGAACCTGGCCTGGCTCGACCCGCGTTTCCGCGACTGGAACATCGAGAACTGCCTGCCGGCAGTGACGGCGCCCGTGCTGGCCTTCCAGGGTGAGGCTGACCCCTATGGCACGCGCGCGCAGACCGACCGGATCGCGGCGCAGGTGTCCGGTCCGGCGGACATCGTGCTGCTGCCCGATTGCGGCCACGCGCCCTGGCGCGAGGCCGGGCAAACGGTTCTGCCGGCCATGACGGCCTTCGCCGCGCGCCTTGCCGGACGGGACGGGAGCCGCTGACCTGCGGGCCGCCGGCGGTTACAGGTTGTAGATGAGTTTCAGCCCGACAAAGCTGTCGCGGCGCACGCCGTAGAGGCCGTCCCCGCGCCAGTCGACACCCTCGAATATCGTGCCCTCGACCGTCACCAGCCAGTTGTCGTCCAGCCGCTGCCGCCCTTCCAGGCCGAACAGCCGGCCCGCATGGTCCAGATCTTCCACCACGCTGACCGTGAACTCGGTGCCCTCGACATCGTTGAGCGCCAGCCGGGCGGCGAGGAACAGGTCGTTCTCGAAGGTGTTGGTGGCGCGCTCCGGCCCTCGTCCGTCCCAGTACCACTCGGCCAGCAGGGTGATTTCCGCTTCCGTCTCGAAAACGGAGTAGAAGGCGTGTTCGACGCCCAGTGTCCACGCGCCGAAATCGTCTTCCTCGCCGAAGGGATGGGCGCGAGTGGACCGGTTGGTGGCGCCGAGGCGGCGGATGGCCTCCAGTTTCAGCAGCCACGCGCCGGTCGTGAGCTGCGCATCCAGCCCGAACTGGCGGATCTTCTCGTAATGCGGGTGCAGGGCCGTCGGAACCGGCTCCTCCTCGGGGATCAGCAGAAACTCCGCCGGCCGCAGGGCCGGTTCCCGGCTCTGGCCGTAGAAATAGCTGACGCCCAGGTCGACGGGGCCGATGCTGTCGCTGTAGCGGATCGCCCAGTCGAGATGGCGCTCCTCGGCCGCGCTGTCATAGGTCGCCTTGTCCACGTCCACGACGAGCGGGCTGCGAAGCCGGCCTCCGCGCCCGGGAAAACTGCGCTGGCGGTGCCAGGGCATGATGAACAGTTCCGTGACGCCCCAGTCCGCGGACCAGGTGCCGTGCACCATCGGCTGCCCGAGCTTGGCCTTCTCGTCGGGACTCTCCACCAGGTCCGTCTGGTTGACGATATTGACGAGGTTGCGCAGCTCCGCGACGCCCCAGGTCACCTGGTCCACGCCGAGGCGCAGTTCCCACTCTCCGTCCTCGGCCTCGCCGTAGAGCAGCAGGAACGCTTCCCGCAGATCGAAATGCGACCGGCGCGAGTCCGCGCTGTCATATCGAAGAAACGGCGAGACCGTAAGGCTGCGGCCCTCATCGTCCTCGGCATAGAACTCCGGCTCCGCCGTGAAGCCGCTCGCATGGGAGCGCTGGCCGGGGTAGAGCGCGCTCTCCGGATACCACCGGCTTTCGATGCTGAACCTGCCGGTGGCTTCGACCTCTATATCGTCGGCCTGCGCTTGCGAAGCGAGGCCGATGCAGGCCGGAAGGGCTGCAATGAGGAGCCGCAGCGCCGCCAAACGCGCTCGACCGTTCGCGTCCATCTGGAACGACCGCACCGGATATGCCTCCAATTCGCCCGCGCTAACGCCGGATCAAACGACAGGACAGGCCGTTTCGGGGACGCGGGGAAGACCGCGGCCGAGGCCGGTGAACAGAAGCTTCAGGGCCGCATCGAAACGCGCCAGCGCGCTGGTGGTCACGACCACCGTCTTCACGGCCCGCCGGGAAATCTTGACCTCCTGGCCGCTGCCGAACGCCGGCGTCGTGTAGGTGCGGCGCAGGGTGAGCACCGCCATGCCCAGCGCCCACAGGCAGAAACGGCGGATGCCGGTCTCGTGCGCGGGAATGAGCAGGATGTATCTGAGCGCATTGGACAGGTGCAGGGCGGCGATGGCGATGAGCCGGTTCAGCCCCTCGACGAAACCCGGATCGGCCTGGCCCGGCGCGAGCGAACGGAGGTCGAAGCCGGCCGCCAGGAACACGCTGCGCGGCAGCCAGCACGCCCCGCGGCTCCGGTCCTCCCATATGTCCTTCAGGATATTGGTCATCTGGAGGCCCTGCCCGTAGGAGGCCGAGAGGGCGAACAGCTCCTCGCGCCGCGCGTCGATCTCCTCGGAATAGTCGCAGAACAGCTCCGTCAGCATTTCGCCGACGACGCCGGCAACGAAGTAGCAATAGCGGTCGAGATGCTTGAGGTCGCTCAGCCCTTCGAGGCTGGCCTCTTCCTGGAACTCGGCCATGCCGCGCGTCATGATCTTCACGCAACGCTGCATCGCGCGGCGCTGCCGGGGGGAGAAGCCTTCCGTGATCCGGACGACCCGGCCGACATTGGCTATCAGGTCGCGCTCGCTCTCGGTCGCCGAGCGGGTCAGCAGGACGCCCAGATCGTTCGCAAAGGCGCCGGCCTCCTCGCTGCCTTCGACGACGCCGACCCAGCGTTCGGAGAACGCGCGCTTCTGCGCGGCGGAAAGGGCCGCTTCGTCCTCGATGGTGTCCGCAATCCGGCAGAGCAGGTAGGCATTGCCAACCGCGTCCCTGAGCGGGGCCGGCAATTGCGGAATGGTGAGCGCAAAGGTGCGGGACACGCCCTGCAGGATTTCCGCCTGGTAAGCGAGGTCCCCTTGAAGGGCGGTTTCGCCAATTGCCGTTTTCAGCTTCGACATCCCGCTTCAGCAGCCCGCAACGCCCGGCTTTGCCTAAATGTCTGCTCCTTTCATGGTTTCCGAGCGGGCGGGCCAAGTCAAGCAGCGCCGGCGGGTGCCGGACGATTTACGGTTTCCTGCGGTCGAGGGCCATCAGCAGCGGCGGGAGCAGCAGGAAGTCGGCGAGCAGCGCGAAACCGAGCGTGATCGCCACCATCAGGCCGAGCGACCAGCTGATCTCGAACCCGGAGAAGGCGAATGCCAGAAAACCCAGCGACAGGACGGCGGTCGTCGTCCACAGGGCCCGCCCGACGGTGCGAAAGGTGCGGCGCACGGCTTCGCCGGGATCGAGCCCCTCCCGGCGGGCCCTGCGATAGGCGGTCAGGAAGTGAATCGTATCGTCCACGACGATGCCGAAGGCGATCGCGGTCATCACCGACCCGGCAAGGCCGACCCGCCCGACCAGGTAGCCCCACAGGCCGAAGGTCATGGCCGCCGGGATGAAGTTGGGCAGCAGGCTGACAAGCCCGAGGCGGATGCTCCTGAAAACCCCGATCAGGATCAGGGAGATCAGCGCCATTGCGGCGATCGTGCCGCTCAGCATGCTCGCGATGTTTCGCTGCGAGAGATGCGCGAAGACGATGCTGAAACCCGAGGCTTCGGTGAGCATCCCGGGCGCATTGGCCCGAAGCCAGTCCTGGGCCCGCGCGTCGAGCTCGCGCTGCTGTCGGGAGGTGAGGCTTCGGGTCACGACGCTCATCCGCGTTGCGGACTTGCCGACGTCGATGCGGTCGTTGAGGTCGTTGCCGAACGGAAGCGAGAGTTCATAGAGCAGGAGGTACTGCGCTGCGAGGTCTTCCTTTTCGGGAAGACGGTGAAAGGCCGGGTCGTCCCCGTGCATGTTCCTGTTCAGGCGTTTCATGATGTCCGGGAACGCCTGGACGTGCACCACTTCCGGCTGCGCCCGGCACCATTCCGCAAAGGCGTCCACCGCCCGCAGATATTCCGGGTCGGTAATGCCGTTGTCGCGCCCCGAGGCGAGCGAGAACTCCAGCGTTTCCATGCCCGTCAGATTGTCGATGACGAAGTCCGTATCGCGCCGGAACTCGTAGCGCTCGTCGAAATATCTCGTCCAGTTGTCCGTGAGATCGATGCGCGGAATGCCGGAAACCAGGGCGGTGGTGAGCACGGCCATGGAAACGAGCAGGACTTTGCGGCGCGCCACCACGAAACCGCCGAAACGCTCGAAGAAACCCGCGCTCCCGCCGAAGGCGCGGGGCGCGCGCACCGGCAGGATGGAGAGCAGGGCCGGCAGCAGGGTGACCGAATAGAGGAATGCGCAGAGCACCCCGAAGGCGACAAGGTTGCCGAGCACACGGAAGGGCGGTGAATCGGATGCGTTCAGGCTGAGAAATCCGATTGCCGTGGTCGCGGTGGTGAGGAAAACGGGCCAGATATTCTCTCGGAGCGCCTCGGCAATGGCTTCGTTCCTGCCTAGTCCCCGCCCCATTCCTTCCAGGACGCTCGCGACGATGTGGATCGTGTGCGCCACGGCAACGGTCATGACGATGATCGGGATGCCGGAATTCGCGGGGTTCAGGACCGTTCCTATCCAGCCCGCGAAGCCCATCGTGGTGTTGACGGTAAAGCTCAGCGCTATGACGAGCGCGAGAGTGCCGAAGACGGAACGCAGCAGAATGCCCGATGCGACGGCGATGATCGCGAACACGAGAGGGATTAGGGTGCGCGCTTCCTCCTCGGTCGTCTCCGCGAAGACCCGGTGCATGACGACATCGCCGGTCAGATGGTATTCGAGGTCCGGATGGGCGGCGCGGGCCTCTTCCAGAAGCGCGCGGAGATAGCCGTTGATCTCGGCGATCGAGGCGTCGGCGTCGTCGGCGAGCGCGAAATGGATGGCGAGCCCCGCCACCCGCCCGTCGTGGGAGACGAGGCGGCCCGCGAGGTCGATCGCGTTCAGCGCGATATTCTCGACCCGCTCGAGGCCCTCGTCGGTGAGCGCGCCCGCGTTCCTGACAAGCGGTCCGACGACCAGATCGTCCTCGAACGATTCGCTGTGGGTGTAGTTGGTCAGGGAATCGACCCGGGTGGAGAGCGGCGCATGCCAGGCCGCCTCTGTCAGTTCCTCGACTGCGGCGAGCGTCTCGCGGGTGAACACCGAACCCTGCTTCGGCGCAATGGCGACCAGCGCGACATTGGAGGCGGAATAGGTCTCTTCCAGCGCGTCCAGCGCGGCGAGCTGCGGATTGTCCTCGTCGAAAAGGCTGCGGTAGTCGTTGGTCACGCCGATGAAGGGAGCGCCGCCTGTCATCGCCAGCATGACCAGCGCCGCGAACAGCACGACCGCCCATCGGCGTCGAAGAACGAAGTCGATATAGCGGTCGAGGCCCGGGTGCGCTGTCATCCGACCCATAGCCCGACTTGGACGACCGCCATTGCCGCTGCGCTTCCGGCCGCGGCAAACGGGGCGGTCCGGGGAAAGCCGGCGCCGCCTACCACGGTCGCGACTTTTCGTGTTTGACGTGGTCGGGCAAATTGTAAGTGAGGCCGCTCTCCTCATATACGGAAATCTGGAGAAGCCGGCTGAAATTGTCCGCCCGGACCACCAGCCCGCTCTTCAGCAGGCGCTGGAGGCGCTGTTTCAGGCGGAAGCCGAACAAGGTTCCGAAGACCCGGGTCTGGGGATACTGGAAATGCCCGGCCAGTTCGTCCCCTATGAGCGCGCGGGACAGCTTGTACGCAAGGGCGATAACCTGTCTTCGTTCCTCATCGTCCCCGATGTCCACGATGCCGGGAATGGCGCCGATCAATGCGTTCGCCATCGCTGCCGAATCCGGATCGGGCGACGGTTCGCACATATTCGCAATGCGGTAAATCCTGTCCGCCTCCGCGCCGTCCTCGTAGAGGATCGATTCGGGAATGCCCATCAGGTAGCCGGAATAGCGCCAGACGCTGAGGATGCTCTCCTTTTCCTCTTCCGTGAAGGACGCGCCCACCAGTTGCGCGTAATCGAGGAGCCGCTTGGAAAAAACCGAAATGGCGAAACCGAGATGGGCCGCGCTCAGCGGCGTGCCCCAGGCTTCGCCGTTCCATTCCTCGTGCCTTGCCAGCAGGCTCCTGATCCGGGCGTGCACGAAGCGCACCCGGGTCGAGAGCTTCCATCCGTCCCCGTCCCGCTGCAGGCCGCCGGGGAAAAAGATTTCGAGCAGTTGGCGGTTGTTCTGCTGGAGGCGCCGTTTGGTGGCCGCGACACGGCCGGTAATGCTGAACGATTTGGCTATGAGCGTCGAAAACCCTTCCACGAGCACGCCGGCCACAAATGCAACCAGCATGAGGTCCGCATTGGCGTGAAAGGCGCGGACTCCCGACTGAAAGGCGCTGTAGTCCAGCCATTCCGGCTCCCGGAAATCCTCGAAGAAACGGCGCAGCGGCTCCGGCGCGGCCCGCAATTCCGCTTCCTGCTGCTCTATTCCCGCTCCGACGAACCTGTGGAGTTTTGCGGGATGCAGCGAATAGACCTCGTCCATCACCGGGTCGAGTTCCGGATCGCCGATTACGGTGTGCCGGATATAGTTGTCGGCCAGCGCGCTGTCGTAACGCCGGGCTTTCTCGTAGCCTTCGATGTAGGCGGACGGCGCGTCATTCATGTCCGCTACTCCCGTCTCCGGGAAAGAGGTCTCCTGATAGCCGGGCGATTTCTACGCAGGGTCAATTCACTGTCCCTCTAATGGATTACGCCACATCCATCTGCAATTTCGTTTGAACCGGACGCTAAATCAACCCTCGATTGCCGTCCCGCGGATAACGGCGACAGAATGACCCCGGCCGTTTCCGGGACTTGACTCAGCACTGCCGGGACAATCGCAATTGGCGACCCGGAGGAATTGGCGCCTTGTCCGAGCCGCAACCGACTCACGACGGATGGTGGACCCGTCTCGACGCCGGGGTCGACACCGCCGCGATCTGGGCCGCGCTGCTTTGCGCCGTAATCCTGCTCGTTCATATACGCACCCACCCTCGCGGGTTCCGGAACCGGCGCGTCGTCGGGGCGTGTCTCGCCGGGGCCGCCGTCTCGATCGCATACCGATGGTTCACCTGAGCCGGGCGCCGCCCGCCGGATATCGCCGGGCCGATAGTCTGCTACAGTGCCGCCGCTGCGGGGCGGCAGCCGGGAGGGGCGGGGCGAAATGAGCGGGACGGAATACCGGATCGGCATCGACATAGGCGGCACCTTTACGGACCTTGTCGCCGTGGACCGTCAGGGCGAAACCCGCATCGCCAAGGCGCCCTCGACGCCGGCGGACCAGTCCGTCGGCGTGCTGGACGGGCTCGGGCGCCTCGCCGGGGGGATGGGGCTCGATGTGCCGACCCTGCTCGGGCGGACCGAGCGGATCGTGCACGGCACCACGGTCGCGACCAACGCCATTCTGGAGCGCAAGGGCGCCACGGTCGGGCTGCTGACGACCGGGGGCCACCGCGACGTGCTGGAGATGCGCGAGGGCCTGAAGCCGGACCGCTACAACCTCCGCCTTGCGCCGCCGGACCCGCTGGTGCCGCGCCGCCGGAGGCTCGGCGTGACGGAACGGCTGCGCGCCGACGGCGCGGTCGAGACGCCGCTCGATCCGGCCTCCCTCGACGAGGCGGTGGAGACGATGCGCGGGCAGGGCGTCGACTCGGTCGCCATCTGTTTCCTGCACGCCTGGCAGGACGATGCGCATGAGCGCGCGGCCGCCGATGCGGTGCGGCAGGCCATGCCGGAGGCCTACCTGTCGCTGTCTTCCGACGTGTTCCCGCAGATCAAGGAATTCGAGCGCGTCTCGACCACGGTGGTCAACGCCTATGTCGGCCCTGCGCTCTCGGGCTATCTCGGCCGCCTCGCCGCCCGGCTGGCGGAGAACGGCTATGCCGGCCCGCTGCTCATCATCCTGAGCCATGGCGGTGTCGCGCCGCTGGAAGAGGCCGTCCGGCTTGCGGCGGGAACGGTGCTGTCGGGGCCGGCCGGCGGCGTTGCGGGGGCGCGCTACTCGGCCCGGCTGCTCGGCATGGGCGACCTCATCCCGTTCGACATGGGCGGCACGAGCACCGACATCTCGCTTGTCTCCGGGGGCGAGGCGGCGCTGTCGTCGGACCGGGGCATTGCCGGGGAGCGGATTGCGCTCTCCTCGCTCGACATCGCCAGCATCGGGGCCGGCGGCGGCTCCATCGCCCATGTGGACGCCGGCGGCGTGCTGCATGTCGGCCCGCAGAGCGCCGGCGCCGACCCCGGCCCGGCCTGCTACGGGCGCGGCGGCGCGGCGCCGACCGTGACCGATGCCAGCCTGGTGCTCGGCATCCTCGACCCCGCAAACTTCCTGGGAGGCCGCGAGCGGCTCGACACGGGGGCGGCGGAAGCGGCGCTCGATGCGCTCGCGACCGAACTCCGGGTGGAGCGCATGGCGGCGGCCGAGGGCGTCCACCGCGTGGTGCACACCAACATGGCGGAGGGCATCCGCCTGGTCTCCGTGCGGCGCGGCGTGGACCCGCGGCGCTTCGCATTGCTCGCCTTCGGCGGCGCCGCCGGCATCCACATCACCGATGTCGCCCGCCAGCTCGATATTTCGCGGGTGGTGGTGCCGCGGGTCGCCTCCGTGCTTTCCGCCTGGGGGATGCTGGCGACGGACCTGCGCTTCGAGGCCTCCCGCACCCATATCGGCGATGCGGCGGCGCTGGACGAAGCGGCCGTGCGCACCGTCTATGACGAGCTGGAGGCCGCCGCGCGGGACCGCCTCGCCGCCTGCCATTCCGGCGAGGTCGCGGTGCAGCGGGCCGCCGACATGCGCTACGGAGAGCAGATCTTCGAGGTGGATGTCGGGCTCGACGGCCTCGACTGGCAGGCCGACGACCTGCTCGAGCGCATTGCCGAGCGCTTCCACGACCGCCATGAGGCGCTGTTCACCTATGCGCTGCGAGAGGACGACGTGGTGCTCGTGAATGCCCGCGCCGCGGCGATCGGGCGCCTGCCGGGCCTGCCGGAAGAGCGCGTGCCCGATGCCGGCTCGGACGCCGCGCCCCGCGCGCATCGCCGGGTGCATATGGGCGGCTGGCTGGACGCGCCGATCTACGATTTCGCCGCCCTGAGGCCGGGCCAGGCGCTCGAAGGCCCCGCAATCGTGGAGAGCGACACCACCACCGTCGTCCTCCGCCCCGGAGACCGCGCGACCGTCACCCCGCTGGGCTGGCTGGACATCGCCGTCGGATAGGGCGGAGGCGGGGCGCCGGCTATCCGGCCGGGTTTTGTATTTCCCTGGCAGCCGCCTTCGCCACGAACGCGGAACGGCTCATGCCGCGCATCCTGGCGGCTTCGTCCAGCGTGTCCAGAAGGCCCTTGTCGAGGCTGAGATTGACACGCACCGTCCGACGGCGCCCCGGAACGTGCGGAACCAGCATCAGGAACGCTCCGGCGGCAATATCCTCGGCGACTTCCTCGCGAACCGCCTCAAGCCCGCGCGCCTCGCCCTCTTCGCCATCCTCGAAATACAATGTCAGCGCCTCAATGGCGTTGGGCAGGATGTCCTCGAAGCGGTCGGCCGCCGAAAAGCAACCGGGCGCTTCGGGGAAACGGATGCCGAAAGCACTGTCCGGGTCCTTGTCGATGACGGCCACATAGTGCATCGGCAGTTTCTCCTCAGATCCATCCGGCCTGCCTGGCGATGGCGCGAGCGGTGCCAAGCGGCAGGTCCTTTTTCGGATGCGGCACCACGATAGTAACCCTGCCTTTGCGAAACTTGTGGTGCGACCCTCTGACTTTCACCAGCCGGAAGCCGTCTGCGGTGAGCCGTCGAACGATGGCTCGGCTGTTGCGTTCAATACACAAAAATATACACACTCATGTGGCCCGTTTCAAGCAGAACGGTTCTTGGGACTGCGTTTCCGTACTAAAGCGCGTCCTCCAATATCATCGCCGCGGCCTTCTCGCCGATCATGATGGCGGGCGCGTTGGTGTTGCCGGCGACGATGGCGGGCATGACCGACGTATCGGCGACCCGCAGGCCGGCGATCCCGTGGACGCGCAGCCTGGCGTCGGTCGCCGAGTCCGCCTCCGGCCCCATGCGGCAGGTGCCTGCCGGGTGGTAGTTGGCGACCGCGCGCGCCCGCACGTCGGCCAGCAGGTCCTCGTCGCTGTCGCAGGCCGGGCCCGGCAGCACCTCCTCCGCGACAAAGGGCGCGAGCGCCGGCTGGGCGGCGATCTTCCGGCACATGCGCATGCCGTGGAGAATCGCCTGCCGGTCGTATTCGCTGCGCAGGAACTCGTAGCGGATCGCCGGGGCCGCCAGCGGGTCCGGGCTCTTGAGCCGCACCGACCCGTCGCAGTCCGGCCGCAGATGCACGGGGCTCATTGTGAAGGCGGAGAAGGGATGCGGTTCGACGCCGTCCGGCGTTCGCCTGGCCGAACTCCAGCTCAGCATGTTGATCTGGATATCGGGGCCTTCCAGGCGCGGATCGCTGCGGATGAAGGCGCCGGCGCAGATGCCGGTGCTGGTGAGCGGCCCGTCGCCGAAGAGCACGTAGCGTGCGCCGGCGGCCAGCCGGCGCGGCAGGCTGAGCGCCAGGTCGTTCGCGGTCACCGGCCGGGTGCAGCGGAAGCTGATATAGGTGTTGAAATGGTCGCGCAGATGGGCGCCGACGCCGGGCATGTCCCGCACCGGCTCGATGCCCATCCGGGCAAGATGCTCCGCCGGGCCGATGCCGGAGAGTTGGAGCAGGTGGGGCGAGCCGAACGCGCCGCCGGAGACGACGATCTCGCGCCGCGCCCGCGCCCGCTTCGGCCCGACCGGCGTCTGGTATTCGATGCCGGCGGCCCGCCCCTCCTCGATCAGCAGCCGGCGCGCCTGGGCGGAGGTCTCGACATGCAGGTTCGGCCGCTTTTTCGCCGGCGCCAGGTAAGCCTTCGCGGAACTCCAGCGCCGCTTGCGCGAGGCGGTGAACTGGTAGAAGCCGGTTCCCTCCTGCTCCGGCCCGTTGAAATCCGGATTGGCGGGGATGCCGGCCTCGACGGCCGCGGCCACCATGGCGCGCGGCAGCTCCCACTCGGTCGGCACGTCCGAGACCTTGAGCGGGCCGCCGGCCCCGTGCAGCGCATCGCCGCCGCGTTCGTTGTCCTCGGCCCGGATGAAGAAGGGCAGTACCGAGTCCCAGTCCCAGCCCTCCAGCCCGCGCTGGCGCCAGCCGTCATAGTCGCGCTGCTGGCCGCGCATGTAGATCGTACCGTTGATCGAGCTGCTGCCGCCGAGCACCCGCCCGCGCGGCTGGAAGAGCCGGCGCCCGTCGAGCGCCTCGACCGGCTCGGTCTCGAACTTCCAGTTGATCCGGCTGTCGGTGAACAGCTTGGGGAAGCCGAGCGGGATGTGGATCCAGGGGTCGGTGTCGCGCGGCCCCGCCTCCAGCAGCAGCACGCTGTAGCGCCCGGATTCGGAGAGCCGCGCGGCGACGGCGCAGCCGGCCGAGCCCGCGCCGGACACGATGAAATCGAACTCGGCATTGTCCGCCAGCATTGCGCCTGCCCCCGCCGCGACGCCTAGACGTGCTGGCCGCCGTTTACGTGGATTTCGGCGCCGTTGATGTAGCGCGAGGCGTCGGAGCAGAGGAAATAGATCGTGTCAGCGACCTCGTCCGGCTCGCCCATGCGGCCGACCGGGATGGCGCGCACGATCTCGTCGCTGCCGGGAGAGAGCATCGGCGTGTCGATCTCGCCGGGTGCGATGGCGTTGACGCGGATGCCGTCCGGCCCGAACTCGGCCGCCATCTCGCGGGTCAGCGCCGCCAGCGCCGCCTTCGAGGTGGCGTAGGCCGGGCCGGCGAAGCGGTGCACGCGGCCTCCGGCGATCGAGGTGACATTGACCACCGAGCCGTTGCCGGCCGCCAGCTCTGCCGCCAGCCCGCGCGCGAGCATCAGCGGCGCGTAGAAATTAACCTGCATGACATGGTGCCAGGCGCTCAGGCGGGTGTCGCGCACGCCGAGCCTGCCGCCGTCGCCGCCCTTGGGCGAAACGGCCGCATTGTTCACCAGCGCATGCACGCGCCCGTCCGTCAGCCGCTTGCGCATTTCCTCTATCGTCACCGCGAGCCCCTCGGGGTCGGACAGGTCCACCTCGATATGGTCGTCGGGCCCGGCGCCCCACGGGCAGATGCCGCCCGGAAAGGACTGCCGCGAGCAGGTGATGACGCGCCAGCCGGCATCCATGAACTTGATGGCCGTGGCGTGGCCGATGCCGCGGCTGGCGCCGGTGAGGATGAGGGTTCGCGTTTCCGACATGGGTCTCGGCGCAGCATAAGGGCAAGAATTACCGGGCGCTACCAGACTCCGATGATGAAGCCGCGCTTGCGGCTGCCGTCGGTGCGCCGCGCCACCTCTTCGTCGGAAAGCGTGGTGCGGGTCCGCCGCGCCCTGAGCCATGCGAACAGGCGCTCGTGGAGTTCGGCCCGCATGGCCGCATGGGCCGGGTCGGCGCCGAGATCGGTGCGCTCCAGCGGGTCTCCGGCAAGGTCGAACAGTTGCGGGCGGAACCCTTCCCAGAAGAGATATTTCCAGCGCTCGGTGCGGACCATGTAGCCGCGGGATTCGTCGACGCCGCGGCCGAGCGCGAGCCGGGCGGCGCGGTGCGCGTAGTCGGTTTCGGCGAACACCGCGTCGCGCGCCGGACCGTCCTCCCCGCCGCGCAGCAGGGGCAGCAGCGAGCGCCCCTCCATGCGGTGGGGCCGGACCTCGCCGCCCGCCGCCTCCACGAATGTCGGCACGAGGTCGATGGACTCCACCAGGTCGTCGACGACCGCGCCGGGCTTCCCGTCCGGGTCGTAGAGGATCAGCGGAATGCGCACGCTTTCCTCGTGGAACAGTTCCTTCTCGCCGAGCCAGTGGTCGCCCAGATAGTCGCCATGGTCGCTGGTGAACACGATCATCGTGTCTTCCATCCGGCCCTGTTCCTCCAGGAAGGCGAACAGGCGGCCCATATGGTCGTCGATCTCCTTCACCAGGCCCATATAGGCGGGGATGACGGCCCGGCGGACCTCGTCGCGGGCGAAGTTCCGGCTGTCCTCATGGGCCATGAAGGCGGCGTGGACGGGATGCGGGTCCCGGCGTTCGTCCTCGTGCCGGTTGGCGGCGATGACGGAGTTGGCGCCGTAGAGGCCGTGATAGGGCGCTGGCGCGATATAGGGCCAGTGCGGCTTGATGTAGGAGAGGTGGAGGCACCACGGCGCCTCGCCCTGCTCGCGGATGAACTCGATCGCGCGCCCGGTCATGTAGGCGGTCTCGGAGTGCTCGGCCTTCACGCGGGCGGGCAGGGGCGCATAACGCAGATACCAGCCGGAGAGCTGCTCCCCGTCCGGTCCCTCGGCGGAGTTGGCGTAGTCGTGCCAGGGGTTGGAGCTGTCGTAGCCGCGCTCCCGGAGCCAGCGGTTGTAGGCGAGGTCGGGGTCGGCGGAGATGTCGGGATGCAGGCCGTCGTCGCGCTCATAGGGCTCGAAGCCGCATTCCGAGAGCAGCACGCCGGTATTGCCCGCCGGGTCGATGCCGAGCCGCTGCATGCCCTCCCGGTCGGCGGCCATGTGCGTCTTGCCGACCAGCGCGGTGCGCAACCCGAGCGGGCGCAGCCAGTCGCCGAGCGTTAGTTCGTCCACCGCCAACGGGACATTGTTCCAGGTGGCGCCATGGCTGAACATGTAGCGCCCCGTGTAGAAGGACATGCGCGACGCCCCGCAGATCGGCGACTGGCAATAGGCGCGCGTGAAGCGCGTTCCCTTCGCCGCCAGGCTGTCCAGATGCGGCGTCTCAAGCGCCGGATGCCCGTAGCAGGAGAGATAGTCCCAGCGAAGCTGGTCCGTCATGATGAACAGGATGTTGCGAACGCGCGCCATTGCGGATCGGCTCCCCGGCGGTACGGACATTCCCGCGAGTATAGTGCGCCTCGGGCCGGCAGCGCGCATGTCTGGCCCGGCTGCGGCAGGGCGGCGATAATGAGGCCATGCAGGCTGCCCTGAAGCCCGGCCGGGCGAACCCGGTCTATCCGTTCCGCGCGCCCGCCGATCTGGACGGGCGCGAGCGGCATTACCCGGTCTGCGTTGTGGGTGCGGGGCCGGTCGGGCTTGCCGCCGCCATCGACCTGAAGCTCCGGGGCGTCGATGTGCTGCTGGTGGACGAGGACGACACGGTCAGCACCGGCTCCCGCCTCATCTGCCTCGCCAAGCGGACGCTGGAAATCCTCGCGCGCCTCGGCATCGGCCCGGAGCTCGCCGCGAAGGGGGTGGTGTGGAACCGGGGCAAGGTCTTCCACGGCGACGAACTCGTCTATGCGTTCGACCTGCTGCCGGAGGAGGGGCACCGCTGGCCCGCTTTCATCAATATCCAGCAATATTATGTCGAGGAATATCTGGTGGACCGCGCCCGGTCGCTCGGCCTCAACCTGCGCTGGAAGACGCGGCTCACAGGGACCGAGGACCTGGGCGACGGCGCCCGCGTCCGGGTGTCGACGCCGGAGGGCGGCTATTCCTTCACCTGCGACTGGCTGCTCGCCTGCGACGGGGTGCGCTCCACGGTGCGCGACGGTCTGGGCCTGCCGTTTCGCGGCCGGTCCTTTCCGGACCGTTTCCTGATCGCCGACGTGCGGATGAAGTCAGAGTTTCCGGCGGAACGCCGCTTCTGGTTCGACCCGCCCTTCCATGCGGGCCGCTCGGCGCTGCTGCACAAGCAGCCGGACGATATCTGGCGCATCGACCTCCAGCTCGGACCGGACGCTGACCCCGAGGAGGAGACGAAACTCGAAAAGGTGGTACCGCGCATCCGCGCCATGGTCGGCGACGAGACGCCGTTCGATGTCGAGTGGGTCTCGATCTACACCTTCCGCTGCCGCCGGCTGGAGCGCTTCCGGCACGGGCGGATCTTCTTTCTCGGCGACGCCGCGCACCAGGTTTCGCCCTTCGGCGCGCGGGGCGGCAATGGCGGCATCCAGGACGCCGACAACCTCGCCTGGAAGCTCGCGGACACGATAGCGGGCAGGGCGGGGCCTGCGCTGCTCGACAGCTACGAGGCGGAGCGCATTCCGGCCGCCGACGAGAACGTGCTGAACTCCGCGCGCTCGACGGACTTCATGACGCCGGTGGGCGCAGCGGCCCAGGCGCTCAGGGATGCCGCGCTTTCGCTCGCGCGCCGCCACGCCTTCGCGCGGCGCTTCGTCAACAGCGGGCGGCTCTCGACGCCGGCGCTGCTGGTCGACTCTCCGCTGTCCACCCCGGACGAGGCCGGCTGCGCGGATTTCGGCGGACCGATGCAGCCGGGCGCGGCCGCCATGGACGCGCCGCTTGAAGACGGCTGGTGGCTGGACCGGCTGGACGGCGGCTTCGCAGTGCTCCATTTCCCCGGACGCGGCGGAAACGCGCCGGCGCATCCGGAGGGGATTGCGATGCATTGCGCCGGCTCCGACGGCCTGCTCGCGGCGCGCTATGAAGGCCGGCCCGGCACGACCTGGCTCTTCCGGCCCGATCAGCATGTCGCGGCCCGTTGGCGCCGCTTCGATGCCGCGCGCATCGGCGCCGCGGTGGACCGCGCGCGGGGCCGCCCGTGAACCGGGCCGACGACATCTTCGCGGCGCTGGTGGAGGCGCACCGGGGGCTGGACGAGGCCGAGAGCCGGCGGCTCGACGCGCGGCTGATCCTGCTGCTTGCCAACGAAGTCGGCGACGGCGAAAGGGTGCTCGCGCTCGTCCGGGAGGCGTGCGCCGATACGGTCGAAGTCGAGAACGCCGGGTCTGTACAATCGACCGGCGCGCCGAAGAAAGGGGACGGTGGATGAAGCTACTCGTTTTCCAGCATGTGGATTCCGAACACCCCGGATCGTTGCGCCAATTTCTGGCCCGGGACGGAGTGCAATGGGACGCCGTCGAACTCGATGAAGGCGATCCCATTCCCGACCTCGACGGTTACGATGCGCTCTGGGTCATGGGCGGCCCGATGGATGTCTGGGACATCGAGGACAATCCCTGGCTCGTGGCCGAGAAAGCGGCGATCCGCCGATGGGTGCGCGAACTGGGGAGACCCTTTCTGGGCATTTGCCTCGGCCACCAGTTGCTGGCGGATGCGCTCGGCGGCACGTGCGGGCCCCAGAGGCCGCCGGAAATCGGCGTGATGGACATCGAACTGACCGAAGAGGGGCGGAACGACCGGCTGATGCGGGGCCTGCCCGTCAGGCAGAAATGCCTCCAATGGCATTCCGTGCGGGTCGCCCAGGCGCCGGAGGACGCGACCATCCTCGCAAGGTCGCCGCTGTCTCCGATCCAGGCGATGCGGGTGAACGAGAACGCCTGGTCGATGCAGTATCACGTCGAGGTGGAGCCGGACACGGTCGAGAACTGGGCCCAAATCCCGGATTACCTGGAAGACCTGATCGCGGAGATGGGCGACGAAGGCGTTGCCGAACTGCGCGCCAGGGCCGAGCAGGAAATGTCCGGATTCCTGCGGGCGTCGGAGACCCTCTACCGGAACTTCATGGAAGCCGTGCGATAGCTCTTCGACGGGAAGCCCTCGTTCCCAGGAAGGGCAAGATGTGACGCGGCCGGCTGCGCGCTATGCCGGCCGGTCGCCCTCCAGGATGATGCGCCAGAGCGTGCGGGGGTGCTGGCGGTCATAGTCGCCGTGAGCGCGGTGCATCGCGGCCCGGTTGTCGCAGACCACCATGTCGCCCTGCCGCCAGCTATGGCGATAGACGTTGTCGTCCCGGATCGTGCGGTCCAGCAGGTCCTGCATGAGCCCCTGCGAGTCCTCCGGCGTCATGCCCTCGATGTAGTGCGCCTTGGATATGTGGAAATAGAGCGCCTTCGAGCCGTGCTCGGGATGGGTGCGCATCATGGGATGAACCACGGGGATGTCGTATTTCTCCAGGTCCTCGTCCAGCGTCTGGGCCGCAAGGTGCCGGTCGATTCTGTTGACCGTCCGGAGTTTCGACAGGCGCTGCTGCTCTTCGGCATCGAGACCGTCCCAGGCCGCGCGCATGTTGGCGAAGCTGGTGTCGCCGCCTTGCGGAGGGATTTCCACACCGTAGAGGATCGTCGCCTTGGGCGGACGTTCGCGGTTGGTGTGGTCCGTATGCCAGAGTTCGGCGGGACGCTGGCCGTTGCGGTGCCAGATGCGCCCGATCATCGGCTGGTCCGGCATGTTGTGCTGGCTGTAATGCTGGGCCATCGGCGCGCCGAGCTGCGAGCAGGCCGCCAGATACTCGGCAGGCGTGAAGCTCTGGTTGCGGAACACCAGCACGATGTGCTCGGCAAGGGCTGCGGCCACGGCCTGCCGATCCGCCGCGGACAGGGTCCGGCGCAGGTCGAGGCCCTCGATCTCCGCGCCGAGGGAGGGGTGCAGCGGCTTCGGTGACGGGATGGTCATGTCGCGCTCCTCATTCCGGGTCGCGGCTGCGGCGCGCCGCCATCCGCGCGGCAATGGCGGGCCAGGTGAGGCCCAGGACCGCCATCGCGAAGAAGCCGCAGACGATCGGGCTTTCCAGCAGCCGCAGCCAGTCATTGTCATACATGATCATGGACTGGCTGAGGGTCTCTTCCAGCATCCTGCCGAGAATGAGTCCCATGACGAGCGGGGCCGCGCCAAAACCGTGCCGGCGCATGATGAAGCCGACCGCCCCGGCGACCAGCATGACCCACACATCGAAGAACGAGCCGCTCAGGCTGTAGGCGCCGATCACGGAAAAGCCGAACACCATCGGCCACAGGAAGGTGCGCGGGATGAGGGTGATGCGCGCGAACAGCTTTGCGCCCACGAGGCCGATGACGAGGAAGGCGACATTGCCGACGGCCATGGCGCCGAAAATCGCATAGATGAACTCCGGCGTTTCCTGGATGAGATAAGGCCCGGGGCGGAAGCCGTGGGCGATGAGCGCGGCCAGGATGAGCGCCGTCGTGCCGCTGCCGGGAATGCCGAGCGCGAGCGTCGGGACCATTGCCCCGCCGGTCGCGGCATTGTTGGCGGCCTCGGGCCCGGCAATGCCTTCCGGTACGCCGGTGCCGAACTCGTGCTTGCGCCGCGACCAGCGCTTCGCCTCGTTGTAACCGATGATGGCCGCGACCGTGCTGCCCTCCGCCGGCAGGATGCCGATGAAGGTGCCGATGCCGCTGGAACGCAGCACCGTGCCGGCGACCCGGCGGATGTCTTCCCTGCTCGGCAGCTTCACCACCACGGACTTGATGCGCTCCAGCGCCATGTCCGCCGTCTGGCTCTGGACCAGCATCTCCGAAACCGCGAACAGGCCGATCAGCACGGGCACGAACTCCACCCCCTCGGTCAGCTCGTGGAAGCCAAAGGTGAAGCGCTCGATGCCGGTGCCGAGATGCGTGCCGACCGTGCTGATGAGCACGCCGACCCCGCCCGCGATGAGGTTGCGGAGCGACGACCGGCCGCTGATCGAGGCGAGCATGCTGAGCGCAAAGACGGTCAGCGCGAAATATTCCGGAGGCCGGAACGACACCGCCACCTCGGCGAGCAGCGGCGTGGCGACGATGAAGACGACCAGCGACAGGAGGCCGCCGGTGACGCTGGAAACGGCCGCGAGGCCGAGCGCGCGCCCCGCCTCGCCCCGCCGGGCCATGGGGTAGCCGTCGAATGCGGTCGCCACCGCCGGCGGCGCGCCGGGCGCGTTGATGAGGATTGCGGTAATCGAGCCGCCGAACGTGCCGGCGCAGTAGAGCGCCGCCATCATGCAGATCGCCGACACCGGCTCCAGCATGATGGTGAAGGGCAGCAGCAGGGCGATGGCGAGCGGCGAGGACAGGCCGGGCAGCGCGCCGAACAGCACCCCGATCAGCACGCCCGCAATTACCAGCGCCATGTTGTAGAGGCTGAAGGCGAGCCCGAGGCCTTCGAGGATCGGTTCCATGTCCCGCGCTCAGTTCAGGCTCAGGCCGAAGACGCCCGGCTGGAAGTAGATCTGGAAAGCCTGGGTGAACAGCACCATTACGGCGGTCGGGAAGCCCACGGCGAAGGCGGTCAGCGGAATCCAGCGCCTTTCGCCCCAGAGCAGCGGCAGGGCGAAGCAGATCGCCACCAGCGTCAGGTAGGTGCCGAGCCACTCCGCCGCCGCGACCAGCACCAGCGCGGCGGCGAACGTGACATAGGCGATCGGCTGGACGGCGACCCTGCGGTCCTCGTCGAGGCCGCTGTCGCCCCTCTTGCTGCGGAACGCATGTTCGAACGGCAGCAGCAGGGCGAGGATGCCGATCGTCCACAGCAGCAGCCGCGGGAAGAACTCCGGCTGTATGGTGTCGGCGAAGAGCGGCGACACCTCCTCGAAGGTCGTGCTCAGGTAGAAGCCTGCGCCGACCAGCGCGAGGATCGTCAGACTGAGCGCCAGGTCCGTGCGATGCACCCGGCCCAGCGCCGACCGCCACATGAGGATATCCCCTAGAGGCCGAGTTCTTCCATGGCGGCCTTGGCCAGGGCGTAGTTCTCCTTGAGCTGCTTGTCCCAGACCTTCCATCCGGCGACGCTTTCTTCGGGGTCGAGGCCGGAGGCCTTGAGATACCCGCCGAAGGTCTTGTGCTTCATGGCCTTGCTCAGGGCATCGGAGAGCTTCTGGATGATCGGCTCGGGCGTACCGGCCTTCACGGCATAGCCGCGGGTCGTGGACGTCTTGATCGGATAGCCGAGTTCGAAGGTCGTTGGCACATCCGGGTAGCCGCCAAGGCGCTTGTCGTTCATCACCGCAAGCGGCCGGAAGGTCCCGTCCTGCACCTGCGTCAGCGCCTCGGAGACATTCGGCAGGGTGGCGTCGATGGCCCCCGACATCAGCGCCTGCACCATCTGCGCGCCGCTGCCGAACGGCACCGCCTTCTGCTTGATGCCGGCCACCTTCGCGAATTGCAGCAGGCCGATATGCTCGGTCGAGCCGATCTCGCCGACGCCCCAGTTGAGCGCCTTCTCCTTCGACGCGGCGATCAGCTCCTCCAGCGTCTGGTAGGGGCTGTCCTTGTGGACGGTGATGAAGGTCGGGTCGTCCATGGCGCGGGCGACGCCCACCATGTCGTCGATCTCCATGCCGCCCTTGCCGCGCGCGATGGTGTAGAGGTGGGTCTGCGTCAGCGCCATCAGCGTGTAGCCGTCCGCGGGCTTGTCGTTCACATAGGCCTGCGCCGCCGCGCCGCCGCCGCCGCGCTTGGCGACGACAACCATGTCGGTGTCGAGATTGCGGCGCGAGCGGATCATCATCATCCGCGCCGTCGTGTCGGTGCCGCCTCCATACTTGGCGTGGATGACCACTTCGATGGTCTTGCCGCCGGGAAAGTCGTCAGCGGCGCCGGCCGGCAGCGCCAGCATGCCCGCAAGGGCCACTCCGGTCAGGAAGGACTTCAACATCGGGACTTCTCCTCTCGTCGGGGAAATTGCCGGCCCCGCCCCGCGGGGCCGATTGCAACGGGACGCCGGCGGGGTGCGCGGCTACTCCGCGGCCTGGGCGGCGCGGGGCGGCCAATCGACCTGCCGGCGCATTTCCAGCCGCGCGATCTGCTGGCGATGCACCTCGTCGGGTCCGTCGGCGAAGCGCAGCGCGCGCATTCTCGCCCACATGAAGGAGAGCTTGAACGCCTGGCTCATCGCGCCGCCGCCATGGGCCTGCATGGCGTCGTCGATGACCTGCAGCGCCATGTTCGGCGCCGCCACCTTTATCATCGCGATTTCCTGGCGCGCGGCCTTGTTGCCCACCGTGTCCATCATGTAGGCGGCCTTGAGCGTCAGCAGCCGGCACATCTCGATATTGATGCGCGCGTCGGCCACGCGCTCGCGGAAATTGTCGCGGTCTCCGACCGGCGTGCCCCAGGTCACGCGCTCGGTGCCGCGCCGGCACATCATCTCAAGCGCGCGCTCGGCGACGCCGATGATGCGCATGCAGTGGTGGATGCGCCCGGGGCCGAGGCGGCCCTGCGCGATCTCGAAGCCGCGGCCCTCGCCAAGCAGCATGTTCGAGGCCGGCACGCGCACATCCTTGAAATCGACCTCGCCATGGCCGTGCGGCGCGTCGTCGAAGCCCATGACGTTGAGCATCCGCACGATCTCGATGCCGGGCGCGTCGGTCGGCACCAGGATCATGGACTGCTGGTTATAGCGCGGCCCCGTCGGGTCGTTCTTGCCCATGAAGATCAGGATCTTGCAGCGCGGGTCGCCGATGCCCGAGGTCCACCATTTGCGCCCGTTGATGACATAGTCGCCGCCGTCGCGCTCGATCCGGCTCTCGATGTTGGTGGCGTCGGAGGAGGCGACGCGTGGCTCCGTCATCGCAAAGGCGGAGCGGATTTCGCCCGCCAGCAGCGGGTCCAGCCACTGTTTCTTCTGCTCCGGCGTGCCGTAGCGCTCCAGCACTTCCATGTTGCCCGTATCGGGGGCGGAGCAGTTGAAGACTTCCGGCGCCCAGTTGATCCGGCCCATGACCTCGCAGACCGGCGCGTATTCGAGGTTGGTCAGGCCGCCGCCGAGCTCGCTTTCCGGCAGGAAGAGGTTCCAGAGACCCTCCTCGCGCGCCTTCTCCTTCAGCTCCTCCAGGACCGGGATGACCTTCCAGCGGTTGTCGCCCTCGTCCAGCTGCTCGTAATAGACCTCCTCGTTCGGATAAACGTAGCGGTCCATGAAGTCCTGGACGCGGCCGACCAGCTCCTTCGTCCGGTCGTTATATTCGAAGTCCATGAGGCTGGTTCCCTCTCCGGAATTCCCGTTGTCCCGCTCGACCCTAGCGCAAGACCGCCGCCCCCGGAAGCCGCGCTACGTCCTGCCGGCGAGTTCGCGCACGGTGGCGTAGAGCGTGTCCTCGACGGTAATGCCCTCCTCGCCGGTGCGGGCGCGGGCCGCGAGGCGCCGGTCGCCCGGCAGCCGCGCCTCGCCATTGGACAGCAGCCGCTCGAACAACTCCTCGACATGGGCCGGGAAGCCCGGTCCCGCGAGGCGGACGGGGTCGATGGCGATGAAGGACTGGGCGACGTTGGAGGGGCCGCCGTCGTGCTTGTAGTCGGCGGCGCTCTCATGGCCGAAGTTCCCGCCGGAGAGCCCTCCGGTCATCAGTTCCACCATGAGCGCGATGGACGAGCCCTTGTAACCGCCGAAGGGCAGCTGCACACCTTTCAGGATTTCCGCGGGGTCGGTGGTGGGCTTGCCGTCCGGGCCGAGGCCGGCGCCCGGAGCGACGGCGTGGCCGTCCCGCGCCGCGATCTGGAGTTCCCCCCTGGCCGTCGCCGCGGATGCCTGGTCGAAGATCATCGGCGCCCTGCCGGCGCCGCGCGGGCAGGCGAACGCCATGGGATTGGTGCCGAACAGCGCCTCCGTGCCGCCGGCCGGCGCCATGAAGCTTCGCGAGTTGACGAAGGTGAAGGCGACCAGCCCCTGCTCCGCCAGGGGCTCGATATCCGGCCACAGCGCCGCGAAGTTGAAGGCATTGCGGATCGCCATGCAGGCGACGCCCTGCGAGCGCGCCTTTTCCGCAAGCAGAGTGCGCCCGCGCGCGATGGCCAGCGGCGCAAAGCCCCGGCGCCCATCCACGGACACGAGGCCCGGCGCCATATCCACGACATCCGGCTCCGCCCCGGGATCGGCCGCGCCGCTCTTCACCGAAGCGACATAGCCGGGCAGCCGGAACAGGCCGTGGCTCTTGCAGGCATCGGCCTCGGCGCGGGTGATGTGGTCGGCCATCGCGTCCGCATTGGCGCGGGAGACGCCCGCATTCGACAGGGCCTCGAAGGCGAGGGCGCGGCATTCCTCCAGCGAAATGGCGGCTGGCATGTTCGATGTCCCCCCATGCGTTTGCGAAGCCGGATCCCCAGCATAGACTTGCCGTTTCGCGATGGGGAAGCGGTGAGATGCGTATTCACACCGAGGAGCTTGGCGGGCATGTGGCGCTCGTGCGGATCGAGAACGAGGCGCGCCGCAACGCCATGACGCGGGCCATGATGGTCCGCCTCGCCGACCTCTGGGACGAACTGGAGGCCGGGCCCGCGCGCGCCATCGTGCTCACCGGGGCCGGCGACAGGGGGTTCTGCAGCGGCGCGGACGTGTCGGGGGACCTCTCGGCGTCTCCGGAAACCTCGGCGGCGGTGGCGCGCGCGCTCCTCAAGACGAAACGCTACCGCAAGCCCATCGTGGCGGCCGTCAACGGAGACTGCGTTGCCGGCGGGGTCGAACTGCTCATCTCCACCGACCTGCGCGGCGCAGCGCCCCATGCGCGCTTCGGGCTGCCGGAGGTCAGGTGGGGCATCTATCCCTTCGGCGGCGCGGCGACCAAGCTGGTGCGCCAGATCGGCTATGTGCATCTCATGGACATGATCCTGACGGGCCGCCTGCTGGACGCCGAGGAAGCCCGCGCCATCGGCCTCGTGAACGCGGTGCTGCCGGCCGGGGAGCTGCTGGACTGGGCGGTCGGGAAGGCGCGGCTGATTGCCGCCAACAGCCCGGCGGCGGTGCAGGCGGTCAAGGAGCAGGTCACCGCCGGGCTGGAGGAATGGACGCTCTCCCAGGAAGCGCGCGAACAGGCTCTGGGCGACCGCGTGCGCGCCTCTCCCGACTTCCAGGAAGGCGTCGCGGCCTTCCTGGAGAAGCGCCGGCCGCAATATTAGCCGGCGGCCCCATGGACCTCAGGGTCCGCCTGCGCCATATGTTTGCCCCATTCGGCAGTCCGCCGCTAAGGTCGCCCGTATGGACATTGCGCAGTTTATCGACCGACGCCCCGAGGCCTTCGAGGCGCTGGCGCTTGCCGATTGCGGCGACCTGGAAAGCCTCATGGATGCGGCGGCGCGGCTGCGCGACCGGCTGCACGGGCCGCGGATCAGCTATTCGCGCAAGGTGTTCATCCCGCTGACGCATCTCTGCCGCGACGTCTGCCATTACTGCACTTTCGCCAAGCCGCCGCGCCGGGGCGAGAGCGCCTACATGACCCCGGAGCAGGTGCTCGATATCGCGCGGGCGGGCGCAGCGGCCGGCTGCAAGGAGGCGCTGTTCACGCTCGGCGACAAGCCGGAGCGGCGCTACCGCGCGGCGCGCGAGGCGCTGGCCGGGCTCGGCTACGACACGACGCTCGACTACCTGAAGGCGATGGCGAAGCTGGTCTTCGACGAGACCGGCCTGCTGCCGCACCTCAATCCCGGCCTGATGATGGCGGAGGAGCTCGCGGCGCTTCGCGGCGTTTCGGCCTCGATGGGCATCATGCTGGAAAGCGCCTCCGACCGGCTCTGTGAAAAGGGCATGCCGCATTACGGCTCGCCCGACAAGGTGCCCGCGCGCCGCCTCGGGACCATCCGGCTCGCGGGCGAGGCGAAGGTGCCGTTCACCTCCGGCATCCTGATCGGCATCGGCGAGACGCGGCGCGAACGCGTCGAGGCGCTGCTGGCGCTACGCGAGATCGACGACGCCACCGGCGCGGTGCAGGAGATCATCGTCCAGAGCTTCCGCGCCAAGCCCGACACCAAGATGGCCGGTGCGCCGGAGCCCGGCCCGGACGAACTGCTGTGGACCGTCGCGGTTGCGCGGCTGGTCTTCGGCCCGGCCGCCTCGATCCAGGCGCCGCCCAACCTCTCGCCGGGCGCGCTCGGGCCCATCGTGGCGGCGGGCATCGACGACTGGGGCGGCGTCTCGCCGGTAACGCCGGATTTCGTCAACCCGGAGGCGCCCTGGCCGCATCTGGAGACGCTCGCGCGCGAGACCGCGAAGGCCGGCAAGCAGCTGGTCGAACGCCTGACGGCCTATCCGCGCTATCTCGACGAGGAATGGCTGGCGCCGCCCCTGCTGACGCGGGCGCTGCAGCTGTCCGACTCCGAGGGGCTGGCGCGGCCCGACGGCTGGTCGCCGGGCGAACTGACGGTGCCCGAGCCGGTCCTGCGGCGGGGTGCTGCAAGCGCCGATGTCGCGACCATCCTTGCGGACGCGGAGGCGGGCGCGCCACTCGACGAGGCACGGATCGTGCGGCTGTTCCAGGCCCGCGACGATGATTTCCACGCCGTGGCGGAGGCCGCCGACCGGGTCCGGGCGCGGCTTGCGGGCGATACCGTCACCTATGTGGTGAACCGCAACATCAACTACACCAATGTCTGCTACTTCAAGTGCCAGTTCTGCGCCTTCTCGAAGGGCAGGCTTTCCGAGAACCTGCGCGGGCGCCCCTACGACCTCGACCTGGGCGAAATCCGCCGCCGCGTGGCCGAGGCCTGGGACCGGGGAGCGACCGAGGTCTGCATGCAGGGCGGCATCCATCCCGACTATACCGGCCGGACCTATCTCGACATTCTGGACGCGGTGAAGGCGGCGGCGCCCGGCATCCACGTCCACGCCTTCACGCCGCTGGAAGTGTTCCAGGGCGCGCACACGCTCGGCATGTCCGTCGAGGCCTTCCTCGGCGACCTGAAGGCCGCGGGCCTCGGCACCCTGCCGGGCACGGCCGCGGAGGTGCTGGACGACGAGGTGCGGCGCATCATCTGCCCGGACAAGATCGACACGCAGCAATGGCTGGACGTCATGGAGACCGCGCACGGCCTCGGCATCCGGTCCACCGCGACGATCATGTACGGCCATGTCGAGCGGCCGGCGCACTGGGCGCGGCACCTGCTGCGGCTGCGCGCCCTGCAGGAGCGCACCGGCGGGTTCACCGAGTTCGTGCCGCTGCCCTTCGTCCACATGGAAGCGCCGATCTACCTGAAGGGCCGGGCGCGCAAGGGGCCGACCTTCCGGGAGGCGGTGCTGATGCACGCCGTCGCGCGGCTCGCGCTCGCGCCGCACTTCACCAACATCCAGACCTCCTGGGTCAAGATGGGGCCGGAAGGCGTTCCGGCGGCGCTGGCGGCAGGCGCGAACGATCTCGGCGGCACCCTGATGAACGAGAGCATCACCCGCGCGGCCGGCACGGTCCACGGCCAGGAGATGGCGCCGCACCGCATGGAGGAGACCATCCGCGAAGCGGGGCGCCGGCCGGTCCAGCGCACCACGGATTACGGCCGTCCGCCGGAATTGCAGGTCCTGCGCTCCCGCCAGGCCGCGCCGCTCGCCGATGTGGTGGAAACGCCGGCGCGCAAATACGAACGCGACGGTCCCCGTACCCTCTACCGCCCCGGCCTGACCGCGGCGGAGTAGGGTGTACGGCATTCCATTGCCGTCCGGTCCGGATGTTGCGGACAGGGCGCATGGCCCGGGTCGACGCCCGGCGTCCCGATTCTCTGTCCCCTTATCCTGAGTAGCCGTATCGAAGGGCGCCGCCTGCACCTCTTTCGTCGCCCCGGCCCCCGGGTCGGTCTGCCTGTATAGTTTTCCACAGGCGAAAGCCGTTTTGTTCGCATATGTGGATATAATTATCCGCAAGGGGCTTGCATTCTAGGAAATTATGCTACAATGGCTCCCAGGGCAGCGGTGTCCATGGGTCCGCTTCCCGCCTCTCCGGCCCGGCGCCGGAACGACCCCCATTCGACGCACAGGCGAAGTGCGCCCGGCATCCCGCCGCGCA